>CANCJF010000006.1 GCA_947378245.1 Bacteroidota bacterium
TACGCCCAAGCAATACTTTTAATTGAAAGTCCTGCTCAACTTAAAAAATCAGAATCTGGTGCATATGGAGCATTTCAATTAATGCCAAGCGTAGCACGTAATTACGGATTGATTGTAAATGCTTCTGTTGATGAACGAGAAAGTTTCGAACGCTCCGCTTTTGGTGCAGCGCAATTAATTTCTCGTTCTTGTATTCCATCCGTTAAAAGTATCCTTCAAGCTCATAACATACCTTATAACGAAACGGATCTCTGGTTTAGATTGTTAGTGATGCATGTATACCACGCAGGTGCTACCAATGTTCGCGCTGTGATCAATAAAATTCAACCCACACAAGGTGGACAAGAACTTATCAAACAGATTTGGTCTACAACCGCTGGTTCCTTTGGAAATTCTTCTCAAAACTACTCGCAGGTAGCATTAGCAACACAGTTGTTGTTGCATGAAATAAGTACGGCGCATTAATATCCCAACACAAAACCAATACTATTCTTAACTTTTGTAGCATTCGTCAACAATGCTGCTTCCAAGGTAGAATTCAATGGTATCGCTGGAGTATCTACCGAACCTATAATTTGTACCGGTGCATCCAAAAACTTGAAATTATCCCGTTGAATTCTTCCTGCAAGACCTAATGAAAACGATGCTTCGACCGATTCCTCTGTAACTACAATTACTTTACCGTGTTTCTTAGTGACTTCATTGATGGTATCAAAATCAACTGGATTCAAGGTACGTAAATCAATAATTTCTACTTGTCCTTCAAACTGTTTCTCTGCTTCTAAAGACCAATAAACGCCTCTACCATAAGTAATAATAGCACAAGATTCTCCCGATTGAATAAATGATTCATTCGCCTCTTTCACTACTCTCGCCTTTCCAAAAGGAATAACATATTCATCATCTGGTTCAATAGACATCGCTCCTTCCGTACCTGGAATTTTCGACCAATATAAGCCTTTGTGTTCTAATATAACTACTGGATTTGGATCATAAAATGCCGATTTCATCAATCCTTTTAAATCAGCTCCTGTAGAAGGATATGCTACTTTTATCCCACGAATATTTGTCAAAATAGACTCTACACTGGAAGAATGATAGGGTCCACCAGAGCCATATGCTCCAATTGGAACACGTATGATACAACTTACTGGCCATTTACCATTTGACAAATAATATGACCTACTCACCTCAGTAAATAACTGGTTCAATCCTGGCCAAATATAATCTGCGAACTGTACTTCAACGATTGGTTTTAAACCAACTGCTGACATTCCAACGGTACTTCCAATAATAAACGCTTCTTGAATAGGCGTATTAAAAACACGGTCATCCCCAAAGGTTTGTGCTAAGGTTGCTGCTTCTCTAAAAACACCTCCTAAACGTCCTCCCACATCTTGACCATACAACAATGCTTCTGGATGTTTAGACATTATCTCTCGTACAGCAAACAATGCACTGTCGACCATCACTGTTTTTTTCTTTCCTTGAGGTTCACGTTGTCCTTTTTCTTCCGTAATTGGACTTGGAGCGAAAATAAAATCTTGGATAGATTCAGGCAATGGATCTTGCGCATTTAATGCTTTATCATACGATTCATCTACGAATTGCTTCACTTCATGTTCAATCGTAGAAATTTGAGTTTCTGTCGCTCCATGTTGTAAAAAAGCAGTTTTTAATTTTGGATATGGATCACGAGTAGCTGCT
This sequence comes from Bacteroidota bacterium, assembly GCA_947378245.1. Classification (GTDB taxonomy): domain Bacteria; phylum Bacteroidota; class Bacteroidia; order Flavobacteriales_D; family Crocinitomicaceae; genus CANHVK01. The sequence goes on from CANCJF010000006.1 coordinate 1,708, forward strand.
TCTTCCAAATCATCTCTATACCATTCTTTACGAACTCCAGAAGTGTGATGACCTAATAATGGAACTTTTGCATGTACAATAAATGGTCTACGCTCTTTACGCATTATCTCAAAAACCTCTTGAATAGTAGCATACGATTCTTCAAAATTACTTCCATCGATGGTTCTCACTTCAATTCCATGAAAACCTTTGGCATAACCTGTAATATCTTGTGCTCTGGTTTCTTTGGCATTCGCTGAAATATCCCAACCGTTATCTTGTACTAAATATAAAATCGGAAATTGTTTTAAAGCAGCCATTTGAAACGCCTCGGCAACCTCACCTTCTGTACAGGACGCATCACCCAACGAACAAACAACCACAGGATTTTTTCCTTCAAACTCTTCTGCTAACCCTTGTTTTTCTTTGTATTGTATCCCCATTGCAATCCCTGTTGTAGGAATTGCTTGCATCCCTGTTGCAGATGATTGATGTGGAATTTTCGGCATATTATCTCGCTTCAAAGAAGGATGAGAATAATAGGTTCTTCCTCCAGAAAACGGATCGTCTTTCTTCGCAAATACTTGCAACATCAATTCATACGGTGTCATTCCTATTCCCAATAAAATACTATCATCTCGGTAATAGGGAGAGACCCAATCTTGCGGTAACAATTGTAACCCAACAGCTAATTGAATAGCCTCATGACCACGTGAAGTAGCATGAACATATTTGGAAGTGATTTCTTTATTATCTTCATATTTTTCCGCTAAAGTCTTAGCAGTACACATGAGTTTGAATGCTTTTTCTACTACTTTAAATTCCATGATAAATTGACTTTAAACTGAGTATTAATTGTTGTTTTTAAGAATGTAGGTTAAGATTTTTTCAATCAAATGAACGCGATCTTTCCCCATGACATTGTGTGGATGCATCGGGTAAGGGAAGAAGTCCACTTGAACTCCATCTTCAACAAATTGTTTGATCAATGAATAATTATGTTGCATTACCACTACATCATCAGCTGTTCCATGAATTAATAATAAATTTCCTTTTAAATTTTTTGTGTAATTCAATAAAGAAGCTTTTTTATATCCTTCCACATTTTCTTCAGGTAAATCCATATAACGTTCACCATACATAATTTCATAATATTTCCAATCTGTTACTGGTCCTCCAGCAACTCCAACTTTAAATGTTCCAGGTTTACGTAACATTAATGATGTCGTCATAAATCCGCCAAAGCTCCAACCGTGAACCGCCAAACGAGATGAATCAACATATGGTAAAGATTTCAAATACTTTACACCTTGTAATTGATCTTCCATTTCAATAGTTCCTAATTGTCTATGAATACCACTTTCGAATTCAAAACCACGATTTGCAGATCCTCTATTATCTACTGTAAAGACTAAATACCCTTTTTCAGCCATCCAATGCATCCATAAATTAGAACCATCTAACCATTCGTTTTGTATCATTTGAGCATGTGGCCCTCCATAGACGTAAACCATTACAGGGTACTTTTTGGAAGGATCAAAATTGCTTGGTTTGATTAAACGAGTATATAATTTTGTACCGTCTTCAGCTTTAATTGAATTAATTTCAGTAATTCCTATTTTATAATCTGCCAACTTATCTTTAGCAATCACTAGCTCATTAACTACGTCACCTTTCCCATTTAATAATAATGATTTAGATGGAATAGAATGACTTGAAAACTCATCAAAAAACCATTTCCCATCCATCCCAATTTGTAGGCTGTGCGTTCCTGAATTTTTAGTAATTAAACGTTGTTTACCTTTTAGGTTAACAGCAAAATAATTCATGTCTAATGGATTTTCTCCAGTTGCCATAAAAACAATTTCACTTCCTTTATTGATAGTTCCAACAATGTTTTTAGTGACAAATTTATTAATTGTTAATTGTAATTTAAGTTTATCACTCCAATCGTAATAGTATAAATTATTAAATCCATCACGTTGTGAAATCCAAACAAAATCATTTGAAGACTTAGAAGGGAAAAACACAGGATTCTCAGGTTCAACCCATTTTTCATTTTTCTCATCAAATAAGGTTCGAACAAACTCACCAGTTAAGGCATCATAAATATTTACCCACAAATGATTTTGACCACGATTTAATTCAACAATGACTACATATTTTTCATCTGGCGTCCAAGTTAAATTCGTTAAATAGTCGTCCTTTTTTCCTCTTGGAGAAATAAAAACAGTTTGTTTCGTGTTGAAATTATAAACTCCAACACGTGGCTTTTCAGATTTTTGCCCTGCCATTGGATATTTAATAGATATTAATTCACCTGGTGTCGACTCGATATCTAACAAAGGATAATTATGCACTTCTGATTCATCTTTTTGATAAAAAGCAAGTAGGTTTCCTTCTGGTGACCAAAAAGTTCCTTTCGAAATTCCAAACTCATTTCGCGCAAAATATTTACCTGAAACAATATTTTTATCTGAATTTGAAGTGAGTTGAATAATCTCTCCCTTTTTAAGAACAAATAAATTATTTTGCACGGTATATGCTACTAAATCCTTGTAAATATCATAATCTATATTTTCCGATTTTTCATCTAATTCAAAAATTTCCCTCCCTTTTTTGGAATTAACATCAAATTCGTAGTAAACATTTTCAGCATGTAAAATGACTACATTCTCATCTTTCCATGTATAACCGTAAAAACTCCTAAATTCTGTTGACAATGAGGCGTTTACTTCTGTAATCAAAACTGAAAAGTTAACTTTTGAATCAACAGCCGAATTTATTTTTAGTGTTGTGAACTTATCTGCTAAATAGCTGTACTTATCTGATTTTGGCAACCACATAAATCCATGCATCTTATCTGGACCTAATGCACGATATTGTTGTAACACAGATTCACTCAATGTTAATTCTTTTTTTTGAGCAATTACTGAAATTGAAAACGAAATAATCAACAAAAACAAATAAATTTTCATACTTAATCTATTAATTAATAAAAATTAGAATTTGTAAAATTAAGATTGTTTAGATAAATATTGATTATATTCAAAATAATTCATCTGTTTATGAAGTCGATTCACACCTAATCTCTTACGAAATTCGTATTTTTGTACGCATAAATTGTATATTTGTTTTAATCAAACCTAGAAATATCAGTCACATGAAGTTCAAGTTTATCATTTATTCATTATTTATCAGTTGCTTAACCTTAACTGCATGTTCTAATTCAGATGAAAATAGCAACGAACAAGTTATCGACGAAGCATTATTAGATTTTAATGAATTTTCTTTAAAAGAATACGATATTCCTGCTACAATTTTGTTACCTGATGAAACTTCAAATGTAGGGGCCTCCACAAAAGTTGAAGTAAATCATACGGAGGGAGATTTTATGTGGGACTTAAAAATTGGACCAAATTTTGAATTGGTAATTAATGATTGGGGGGACGATAAAGAAATTTTAAATGCTGAACTAAAAAAACTAAACGATTTAGAATTTTACAATGTGAAATTTCTTAAAAAAACTCCAAATACTTTAATCTATGAAAGAACTTTAAAGGTTGATGGAAAGAAAAATGCATCCAACAAAGTAGGAGTTGAACATAAGACTTTTCATTTATTTATGACAAAAGTAATTAATGAAATTATTTATGTTTTTGAAACACGTGATGCTGGTTCAACCAAAGAAATTGTTGAATTGCAAGAAAAATGTATCAATTCAATTAAAGAAACTAATAAAGCTAGCTAAAGGCTCAACTCACTTTTATTATGTCGATTACTCGAGAAAATATTCTTAACGTACTTTCTAACGTTATTGAACCAGATTTAAAAAAAGACATCGTTTCTGCTAACCTAGTAGAAAAAATAGAGTTTGATGATTCAAAAATTCACTTAGAAGTTTTTGTTTCAAATCCTGCATTACACGCTAGAAAAAGATTACAAGAACTTATTGAGTACAACTTAAAAAATACATTTGGCAAAGAAATACAATTTACAACTATAGTAAAAGGACTTCCAGCCGAGAGTATTGCTGCTCGAAGAAAAATTCTACCCGATGTAAAATATATTATTGCTATCGCTTCAGGAAAAGGTGGAGTGGGTAAATCTACAGTTACAGCAAATCTTGCTGGTGGACTTACAAAAGCTGGATATAAAGTTGGAATCGTCGACGCTGATATTTATGGCCCATCTATGCCTACCATGTTTGATGTGGTTGGTGAAAGACCTACCATGATTGATATTGATGGAGTAGGGAAAATTAACCCCGTAGAAAACCACGGAATTAAACTACTTTCTATTGGATTTTTTACGGATCAAGATAATGCTGTTGTATGGAGAGGTCCTATGGCTGCAAAAGCTCTAACGCAACTTTTTACGGATGCTCATTGGGGTGAATTAGACTTCCTTTTGATTGACTTACCACCAGGTACTGGAGACATTCATTTGTCATTAGTACAAACGGTACCGTTGGATGGCGCTGTGATTGTAAGTACTCCTCAAGAGATTGCATTGGCAGATGCTCGCAAAGGTGTTAATATGTTTAAATTAGAAAACATTAACGTTCCGGTAATTGGCATGATTGAAAATATGGCTTGGTTTACCCCTGCAGAATTACCTCAAAATAAATATTATATATTTGGTAGAGATGGCGCTAAAAATTTAGCTGAAGGGATGAACATACCATTTTTAGGACACATTCCTTTGGTACAATCTGTTCGTGAAGCTGGGGATGTTGGGAGACCTGCAGTTTTCCAAGAAAACACTCCAACATCTAAAGCTTTTGATGAACTAACACAAACGTTCATTACTACATTAGAATCTTTTAAGAAAAAGTAAAATGCATACAAAAGAGGAATTAATCGTATTAGTAAATAATTCAATCGAGCAATTAAGACCTTTCCTTAATGACGATGGAGGCGACATGGAGTTGATTGACATCACTAATGAAGGAATTGTGAGAGTGAGATTATTAGGTGCTTGTAGCTCTTGCTCGATGAGCGTTATGACATTAAAAGCTGGTTTAGAAGAGGCTATATTAAAAATTGCACCCGAAATCAAAGGTGTAATTTCAGTGGACGATTTAGAAATTGCATAAAAAAAGCGACCAATTGGTCGCTTTCTTTTTTTGTAAAGTTTAATTACTTCGCAGCAGAAAATTTCTCTGCAACCACCGCCCAATTAATTACATTAAAAAATGCATTAATATAATCAGGTCTTCTATTTTGGTAATTCAAGTAATAAGCATGCTCCCAAACATCCATTGCTAAAATAGCTGTCCCAGTACATCCTTCACCCATTAAAGGATTATCTTGATTTGCTGTAGAGCAAACAACAAGTTTTCCACCTTCTACACATAACCAAGCCCATCCAGAACCAAAACGAGTCGCTCCAGCTTTAGCAAATTCTTCTTTAAATGCATCAAAAGAACCAAAAGCAACATCAATCGCAGCCGCTAGTTCACCTGTTGGTTGTCCTCCAGCATTTGGAGCCATAACTTCCCAAAATAAATTGTGATTCCAATATCCTCCTCCATTATTTCTAACAGCTGGTTTATCTTTACATACTTTCAAAATTTCTTCAATAGACTTGCCTTCTAAATCAGTCCCTGCAATTGCAGCGTTTAAATTAGTGATATACGCTTGATGATGTTTTGAATGGTGTATTTCCATTGTTCTTGCATCGATATGTGGTTCCAAAGCATCGTATGCATAAGGTAATTTTGGTAATTCAAATGACATAATAGTTAGTTTTAAAATTTGAATTCAAAATTACATAGTTTTTCTTAGATGCCTAACACAGTTCACAAAAAAAAACCTTAATTTTATACTCATGAAAAAAATATTTTTTATTCTTGGAATTATAATCTCTTCAGTACTAACAGCATGTTCTGAAGCTCCAAAAACCGAAAAAGCTGCTCCAAAAAAAGTAGAAATGTCTGAAGAAGACAAAGCACTTGAAAAAGAAATGGAGGAATTAGATGAAGATGTTGAAGCATTAGAAACAGTTAAAAAATAAACATGGAAATTTTAAAACACGCACATTCAGGACTTCGTTGGGTAGCTCTAATTTTATTAGTATTTGCTATTATTAATGCGATTTCAAAAAAAGGTTCTTCTAACTATGAAAAGAAAGATAAAATGATCAATCTTTTTACAATGATTTCCTTACATACACAATTATTGCTTGGATTAATCCTATACTTCAAAAGTGATAAAGTTCAATTTATTGCTGGTTGGATGAAACAACCGATGTTACGTTTTTATGGAATGGAGCACATATTATTAATGATTATCGCATTAGTAATTGTAACTATAGGACGTAAGAAGGCTGAAAAAACAGAAGCACCATATTCTAAACATCAATTGATTGCAAAATGGTATTTGATTGGGTTTATTTTAATATTAGCTGCAATTCCTTGGCCTTTTAGAAATTTAGGTGCAGGATGGTTCTAAAAATTGGAAGTATACTTCTTGGTTTATTCCTAATTTTTGCTTGTTCAACTCCTACTAAAAATAGTAATTCCCAAAAAAAGGATACTAATATAGTTGTAGATGCTAAAGCACTTTACACGCTTCATTGTGAAGCATGTCATGGTATGGATGGAACAAAAGGTGTTTCTGGAGCTGCTAATTTGAAAGTTAGTAAAATGACCGAGATTCAGATTAAGCGTACAATCGAAAATGGAAATGATAAAGGGATGATGCCTTTTAAAGACTTATTAAATTCTGAAACCGAGATTGATTCTTTGGTCTCATTTATAAAATCATTACGTAACTAATGGAAGAAGGACACGTTGTTGTTGATCATGTTGAAGAAATTTGTGTATTAGTTGGGGTCGTAACTCAAAAAGTGAGCGACGAAACTGCTAATGATTACTTAGACGAATTAGAATTTCTTGCTCATACAGCAGGAGCAATTACGGTGAAACGTTTCCTGCAAAAATTACCTATGCAAAATCCCAAGACTTTTGTTGGAACAGGTAAATTAGAGGAAATAAAAGAATATATTAAAAAAGAAAAAATTGAGATGGTCATCTTTGATGATGAACTTTCCCCTTCTCAACTTAGAAATATTGAACGTGAATTGGAATGTAAAATCTTAGATAGAAACATTTTAATTTTAGATATTTTTGCTAGCCGCGCACGAACTTCACACGCTAAAACACAAGTAGAATTAGCACAACTTCAATACATGTTACCACGATTGACACGTATGTGGACCCACCTTGAACGACAAAAAGGTGGTATTGGACTTCGTGGACCTGGAGAATCTCAAATAGAAAGTGACCGTCGTGTTATTCAAATGCGTATCTCCTTAATGAAAGAAAAATTACAGGAAATCGATAAACAAATGTCGATACAAAGAGGAAATCGTGGTCAATTAGTTCGAGTAGCTCTTGTAGGTTATACGAATGTAGGAAAAAGTACGATCATGAATATGATTAGTAAATCCGAAGTTTTTGCTGAAAATAAATTATTTGCCACGTTAGATACAACCGTACGAAAAGTAGTCATCGAAAATTTACCTTTTTTATTAACCGATACTGTTGGTTTCATCCGAAAACTTCCACATCAATTAATCGAATCGTTTAAGTCTACGTTAGATGAAGTAAGAGAGGCAGATCTATTAATACATGTACTTGATATATCACACCCAAATTTTGAAGATCAATTTAAAGTAGTAAACGAAACACTTGCTGAAATTGACAATTCTGAAAAACCAACCATTGTGGTTTTTAATAAAATCGACGCTTTTAACCATATTCAAAAAGATGAAGACGATCTAAGTCCTACACTAAGAGAAAATATTTCCTTAGAAGAATTAAAAAAAACGTGGATGTCGAAAATGAATAACAAAGATTGCGTTTTTATTTCTGCTGAAAACAAAGAAAACATTGAAGAATTCAAGACAGTTGTTTATGAAAAGGTAAAAGAGATTTTTAAGATACGTTATCCATATCATCATTTTTTATACTAATTGGAAAATAAAATATTTTCTGTCACACCTTCAACTTTTGAAGAAACTGCAATTGATGTATTTCATTATCAATACACTAGAAATCCAATTTATAAACAATTTGTAGATTATCTAGGTAAAAATAAACCTCAAAAACTAACTGAAATTCCTTTTTTACCAATTTCATTTTTTAAAACGCACGAAGTAAGATGTTTTGAAAAAGAAATTGAGATTCTTTTCAAAAGCAGTGGAACTGGAGGGAATAGAAGTCAGCACTATGTTGAATCTTTACAAATGTATAAACAATCGTTTGAACCAACCTATAGAAATCAGTTAGGAAATCCTGAAGATCAAGTAATAATAGCACTATTACCAAATTACATCGAACAAGGTGAATCAAGCTTGGTGTATATGGTCAATCGATTGATTCAATTAAGTAATAATCAACTGTCAGGATTTTATTTAAACGAGATAGACAAAATCAAAGAAACCTATAAGCTAGCTGTATATCAAGGTAAAAAAGTAATAATCTTTGGTGTAAGTTATGCACTACTTGATTTAGCAGCATTAGAACCCGATTTGTCCGAAGCAATAATTATCGAAACAGGCGGAATGAAGGGTCGTCGAAAAGAATTAACGAAAGAAGAACTTCATGCAGAACTAAAAAACGGATTCAATGTTGATTTTATTGCATCAGAATACGGTATGAGTGAATTATTATCTCAAGCTTATAGTGATAAAAATGGACTCTTCACCACTCCTCCGTGGATGAAAATCCTTATTCGAGATGTGAATGACGCATTGAGTTATGAAGAAAAAGGAAAATCTGGTGGAATTAATGTGATTGATTTAGCTAACCTATACTCTTGTTCTTTTATTGCCACACAAGACTTGGGGAAAATAATAGGAAATTCATTTCAATTATTAGGTAGATTTGATAATGCGGACATACGTGGGTGTAATTTATTAATTGAATGAGACATGAGACATTAGACCTCAGACATGAGACCTCAGACATGAGACTATAGACTATAGACTAAAATTAGAATCAATTATTTAAGATCAAAATCTAATGTCTAGTGTCTGTAGTCTAGAGTCTAATAAAAACTTTTAACTTTATACTTTCGACTAAAAAAAATGAATTTCAATAAAATGAATTTAACTCTTAATGAAATATTAATTCTCCTCGCTATTGGAGTATTAGCAGGTATGATTAGTGGATTCATCGGTGTCGGTGGAGGAATAGTGATTGTTCCCGCATTAGTTTATTTCATGGGATTGACGCAACATCAAGCTCAAGGCACAAGCCTTTTACTAATGCTTCCTCCTATTGGAATATTAGCAGTCATGAATTATCAAAAAGCTGGAAATATAAATTGGTGGTATGGCGGAATTATTGCTCTTGCATTCATTATAGGTGGATATTTTGGATCGAAAATCTCCCTTAAATTACACCCAGGTATCGTAAAACTAGTATTTGGAATTATCATGATTTATGTTTCTATTAAAATGATTCTTTCAGGTTATAATTCAATCAAGCAGTGAGTATGGAAATTCAAGCGTATATTCGAGAAAAATCTGTTGAATTATTAGATAAAATCAATAGTTATCGAGAGCATCTTCATGCACACCCTGAATTATCATTTGAAGAATTTGAAACTTCTAATTTTGTAAGTTCTAAACTTACTGAACTAGGTATATCCAATCAAAACATCGGAAATACAGGTGTAATTGGATTAATCATGGGAGATCATCACTCTTTAAATGATTCATTTATAGGACTTCGAGCTGATTTAGATGCACTTCCAATTCAAGAAGAAAACAATGTTCCTTATAAGTCAACCATCACAGGTAAAATGCATGCGTGTGGTCATGATGTGCACACTAGTATTTTGTTAGGCGCCGCAGAAATTCTGATGGCTAAGAGGAATGATTTACCGAACCCTATCAAACTAATTTTTCAACCAGGTGAAGAAAAAAACCCTGGAGGTGCATCAATCCTAATTCAAGAAGGTGTACTTAAAAACCCTAACGTTTACCGCATGTTTGCCTTACATGTATTTCCTGAAATGGAGACTGGAAAAATTGGTTTTAAAGAAGGACTTTACATGGCCTCATGTGATGAAATATACATGACTATTCATGGAAAAGGAGGACATGGCGCAATGCCTCATCAATGTATCGACCCAATTTTGATTGGTGCTAATATCGTAACTTCACTACAACAAATTGTTAGTCGTTCTTGTGATCCAAAAACTCCATGTGTACTTTCCTTTGGTCATTTCGAAGGTTTAGGCGCTACAAACGTTATTCCTTCTACAGTACATTTAAAAGGTACATTCAGAACAATGGATGAAACGTGGAGAGAAAAAGCTTTGGAACTCATCAAACAACAAGCAAACTCGATTGCTAACACTTTTGGAGGGACTGTAGATGTTGAAATTAGTAGGGGTTACCCATGTCTTTTTAATAATGAAGAATTGACACGAAAACTTAAACAAAAAAGTGAACTTTTTTTAGGCGCTAATCAAGTTGAAGAACTTCCAATCCGTTTAACATCCGAAGATTTTGCATTTTACTCGCAAGAAATACCTGTTTGCTTTGTAAGATTAGGTGTAGGAAATATTGAAAAAGGTATCACTTTTGGAGTTCATCATCCTCGTTTTGACATCGATAAAAACGCTCTAATCATTGGCATGCAATCCATGTGTTTGGCTGCACTTGATTAATCTTTACTAAATAAGCTTATACTTCCTGACTTATTATAAATATGACCGTCTAAGAAAGTACCTTGCAACTTGTAAAAATAAACTCCATCTTCCATCAGCTTATTTTTACCATTTGTACCGTCCCAAAGGGATTTTCCTTTTTGGTCATTTGCAGTATAAATTATGTTTCCCCAACGATTAAAAATATTTATTGTGTAATTTGAAAATATTTCATCAAACAATACTAAATAATCATTGATACCATCCCCATTTGGTGTAAAAACATTGGGGACATCATAATCATCAACTACAAAAATAGTGTGTACATCTTGATCAGAACACCCATTAATGTCTTTGATTGTTAAAATAATTTCTTTTGATCCACCAATAATATATTTCTTACTAACTATTTGGTTTTGAGAACTATTAACAGAATCGCCATCTCCTAATTTCCAATCCCAAGATTTCAATTGATTTTTAGGAATTGAAAAATCTTTATAAATAGAACTCTCCCCTATTTTAATCGTTATGTTTTCTATTTCAAAAGCGGCTTTAATCCCTTTATCTGGAATTGTAATTGTATCTAAAGGATAGACTACTTTACATCCTTCTGGATCTTTTAACGTAACCGTTGGGCCAAACTTTTGAATGTTTTGATAGGAATGTTTAAACGTTAAAGAATCAGCAACAAAAGTTTTATCATCTAATGTCCAATAAATTGAGGTCACATTTTCTAATTTTGACAATTTAAATGCATAATTCTGACCACAAATATCTCCCATACTACTCCATGATGAAATAGCTTTTGGACCTAAAATTGTCAAAAAATCAACAAGTGTTGTATCGCTTACACACCCGTATTCATCTTTAGATTTTAATGAAATAGAATAGGTTCCCGGAAAAAGATAATTAATAGTAGGAGAATGTATGATTGACTTCTTCCCTACTCCAAAACTCCAAAAAGAAGAATCAATTTTTCCAATAGATGCAGTTATATCTTGATATTTCCCTTCAATCGGTGGACATTTAAACTCTCCTTTTTCATTCATGTTATTTTCTAACTGACTTGTTAAATGAGAAGATATGTTTGCTTTAGGTAGAGAAACAGTAATTATATTGTCTTTTTTATTTCTGCATCCATTTTTATCTATGGAATACATCGAAATAGTATGCTTAACAGAGGTTTCACTCGATTTATCTTGAAAAGAATAAATTAAAGTATCCTTATTATTCAACACTTGATTATTATCAATAATCCATGTATTTTGAGTCCCTGATACAAAATTTTTACAATAAGTCGTAAAAAACTCATTCTGACAAACAATCGGTTTGTATACATATTCAGAACTTGGCTTTGTAATTTCAATTATAGCTGTATCCACGAACGATTTACAACCAAACTTATCTCTAACTTGCAAATAGGTATTATACACTCCAACAGATAGATAAGTTAAAGATTTTAATTCATTTAATTTAAAGGTTGAATCTTGCTTTTTAGAATAATCAAACTTCCAGATAAAAGACTTCATTGAAACCCCATTTTTCTGTACAAAAGAACTATTCTTATATGTAATCGTATCTCCTTCACAACCTATTTTCTTATCTGAAAGAATTTCTGCCTTGGGCAACGTCAATACAGTTAAACTATCATAAACCTTTTTATCAAAACAGCCCACAGAATTTGTAGGTGTTAATACTATTTCAAACCTACCTCCTTTTTGATAAACATATTTGGGTTGCTGACCTGAAACTTGTCCGCCATCTCCAGTTTTAAACTCCCAAGTGGTCAATGGATGTTTTACAAAAGAGGTGCTTTTATCATAAAAACCCATCTCAGATAATTGACAAACTGAATCACGATCAACCGTAAAATTTGGTTTAACCCAAGAGATATGAAATTCTCGAATTGCTGTATCTACACAACCAGTTGTGTGATTAGTAACTGTTTGTATAGCTGTATAATCACCATAATTCGAAAAAATAGAAGATGATGAACCTAAAGAAATAACATTCATATTCACTTTTGAAATCGTCGCTGTTTTGCCATCTCCAAAAGCCCAATGAACGGATACATCATCTGATTTACGTGATTTTGAATGATCATTAAACACAACGTTAACATCCATCACAGGATTACAATACAATTTTTGAACATCAAATCGAGCCAATGAAGGTTTAATATAAACAACATTCGGAAGTGTTAATGAGTCAATACAACCTCTAAAATCAATTTTCAATTTAACGTTAAAGTATCCTGTATCAAGACTGTACGAATGTTTAGGATTAAATTCTGTTATTTTCACTCCATCTCCAAAATCCCAAAAATATGTTACTTCATCTGCTGTATGTGGTGCTAAAAGTGTACTTGCATCTGTAAATTGAATTGGTGTTTTGATACATTCCGCTTTAGGTTGAACGGTGAAATTCTTTTGATCAATACGACCAACTTTAATAAAATACTTAAACACTGTATCATTTACACAATTCAGTAAAGTTGTTAATTTTAACTTAACATCATATTTTCCAACATCATAAACTTGATTTGGAGGGGTTTTACCTACAAATGTATGACCGTTACCTAAATCCCATTCCCACTTAACTATCGGATTATTCACGTCTGACATCTTTGAGGAATCAGAAAATTGAGTAGAGAGCATTGAGCATCCCTTAACTTTATCTGCAGAAATTTTAGGGTGTGGATTATGTACCAATACATATTTCTCAATTTCAGTAGTTCCAGTACATCCGTTTGTTCCTTTACAGGTTAAACTTACCGTATAATCCCCTTCTTTACTGTAGGTTATTGATGGAGGATTTTTACCTGAAAAACTCTCTGTCCCAAAATTCCATTCAAAATTTGTTCCTTCTGTTGAAGTATTTGTAAATTGAACAGGAAATGTAGGACATACTTTAATCTTATCAATAGAAAATGAAGGTGTTGGCAATGGTTTAACTTGGACTTTGTAATATGATTTTGCCTGACAATTTATGGTGTTATCAACCATAGTGACTTCTACCATATAATTTCCCGCTTTTTTGAAATAACCAGACATCGTATCATTATTTCCACCTGTCGTTTGATTTCCGAAATCCCAAGAATAGCTATCCACTTTTCTGTTTGGCTTAATGACTAAAGATGCTGATGATTTAGCACATATGATATTTGGACCTGTCACTACCCCCGTAAAATCATAGATAGTGAATGATTTAGTTAAGTTACCTGAAGAACTTGAGCAACCCGGATAACTATTTGATAAAGTCAACGAAACAGAAAAAGTTCCAGAAGAATTATAGATTACTGGTGTCGGAGAGTTTGATGTACTCGTTTGTCCATTCCCAAAATCCCAATTATAGGTATATCCAGAACCTGAAGAAGATTTATTAACAATTCCAATTGTCGCTGGTATACTACATTTATCCCCAGAGAAATCAAAATCTGCTTTCGGCAACGCTAAAACTTCTATATAATTTGACCTCTTTTTTGTACCTGTAACACTACTCTTAGAAATAACAAGTAATTCAACAGTATATATACCAGGTGTAGTATAGGCATGATCAGAACCATTAGTACCTGAAACAGAAGAAGTATTTCCATCTCCAAAATCCCAAGAAGATAATTGTATGGGAGAATTTCCTGCTTTAGAAGAATTTGCAAAACTAACCGGAGTACCTACACAAACTTTCGTTGTGGTAGTAGAAAAATCGGCATTCGGTGCTTGAGTTAGTCCAATTAAACTAACAATCGTAATGAAACAAAAAACGATACAATACTTCATCTACCAATTATTCCTCAAAAAAGAAAAGTAAAAGTACGAAAAACTAGTGAATTACACTTCCTAACCAGCGTGACATTTCATCAAATGATTTCCCTTTTCTTCTTGCAATATCTTCAACTTGTTCATTCGTGATTTTTCCTAAACCAAAGTACTTTGATTGTGGATGCGAAAAGTACCATCCACTCACAGATGAAGTCGGTAACATGGCTAAACTTTCAGTTAAAGTAACTCCAGTAACATTTGTTGCGTCCAACAATTTAAACAAACCTATTTTCTCCGTATGATCTGGACAAGCAGGATATCCTGGGGCAGGACGAATACCTTGATATTTTTCCTTAATCAAATCGTCATTTGTTAATTTTTCATGACTAGCATATGCCCAGAAATCTGTTCTTACTACTTCATGTAAATGTTCTGCAAATGCTTCAGCCAAACGATCGCCTAGTGCTTTTAACAAAATAGAGTTATAATCATCATGTTCAGCTTCAAATTCCGCTACTTTCTCATCCAAACCAATCCCTGTAGTAACCACAAAACCACCAATATAATCATTTAACCCTGTTTCTTTAGGTGCTATGAAATCTGCTAATGACATACTTGGAGCACCAGCAACTTTCTCTGTTTGTTGACGAAGAGCATGTTGTATATTTGAAACCGTAGTTCTAGATTCATCTGTATAAATTTCGATATCATCACCTACACTATTTGCAGGATACAAACCTACAACCGCACGAGCTTCTAACCACTTTTCATCCACTATTTTCTTTAACATGTGTTGCGCATCAGCAAACAATTTTGTTGCTTCTACCCCCACTACTTCATCTGTTAGAATTTGTGGATATTTACCATGTAATTCCCAGGTCTGAAAAAATGGTGTCCAATCAATGTAATCAACTAGCTTTTCTAAAGGATAATTAAGTAAGGTTTTATTCCCAAGGAAAGTAGGTCTTTTCAAATCCTCTTGGTTCCATTCAATCTGAAAATTATTTTTTCGAGCCGTTTCTAAGGAAAGTAAACGTTTTGCACTTCGATGCTTTTCATGATGCGTACGCAATGTATCATATTCATCTTTCACTGCAGCAACAAATGCTTCTTTCCGCTGCCCTAATAAACTTTCAACCACCGTAACTGATCTTGACGCATCTAATACATGTATCGTCGGACCATTCGTGTAATGTTCTTCAATTTTAACTGCGGTATGTACTTTAGAGGTTGTAGCGCCACCAATCATCAACGGTATCGATAATCCTGCACGCTGCATTTCCTTAGCCATGTGTACCATTTCATCTAACGAAGGTGTAATCAATCCACTTAAACCAATCACATCGACTTTTTCCTTAATCGCTGCTTCAATGATTTTCTCTGCAGGAACCATTACTCCTAAATCAACTACTTCATAATTATTACATCCAAGAACAACACCTACAATGTTTTTTCCGATATCATGAACATCACCTTTTACAGTAGCCATCAATACCTTTCCTGCTGAACTACTTGTACCTGCTTTCTCTAATTCAATATAGGGTAATAAAACTGCAACTGCTTTTTTCATAACACGTGCTGATTTTACTACCTGCGGTAAAAACATCTTTCCACTTCCAAATAAATCACCAACTACATTCATTCCATCCATCAACGGACCTTCAATTACTTGAATTGGACGTGGATATAATTTACGACACTCTTCGGTATCATCGTCAATAAATTCTACAATTCCTTTGATTAATGCATGTGCTAAACGTTCTTGAACAGGTGCATTTCTCCAAGATAAATCAACTTCTTTTTTTGTCGCATCCCCTTTTACAGTTTCCGCAAATTCCAACAAACGTTCTGTAGCATCTTGTCTTCGATTTAAGATTACATCTTCAACATGTTCCAATAAATCTTTAGGGATATTATCGTAAATCTCAATCATGGTAGGATTCACAATTCCCATATCCATACCTTCTTTTATGGCATAGTATAGAAATACGGAATGCATCGCTTCACGTACCTTATCATTTCCTCTAAATGAAAATGAAACATTAGATACCCCGCCACTTACATGTGCACCTGGTAAATTTGTTCGTATCCATTTAGTTGCCCTGAAAAAATCAACTGCATTGTTATTGTGCTCTTCCATTCCTGTTGCAACAGGAAAAATATTTGGATCAAAAATAATGTCTTGTGCAGGAAAATTAACTATATCAACTAATACACGATACGAACGTTCACAAATTTCAATTCTGCGTTCATAAGAGTCTGCCTGACCATCTTCGTCAAAAGCCATGACTATAACAGCCGCACCATAGCGTTTGATTTTTTTAGCTTGTTCAATAAAATTTGCTTCACCTTCTTTCAATGAAATTGAATTCACGATTCCTTTCCCTTGTATACATTTTAATCCGGCTTCAATAATCTCCCACTTGGAACTATCAATCATAATTGGAACACGAGAAATATCAGGTTCTGAAGCGATCAAATTCAAAAATTGAACCATTGCAGCTTTCCCATCAATCATTCCTTCATCCATATTGACATCAATGATTTGAGCACCTCCTTGAACTTGTTCTAAGGCAACAGACAAAGCATCTTCAAAACGTCCTTCTTTGATCATCCTTAAGAATGCTCGAGATCCAGTAACGTTTGTACGTTCACCAATATTGATAAAATTAGTTTCTTTTGTAAGCACTAAAGGCTCTAATCCTGATAATTTTAAAGGTGGTAAATTCGTATTCATCTTAATAGTTTAAATCAATTTGACGTGGTTGGTAGTTTTTGGCAAGATTAGCAATTGCACGAATATGATCAGGAGTAGTACCACAACATCCGCCAATGATGTTTATTAAATTTTCATCTAAAAATTCTTTAATCTGAGCTGCCATCATCTCCGCTGTTTCATCGTATTTTCCAAATTCATTCGGTAGACCTGCATTCGGATGGGCACTAACTGCAAAAGGAGCATTCTTCGCTAATACTTGTAAATATGGACGCATCATAGAGGCACCTAACGCACAATTGAAACCAACACTTAATAATGGCAAATGAGAAATTGAAATTAAAAATGCTTCAGCTGTTTGACCAGTTAATGTTCTTCCACTGGCATCAGTAATTGTACCTGAAACCATGATAGGGATTTTTACTCCTCTTTTTTCAAACACTTCATCAATAGCAAATAATGCAGCTTTCGCATTCAAGGTATCAAAAACAGTTTCCACCAATAGCAAATCTACTCCACCGTCCATAAGTGCTTCCACTTGTTGTGTATAAGCAACGACCAGATCATCAAAGGTCACTGCTCGATATCCTGGATCATTTACATCTGGAGAAATGGAAGCTGTACGATTAGTAGGTCCGATTGAACCAGCAACAAAACGAGGTTTATTTGGTTCTTTTGCCGTAAATTCATCAGCCACCTTACGTGCTATTTGAGCAGAATGAAAATTGATGTCATATACAGCAGCTTCCAAACCATAGTCCGCTTGTGCAATCGTTGTTCCTGAAAAAGTATTTGTCTCGGCAATATCTGCACCTGCCTCATAATATAAGCGATGAATTTCTTCGATAATATCTGGTCGTGTTAATGACAACAGATCATTATTTCCCTTCAATGGTGACGGATGATTTTCAAACCAACCTTTCCTAAAATCTTCTTCTGTTAATGTATGTCGTTGAATCATGGTACCCATTGCACCATCTAAGACTAAAATTCTTTTGTTTAATACTTCACGTATATCCATCTTTTATTTTTTTATTGTTGGAATACTTATACGGAAATTGAAGTCACTTATCTTTTCTGCTTTTGCAAATAGGAATTGGCACCTTACTATTAAGTAGGTTGCCAAGGTATCTTAGGGCCAGTCCCTCCACCTTTCTGTATAAGTATTATGAAACAATGAACTTTTACAAATATACTAGTAATATCTTTAAAACAAAATAGCCTGAGGAAAATCCACAGGCTATTTTAATGACTTAAAGAATAACTATTTTTTTACTTCCTTATCATCTTCAGGAAATATTAAGACAAACTCAGTACGACGGTTGATTTGATGTAATTCTTCAGTACATTCAATACCATCTGCACATTGGTTTAACAATTCAGTTTCACCATAATTTTTAACGTTCAGTTTAACTCTAGGAATTCCCTTCGTAACTAAATAATTCACACAACTTTGACTACGAAGTTTTGATAAATTCATGTTGTATTCTGCTTTACCTCTACTATCAGTATGTGAACTAACATCAACGGTAACATCTTTATTTTCTTTCAAGAATAATACCAACGTATCTAATTCAGCTCTACCTATTGAACTTAACGTGTATTTATTGTACTCATAAAGAATGTTATCTAACTTAACAGCAACATTTTTTCCAGTTTTAGAAAGTTCAACATCTTTCTTAACTTCTTTCTGACCTTTGGCTGCAGTTATTTTAAACGTTTTTGGGTCATGACCAAACATAGAAGCCGTTACTTGATAATCACCAGGTGGTAAATCAACATTAATTACACCATCTTTACCAGACATTGAAGAGGTAATGACACCTGTTTCAAGATTTTTAATACTTAACTCAGCACCTTCTAAAGTTTGTTGTGTTTCCTTTTCGGTAACTACACCTGCCCAAGTAACTTGTTTATTGCGTAAACCAAGATCTTTAGTAATTGTATCACCAGCAGCAATTCCAATTGCATTAAAATCAAATTCAGAATCTACTAAGTCAGGATGTTTCGTTCTTACTTTATACACCACATCTGGTAAAGCTTTAAATAAAAGCTCTCCAGCTTCATTTGTTTTACCAGCAAAAATCACATTACCTGCAGAATCTAACACTTCTACTAAGATATCCGAAATTGAATCTTGTTTAAATAACACATAAATTGAATCATTGACTGGTTTAAGCAAAGTAACATTGTAGATACGATCGATAAAATCTCCACGATTACTCGAGAAATAACCCAAGGTATCAGATGCATCTACAATTAAAGAGAAATCATCTGCGTGACTATTCAAGTTACATCCACCATTTACTACTTTTTGTGCATCCTGTCCAACCAACTCTGTTTTAAAGATGTCTAATCCTCCAAGTCCTGGATGACCATTACTTGCAAAATATAATTTTCCATTTGCTTCGTAAGGGAACATCTCATCTCCTGTCGTATTCACTAAACTACCTGCATTGATCGGTTCTCCCCAACCATCAGCCGTTTTCACAGAATGCCAAATATCCATTCCTCCAAAACCACCTTCACGGTTAGATGCAAACCAAAGAACTTGTCTATCTTTTGATAATACAGGATGACCTACAAAAACACTTTCGCTATTGTATGTAAATGCTGTTTCTTTTTTAGTCGTAGCATCATAGATAAAAATTCCGACAGTCGTAAGTGGAATATTCTTTTTTGCTTTCAAATTTTTAGAATAATACCAAATGGCATCAATACTATCATAGTAAGCAACACCATCATGTTTTTTTCCTTTGATCCCTTTGATCTTTTTAACTTTAGTGGTAAACTTATCGTAAATATATTGTTCCAAGAAAGCTGAATTTTCAACCGCCCAAGGTGATTCCATAGCGTGATTACGTGCTGATGTAAAAGCAATTCCTTTTGGATGAAAAGCAGGTGAAAAATCACCTTTATTTGAATTGAAAGTTGCTAAAGAAACGGAGTACATAGATGTATCTCTTTTCAAGCTATCTAAAAAATTACGAGATGTATCAAAATACAAATCAAGGGATGGCTTTCTTGGATCTATACTTGAAGCGATAGCAGCATGTTGATAAATTGCTTGAGCATCAAATGCCTTATCCATATAAAGTAAAAGTTTAATTAACTTATACCCATCATCAAATGTAAATTGATCAGTTCCACTTAAATAAGAAAGTATATCATTTGCTTCACTGTATTTTTTACATTTCATACAAGCTTCAGCAGCATTACGGTATACATCTGCATGAGATTGAGCATCCAATTTATCTTTATTAATTAATTCAAGATAAATTTCACTTGCTTCAGCATATCTATGTGCATTAAAATATTGCTCAGCAAACGCAACCTTTTTTTCCTGTCCAAAAGAAAAAGAACAAGTAAGTATTAATAAAAGAACAGTTATACTTAATTTCATTTTTTGGTCAACTAATTTCACGGAATTTTGTTTTATTGATTTATAGATTTTCATAGTCATTAAAAATATCTTGGAGATGCATAAATAGATCTTCTTCCATTCATATCATAGGTTAACATCACCTCATGTGTACCCATATTACTCGTCTTACGCAATGAATTATACACATAATCGAACGAGTAACCAAACATCCATTTTTCTTGAAATTGAATTGCCATGTTTACTCCAAACGACTCATTGTAACGATACATACCACCCACCCAGAATTTTTTGTAAAAAAACAAATTGGCATTTAAATCAACCGTAACTGGTGCGTTTTTAACAATTTTTACTAGGGTACTCATTTTTAAATCAGTCACTGTATTTATAGCGTGTACATAACCTGCATTTACAAAAATATGTTGTACTGCTAAATCTACATTATTCCAGTTTGCTTTCATCACACGAGGGATACTCGCTCCAGCATAAAAACGCTTAGAGTGAAAATACAATCCAACTCCTGTATTAAAAGCAACCTTTCCAGACTTAACCAAGTAATTTACATCGGTCGGATCATTAGGATTTAAATTCGTGAAATCAAAGTTATACATATCAACACCTGCACTTGCTCCAAAATTCAACCTCTTTCCAGTACCTAATGGCATAGAATAAGCAAAATCAGCAAATACTGAAGTGTTATATTTCGCTCCAATTTTATCATTTGATAAGTGACCTCCTACACCAAATGCTTTACGAGCAATAGGTGCATGAACTGAAGCAAACTGAGTTATTGGTGCACCACTTACACCGATCCACTGAGCACGATTTACCAAAGTAGCGTTTAAAGCACCCCTACTTCCTGTATAACCAGGATTGAATTGAAGTGGATTAAACATATACATACTCGCTTGTGCATCTTGTTGTGCGAAGATTTGATTACTAGTCATAAACACCAGTAATAAGGCACCAAGTTGATACTTTAATTTTGAGACTATCATTTATTCTGTGTTACTTTCTTATTTAACTAATTCAACAAAACCTGATTCAGGATCTGTACCATCCCCTTTATCAATCATATAAAAATAGGTTGCTGATGGTAAAACATTAGAACCTAATGTAGCTCCAACATTTGGTTTTCCATCCCAATCATCTTTATATGGTATTTCACTTTCATACACTAATGCACCCCATCGATTGTAAATCGTTAATTTACATGATGGGTATTTACCAGCATAATGCAATACAAATGTATCATTTTTTTTGTCACCATTCGGTGTGATTATTTGTGGCGGTAATGAAGGTTCACAATCTGAGAAGTAATAATGTGTAGTATCCCAACACCCTTTAGTGTCTGTAACTGTCACATTGTATTTAATGGTTTTATCATCCGTTAAGCCTTCGATAGAAGATCCTGTTTCTGATAATTGAACGCCATTTTTGAACCATACATACGTATATGTTGAATTTTCACCTAATATTCCAAGCTTACCATGACCTGCGCCACAAATAGGTAATTTCTTTGGAATAATAGAAATTGAAGGCTTCTGAAAAGAAACAACCACTTGTTGAGGTTTATCACTCACGCAATCATTTTGTGTCTCTGCAGCGGTATAGGTTCCTTGAATCAACGCATCCGTAGATAACTGGGTTTTCCCATCTATTGACCAAACCAACGGAGTCAATGTAGAAGATTTAGACGGTAAATCTGCTACTTTATTCGTAGAATTTTGACAAAAAACATAACTGTTTCCTGCGTCCAAGGTCGTTTGACCAAACGATACAATCGATACATTTACTTGTTGACGCGATACACTTTCACATCCAGGGTTTGCAGTTAAAGACGCGTAATATAGACCACTGATTAAAGGATCGGTATCTTTAAATGCTCCATTGCCTGTTTCAGTAGAATACCATGTCAATATTCCAGCACCCGCACTTGTTTTAGTTGAAGCTAAATCAGCAACTGTTGGGTGTTTACTCTCACAGAAATAGTTAGTTCCTCCTTTTAAGGTTAGGTCTTTTGGACCTTCATTTATTTTAAAGATAAGGCTTGAAAACTGAGTGTTTTGGCATCCCTTATCGTTCATAACGTTATAGTAAATCGTTTGTTTGTTTCCATTTAATGTTCCTACAGCAAATGTATTATTCACGATCGGATTACCTGAAGGATCCAATGCAAAAATAACTTTATATCCTGCTGGAACAGGAATCGATGTTATTTTCTTAATCTTATTAAACAAGGTACTAACTAATGAATCAAATGTTGGTTTTTTCACTGCACAAATTAATTCATCGGACATATCGATTGGAAGTACAGTTGGTCCAGCGTCCATCGTAATTTTTGTTGTGAGTGCTTTTGGACTTGCACATTGACCAATCATAAAAACAAATTTATAAGTCGTATTCGGAAGAAGTTTAGTTGTACTACCTGCATATTCGATGGTACTATCCGCACTGAAGTATTTCACGGTACCCGCAGGGCTAAACAACACCTGATCCAACATGTAGGATTTTGAGGAACAATAGTTTCCTAAAGGATCCAATACCGGAGTTGCTGGTTTTTGCGGAGTAGGATTTATCGCAACATTTGAAAGAGTTGGAGACACACAACCATTTACAACATCTTCACAAATAATGGTATACGTTTCTGGTGCTAATTTAATTTCCGCATCAAAAGGATTCACTGTTACTGTTTTTGTCAATACAATAGGAGCACCAACTACTGGAGACGCGGTAATTTTCCAATCACCAGCGCTTGGAAGATTCAAAATCACTACACCACTATCATTTTTACAATCAGGTTGTGTTACCTTACGAGCAACAGGAGCAGTTAGCGTAATCACGTTTACAACTACAGGTAAACGTGAAGGACTAGTACAAGTACCTTCCGATTGCTCAGCATAATATTTTTTTCCTTGTACTAATAGATTTGTATCTTGGTATTTAGTACCTCCAGCTGGTAAATCATACCAAGTAATCTTTTTAATTGGAGTTGTCAATTTAGCAGTTAAATCAGCTACTTTTTTTCTGTCAGATGCACAAAAAATTGGATTTGAGTTTATAATTGAAGGATTTGGAGTGGAAATAAAAGACAAAGTCACTTGATCTATCGATGACTTACATCCTTTATCTTCTAAATAAACAGAGTAGGTATGACTTTCATTTACACCAGATGTAGAAATAACTGCTTTTGCGTTATATGAATTAGTAGTCACGGAAAGATCAACATTATCTTTTTTCCAAACAAATGACTCAGTTCCAGTTATTGAAGTAAATGTCGCAGTTAAAGTGAAATTATCATTTTCACAAATAGAATCATTTAAATAGCTCAGAATAGGATCAGAAGGTGCTCCAGGGTCACTAATACTAAGATCTTTTGTAAACTCACATAGACCATCATTAAATACTAAATGATAAGCACCCGATTTAAGTCCAGTTATTTTATAAGGTAAATCTATATGGCTATTAATAGGTACTAAAGAACCTTTATTGTACCAAGTTAAGGTACCAGAAGAAACAGCTGTTGATTCAATAGTACCATCTGAAAAACCACATTTACTAGGTTTTGTAGTTGTTAACAATGTAAGTAAAGGGTTAGTCGGAATTTTCACCAAAATTGGCTTACTCGTAACCGGAGAACCTAAAACACAAGTACCATCTGCAGTTACTTTCACAGATATAATATCCCCATCATTCAAAACAATCGTTGCATACGTATTTTTAGTCTCATCCTGTAATATATTACTGTTTTTATACCATTGGTAGGTAACATTCTGCAACCCTGAATTTGTATCAGCAGTAAATACAACACTATTATCAGGACACGTTTTCAAAATATCATTCGGTGTAGAAATTGTAAGCGGTGGATTTGAAGTTACAGTCACAGCAGCTGTGATATTTGGATTAACAGTTACTTTTACAGGGGATGATGTATCAGCTTTACATGTACCACTTGATACTACCGTTCTATAATAAATCGTTTTAGTAAGTTTATCACTAGTGTAAGATGCTGATGTAAAACCAACACCTGTAGTACAATTAATCCATGTTCCATTAGTACCTGTTGTGGATTCTTGCCATTGAATTGTTCCTGTATAATTCGCTAATGTAATTGTCGATTTATCACCAGAACAAATCGTACTTGGGTTAGCTGTTGCTGTTCCTGCTACTGGCGCTTGGCTTACAGTAATATCAACCACGTTACTATTCGCTACCAAAGAACAAACCCCATTTTTAACTTGTGCTCTAAAATGATATGTACCTGGAGCTAATGAAGAAGATGTATTAAAAGTAGTCCCATTTTCATTTTTAATATCAGACCAATTCGTTCCATCAATAGAAGATTGCCACTGAATTGATCCAAGACTTCCTGTTAAATTAATTGTCGTTGTCGCATTTGCACATAAAGCAATATTTGTAGCAGTTGCAGTACCACCTGCTGCTTTAGGATCTACAGTAATTGAAGCTGTTTGCGTACAATTGGCTGCATCCGTATAGGTTATGATTGTAGTACCTCCTTTTTTACCAAGTATAGCACCATTTATTACAGTAGCAACTGTAATATCTGAAGAAACCCATGGTTTAACAGCATTTGGTGTTGAAGGAGTAGTTAATGTATTATCTGTCCAAGCTTTTAAAGTAATTGTTGAATCCACACAAATTTCTCCAGCTCCTGAAAGAACAGGTTGACCTGGAACAGTATTAAAAGTAACGGATATAGTATCAGAAGTACAACCACCTTTTGAAGCAGCTATTTTATACGTACCTGGACTTGCCGTGACTAAACCTGTTCCATTTGCAGAGATTCCAGTAGATGGATTAAAACCATAGGTAACCGGATCATCTGATGAATTTAATTGAATAGTACCTGTTGTAACGGTACAATTTGGTTGAGTTAGTATACCTTTTGTAGGAGTTGCAGGTTTAAGATTTACAGTAATATCAAAAGTTGGATTACAAGAAGCACCTTCCGCCATTGTAATTGTATATTTTCCAGCCACTGTAATTTTCGAAGGATCAAAATCACCATTTGCACTTAGTGCGGCTGTACTTCCTGCATTTACAGGGGAAATAGAAAACGTTGCTGAATTATTTGATGAGTTCGTTTTAGTAACAGACATAATAGCATTCCCCGAACATACTACAGCTGGGGAATAAGAAATTGTCGTATTACATGAAGGACAATCATAAGTAATTTTAATTGGAACAAATTTACCACAACCATCTAAACTTGATTTTATATAATATGTTTTAGAAGCCGATACTCCAGTTATAGGGAATGTTGGTAAAATTGTACTTGCTGTATCTATATATGCTAAAGTAGTATCAGAATATAAATAAAAAACACTTCCTGAAGGACCTGTTGTAGTTAATGTAGCAGTAGTCGCAGGACAAGTAACAGTTTGATCGGGACCTACTGTCGCGGGATTACAAACCGAAACAAAAGGACATGAACCTGCATAATTTGGTGTTACAGGAGTTGTTGTAGAAGTTCTTACTTTGGTATCTCCTAGTATTGTACCTGAAAAGTTATAAGTTCCACTATTAGTTACTGTTACCGTACCTGAAGAATTAACAATACTATTTGAAAGAACATCTAAAGAACAATCATCAATGGTTACATTTACAGATTTACTTGATGCTTTTGTATAAAGATCCGTACCAGAAAAAACGTTAAATTTATCAAAATATGCTTTATTATTGATAAACGAACAGGAAACAATCTTTAAATCTACTTTACTATTCACTCCATTTATACCAATTGCACCACCCCTTGATAAAGGATTTGTTATACCTGCAGGACTAGAACCTAATGTCTTATCAATTTCATTATTCGAAAACAAACAGTTAGTAAATGTACATAACCCTGATGTGCCAAAAAGGGTTATTCCACCTCCATAAGATGCGAAATTTTTATCTCCTACAGAAAAATTGTCTTTAATAATACAATTATTTAAATTAAGTATACCACTATTCACAAAAACACCTGCACCTTGACCTGCTTTATTGTCTGAAATCATAGTATTGTTAATCGTAACTACTGTCGTTTTATCACCAGAAATCAATATACCTCCACCATTTGTACCACTAGTACCATCAGACTTATCATTATTTGAAATTAATGAATTATTAATTGTAACATTAATATTGGAAGTAGATGCAATACCTTCAACCTCAATACCACCACCTAAAGAACTATTATTTTGACATATAAATGAAACAGAATTAAAAACCACAGTTGAATTATCGGTTACATAGATTGCTGCCTCTCCTGCAGCGCCTAAATTTTTTGAAAAAACAATATTTTCAATTAAAATATTTTGAGCGTTTTCAATATTAAAAATTTGACCTGAATGAGAAACATCACTTATATAACCATTAACTTGAAAATTTTTAATCGTTATATTATTGAAACCTTTAATACGCATAAAATAGTTACCAGATGCATTTGTAGACCCAGCATAATTAAATTTAGTTAATGTTGGGCCAGCACCAATTATTGATATGTTATTTTTTTTTATATAAGTCTCATTTACTACCTGATCACTATACGTACCTGACTCAATATAAATTATATCATTCGTAGTAATTTGTTGTAGTGCGTATTTTAAAGTTAAAAAAGGTTTTGACTTAGTACCACCTCCAGATGCTATTGTATTATTTGAACCTATAGCTGAACACCATAAATCTCCAACTTTTGAATTATCATTTACATAATAAGTAGCAGAAAATGAAAAAATTGAAGAAAATAGGATAATAAACCCTATCAGAACCCTAGTAAATATTTGCGTTTTCATAACAAAAAGTTTTATACGTATAAATAACTTTAAGGACGTAGAAATAAGTTTTTGGTTGCCCGAAACATACTACGTCGAATTTAAAGTGTGACAAAAATAAGATAATTTGCGGAATTTCAAAATAAAATGGGGATTATTGAACCATATAAGAAATGAGTGACGGCCCTTCGAGAACCTCAGGGACCGAGTGATGATCCTTTGAGAACCTCAGGGACCGAGTGACCCTTC
Source organism: Bacteroidota bacterium (assembly GCA_947378245.1). Lineage (GTDB taxonomy): Bacteria > Bacteroidota > Bacteroidia > Flavobacteriales_D > Crocinitomicaceae > CANHVK01. The sequence goes on from CANCJF010000006.1 coordinate 29,235, forward strand.
GACAGGCTCAGGATAAACTTAGTGACGGGAGGAGGGTATGTAGTGATAAGGAAAATGGGGAGTGTAAAATTTAAAAATTTAAGTAAGGGCTTTTTGTCGTATATTTGTGCTACCGTATTCCTAGGGTTTAATTCAGAACAGCATAGGAAAATCGATGAATATTCTCCTATGAAATTTGAAGATCTACAACTTATTGAGCCGATTCTTAAAGCTTTAAACGAAGAAGGTTATACGAACCCTACTCCTATCCAAGAAAAATCTATTCCTATCTTATTAGAAGGCACTGATTTGTTGGGTTGTGCACAGACAGGAACAGGTAAAACAGCAGCGTTTGCCATTCCAATTATACAGTTGTTATACAATAGAAAAGAGGCTGGTGAACGCAATAATAAAATTCACGCATTAATCGTTACCCCTACCCGCGAATTGGCCATCCAAATTGGTGAAAGTTTTGCGAGTTATGGTCGTTATACAAAATTAAGACACACTGTCATTTTTGGAGGTGTAACACAAAGTTCTCAAGTAAATGCAATCAAAGCTGGAGTTGACATCTTAGTAGCTACACCGGGGCGTTTGTTAGACTTAATTGGTCAAGGTGTAATTCGTTTAAACGATATTCAATTGTTTGTTTTGGATGAAGCGGATCGTATGTTAGACATGGGGTTTGTGAACGATGTGAAGAAAATCTTAAAAGTTATCCCTGAAAAGCGACAATCTTTATTTTTCTCTGCTACGATGCCTGACACCATCAAGGTGTTGGCAGGTAATATTTTAACAAATCCTGAAAAAGTGGAAGTTACTCCTGTTTCTTCTACTGCCGAAACGATACAACAAGAAGTTTACTATGTAGATAAAGGAAATAAAAATGCTTTATTAATTCATTTATTGGAAGATCCATCTATTAAATCAGCTTTGGTTTTTACTCGTACTAAACATGGTGCTGACAAAGTCGTTAAGATTTTGGACAAAGCAAAAATAAAAGCAGAAGCAATTCACGGAAACAAATCTCAAAATGCGAGACAACGTGCGTTGAGCAATTTTAAAGATTATACGACTCGCGTTTTGGTAGCGACAGATATTGCTGCACGTGGTATTGATATTGATGCATTAGCGTTTGTTGTAAATTTTGAATTACCGAATATCCCCGAAACGTATGTGCATAGAATTGGTCGTACGGGTCGTGCTGGAGCTTCTGGTAAGGCGGTTTCATTTTGTGATTATGAAGAACGCGCATATTTGAAAGATATTCAGAAATTAATTTCTATGCAACTTCCAATTGTGGAGGAGCATCCATTTCCTGCGAAGATTTTCGTGATTGAAAAGGAGGAAAAAAGAACGTTTAACAATCAACGTGGAGGTTCAGGGGGATCCAATGGTTCTGGTAAACGTCCACAAGGCGGTGGTGGAAATAGACCAGCTGGTGGAGGTGCAAAAAGTCCTGAGAAGAGAAGGTTTAGTCCGAAAAAAGGGTGATTTTATATGAACGGAGGATAATTTATCCAGCGTAGCTGATACAGGATAACATATCCAGCTTAGCTGACGCAGGATAACACATCCAGCGTAGCTAAGTTTCACAAAGTACACTAAGTTTTCCGATAATTATTTTCGCAGAGAAATCAGAGAAAAGTGAAGTTGTTTACTGAATTTTAGGTCGCAGAGATTTTCTAACTTTGTTAGAAATGTGAAAAATAGACACTAGAAAAAAAGTCTGAAATATTTTGAATTATAGTGATATATATAACGTTTTATGCTAACGCTAGATATGTTATATATCGTAGGTGAGGGCGCAAAGACACAGAGAAACACAAAGATTATCTTAGTTTGACTCAGAGATTCTTTCAAGTTAAACTTGGTATATAAAAAATAATACTTAGAGTGCTTGGTGAAAAACTTGGTGACTTTGTGTTAAATGAAAATAGTTACGGGATAACATTTCTAGTTTATCCGAAGGTAACATATCCAGCGTAGCTATTTATTTTTTCACTCTTTCTTTTCGATTTGAATCTTATGATGATCAAAATCTACTTCTTCGTCGTAGATATCAAAGAAAGGTTCTTTAAATGATTTGGTTGTGACTTTACGTTCGAGCGTTAATAAGAGCGCTGGTAATATGATTAGATTGGTTATCATACCTACAAGTATTGTAATTGACACTAATAAACCGAGACCTTTAGTACCTCCAAATTGAGAGAATACAAACATGATGAACCCGAAGAATAAAATTACGGATGTATAGAAAATCCCAAGTCCTGTTTCACGTACAGAAATTAGGATCGATTGTTTTATATCCCATGTATGGGCACGTAACTCCTGACGGTATTTAGCTAAGAATAAAATGGCGTTGTCAACCGTTATTCCTAATGCGATTCCAAACACTAATAAGGTGGAAGGTTTTAATGGTATTTGGAAATACCCCATGATTCCGGCGGTAAACAATAATGGTATAATGTTTGGAATCATTGAAATTAGTATGATTCTGAATGAACGGAAAAGAAATGCCATTAATAGTGCAATAGAAAGAATTGCAAAAATAAGAGATTGTACCAGGTTAATAAATAAGTATTTTGTTCCTTCAGACACCACCACAGAAGTTCCAGTAAAAGTTACATCGTAATATTCTTCATCGATAGCTTGACGTAAAATGTTTTTGAAATCCGGTTTGTTTTTGTATGCATCAATTTTACTAGGATCTAGGTCGAACGCAGCTTGTAAATCCGAATTTCCTTTTGAAAGTATGGCTGTTACATTATTGAAAATCCAAGGATACTCATACAATAAAGTATCTACTAGTTCTTTTCTATTTTTAAAGGCTTTTTTAAACGTAGCTTCTACTTGTTTTTTCTCTGGATTTAAGATATTGTCGACCATTAATTTAAGTGATTCCACTTTTTTAGAAACTACATATGAACCGAGATCTTTCATTTGTAGTCGAATACGCAGAGATGTGTTTGTTGTATCTACCAATTCTTTGATAGACATACTTCCACTATTCGCACTATTAATATCTGTTTCATCGAAGTATTTTTTTAATCTCAATTTATCCCTGGTAGATATTAATGTATAATGATTAGAATCGTTATCAAAATAAGCCATATTGATAGACTTGATAAAATTCACAACGGATAAACTTTTAGAAAACAACGTATCTTTTGCAAATTCACCTTGAATCTGATCGACTTTATCAAGTGTTTCAGATGAAAATAAACGTCCTTTTTCCTTGTAATTGATTAATATTTCAAAAGGTATAGAACCTCCAAAATTTTTCTCAATAAACTTTAAATCTAGTAAGATTGGATCGTCTTTTGGAAGGTCGCTCGTAACATTACCAGTAGCAACAATCTTAGTCATTCCATACAAACTAATAGCAACTACAACTACCGACGTAATGTAAATCCATTTTCTATATTTTGTAATAATAATGATGATATATTCAATAAAACCTTTGGAATATACTTTATATAAATGTTTTAAATGTCTTTCTTTTGGAGGATTTGAATAAGATGCCATAATTGGCAGTATGCAAATAGACAAAGCAAATACCACCATAATATTCAAACTAGAAATAATTCCAAACTGTGCTAATTTCTCAGAACTAGTAAAAGTACAGAATCCAACAGCAGTAGTTAAATTAGTTAAGAAAGTCACCGAACCTATACGTTTAATCATTGTAAACAAGGCTCTGATTTTATTGTTATGTAGCACATATTCCTGATGATAACGGGTGACTAGAAAAACACAATTTGGAACACCAATTACGATCAATAACGGTGGTATCAGTGCCATCATTATTGAAAGTTGAAAATTAAATAATGCGATACTCCCTAAGGCCCAAATAACAGAAACAAATACAACTAGATTACATTGCATTACGATTCTAAAAGAACGAAAGAAGATATATAATAAGAGTGAAGAAGCTAATACGGACAATCCTAAGAAAATATACATTTCATTGACAATACGTTTACCGATCACAACACGCATGTGAGGTAAACCAGCAAAATGTGGTTTTCCAAAATAATTGGAATAAGATGCGACTAATTCTTCTATTTCAAAAACAACTTTTGATTTCTTTTTATCAGCTAGGTATTTTTCATCCATCCCTATTAATAACAGAGATACCTTAGTTTTATCATTATATAATAATCCATTATACAATGGATTTTGTTTTATTTCTTTACGAATCGAGTCGATAGATTTTTCATGGAATGTAGAGTCTGAGAATATTTTTTGAATTTCAAATCGCTGTTCGGATTTATTATTACAAATTTTATAGAGTGTAGCCTCGGAGATTACACTTTCTACCCCTGAAATTTCAAGAATTTTGAATGCTAAATCTTGCCATTTCACAAAATTTTTCTCGGTGTAAAGTGAATCAGAATGTATTGCAACGGCTAACGTAGAACCATCTTCTCCAAATTGTTCTTTAAATTTTAAGTAATCTGCCTGAGGTTTACTATCTTTTGGTAAGGTATTTCCGTATTTATTATCTACCTTCAGTGAGGTAACTGCAAAATATCCAAAAAACACCGTGAGTATAATTACAATCGCGATAATAAATAAGCGATTACGTAAAATTATACTAGCTAATGAATTCCACATATTTTGATCTTTTTTGATTCAATCAGTACAATAATACCAATAATTTCCGACTTTCAAGGTAGTTTTTACGTAGATTTAGACTTTTTAACGTCGATTTTCTAACATTTTATTTTGCTATGTTTCGTTCTTTAAAAGCTATTATACTGTTTCTTTTTGGCTTGAATATGATGCTATCTTGTGCAGAAATACAAAAAGAGAATACTCAATTTTACGGAGCTGAAGACCCTTTTTTCCAGTATGTAGGTCGAGTAGATTTTTCCGATAAAACTGCTCCGAGATTTTGGGCACCTGGTGTTTATATACAGACTGGCTTTACTGGTTCATTTTGTGAAATCACCATTAACGACGAAGGTTTTTTAAAAAGATCGACTGAACACAATTACATTGAAGTAGTGATCGATTCACTTCCTGTACAACGTATTCACCTGACTGGAAAAAGCAATAAAATTGTTGTTGCAACAAAATTACGCAGCAGAAAACACACGTTAACCATTTGTAAAACTACAGAAACGAAGATTGGATATTTAGAATTTATTGGATTAAGGGTAGAAAAACTGATTCCAATCAAAAAGAAAAAGCGACGTATTGAATTCATTGGTGATTCGATGACTTGTGGAAACGGTATGGACAATACCAATATCAAATGTGGTGAAAGACATTGGTTTGACCAGCATTGCGCTTACATAAGTTATGGCCCTACCCTCGCAAGAAGATTGAATGCAGAATGGATGCTTACTTCCGTTTCGGGATTTGGTATGTCACGAAGTTGTTGTCACAACACAAAAACTATACCTGATGTTTATGATTACACTGATTTGTCACAACAAACAATACGATGGGAAAAATCTAACTACCGCCCTGACTTAATTAGTATTTGTTTGGGTCAGAATGATGGAAAGCAAGATGTAACACTTTTCACTACTTCTTATTTGCGTTTTTTAACGAAATTACGTCGTGAAAATCCAACAGCCACCTTATTGATCTTAGATAGTCCGATGGCGAAAGAAAGTTTTAAACCCTATTTAGATAGTATGCTTACGATTATCTTCAATAAATTTAATGATTCTAATTGCTTACTGTATTTTTATAAGAAAAGATATAGTAAAGGATGTGTAGGACACCCGGATAAAGTGGAGCATGAATTAATGGTGGAAGAGTTGTATGGTTTTTTGAAGGGGAAATTATGGCGTAATGAGAATCGAAGTGACTAGTTATTGAACCATTTAATGCATATTATATTAATTGGGGAAAATATGAAACATTGAGAAATTGAGAAGTTAAGGACGATTTAACGGGGATGATTGAAGGTGATTAAGAGACCTGCGGTCTGATTGAGGCAACAGTTGATGATTAGAGGTTTTAAAGGTTTTGACACAGAATTCACAAAGAATTTTCACAAATTACACAAAGTGAAAGTGGATTGTTTTTTAAGAGTAATATTGTTTTTCGAACCATTTAATGCATATTATATTAATTGGGGGAATATGAAACATTGAGAAATTGAGAAGTTAAGGACGATTTAACGGGGATGATTGAAGGTGATTAAGAGACCTGCGGTCAGATTGAGGCAAAAGTTGATAAATATTAGGTTTTGAAGGTTTTGACACAGAGTTCACAAAGAATTTACAAAAAGGACACAAAGAGAGAGTATGATACAAAGTTTGAAAGTTTTTAGAATTTTAATAAGAAAAGTTTTTGAATATTAAAAAAAGATGTACATTTGTACACCGAAATTAAAAAGGGTTTAATTACAGTCGTGTAATTAATTAAACAAGCGGATATGGTGAAATTGGTAGACATGCCAGACTTAGGATCTGGTGCCGCGAGGCGTGTGGGTTCGAGTCCCTCTATCCGCACTAAAAATTAAATTAAATGGTATAAGTGTTCTTATGCCATTTTTTGTTTATAATTAATAAAGTCAAAAAGATGAATGTAGTTCGCGAAGATTTAAATTCAACAAGTGCAATTTTACGTGTAAGTATTGCTCCATTAGATTATGAAACTCAAGTTTCAAATGCTTTAGAGAAAGCTAGAAAACAAGCTAAAAACCCAGGTTTTAGACCAGGTCATGTTCCATTGGCTTTAATCAAAAAACAATTTGGTAAAGGAATATTAATTGAAGAGATTAATAAGTCTGTAAGTAATGCTTTGACTACATATTTCACAAATAACAAAGTAGAGATTTTAGGGAATCCAATTCCATATGAAAAGGAGGAGGTAAAAGGTGATTTTAATAACCCAAGTAACTTTGAATTTGCATTCGAAATTGGATTAGCTCCCGAGATTAAAATTGATGCAACATTGAAAGAAGCCTATAATTATGTCAAAGTAAATATTGACACGAAATTGATTGATCAACAAGTTGATGATTTACGCAGACGTTATGGGAAGTTAGTTGCTTCTGATAAAGTAGGTGCTACAGATATGATATTAGCTCAATTTACAGAGCTAAACATTGATGGATCGGTGAAAGAAAATGGTGTTTTACATTCATCAACAATTTCAATGGAATTTGTTGAAAATGCAAACGCTAAAAAGGAACTTACAGGTAAAAAAGTTGGTGATTTATTAACTGTCAATCCCTCTGATGTTTCTAAAGGCGGAAAAGATACTGCAGCAATGTTAGGTTTAAAAGAGGAAGATTTAGCTGATATTTCTGATAAATTTGAGATGAAAATCAATGAAATTCGTCATATGGAGTTAGCAGAATTAAATCAAGAATTATTTGACAAATTATTTGGTGAAGGAATTGTTTCTTCTGAGCAAGAATTAAAAGACAGAGTAAAAGAAGATTTAGATAAGATGTTTGCTCAAGATTCTGATCGTTTATTAACACGTGAAGTTTATGAACGTTTAGTTGAAAAAACAGCTATTGAATTACCTTCTGATTTCTTAAAAAGATGGATTAAAGCTTCTAATGAGAAAGCAATTTCTATGGAAGAAATCGAAGCACAATTTGAAGGATATGAGAAAAGCATGAAATGGCAATTAATCCAAGGTCATATCTTCAAAGCGAACGATATCAAGGTAGATCAAAAAGAAGCTTTAGAATTTACAAAAGGTTTATTGGTTAATCAGTATGCACAATATGGAATTCCAGCTCCTGAGGATAAAGAATTAACTTCATCTGCGATTCAAGTGTTAACAAATAAAGAAGAGTCTGCTAGAGTTTATGACATGTTAGCTGAAACTAAATTAACTGAATATTTTAAATCTACTGTTAAGTTATCCGACAAGGTTGTTTCATATGACGAATTTATCGAGATAGCAAACGGGAAGAATAAATGATTTTGTAGATTGAATCATATTTTACTGAGCTGTGCTCAGTATACGTTTTAAACAAAGAAATCCTGAGCTGTGCTCAGGATTTCTTTGTTTATGAATATGTGTGGGAGACCCGACGTATCACGCATTTGGGCGCGACTCATCACGTATTTGGGCGCGACGCATCACGCATTTGGGCGCGACGCATCACGCATTTGGGCGCGACGCATAACACATTTGGGCGCGACTCATCACGCCCCTACGAATTGGATGTGATTTTGAATTCGGTGCGACGGTTTTGTTGACGACCTGATTCTGTTTCGTTTGTTGAAATTGGTTTCTTTGAACCATAACCTTTAGCAGTAAGTCTTGAAGCTACAACTCCCTTCGTTAGTAAGTATGTGACTACGGCATTCGCTCTCTGTTGTGAAAGGCTTTCATTTGTTGCTGCAGAACCTGTGTTATCAGTATGTCCACTAATCTCGATTTTCAATTTAGGTGCATCGTTCAATAATTTCACTAAACGATCAAGTTCGGCGTTTGATTCGATTCTTAAGGTTGCTTTTCCTAAATCAAAGAAGATATTTGTTAAAGTGATTGTATTTCCAACGGCAACATTTTTTAGTTGAATTGTTTTTGATACAATGTTGTCCTCCCCCCCATCTGGTAAATCAAAATTTTCTGAGTGGAAAAGGTAATTATTTGATTTTACTGCAATTCCATAATTTTTACCAGAGGGTAAGGTAATTAAAAACTTACCTGTTGCGCTATTTGTGTTTACTGTCTCAGTCACTTTTCCCGAAGCATTATCTGTAATATCAATCGAAGCTGCTACTGGTTGAGCGTTTAACAAATCTATCGTATTCCCTTTGAAAACAGTTAAAAATTTACGTGTTACGTCTACTTTTGACTCGATTGTATTATCATTTACAGGTTGGATTATTGATGAAATCAAAAGGTCTTCCGTAGAAACCAATGGTGTTTTATCAGGTCCCCAATAGGTTACTTTATAAATATCATACCCACCTTTTCCTCCAGGTCTATTAGAAGTAATATATGCAAACTTACCATTTACAGTAGGAGAATAAAAGAAATCATCGTATACTGAATTAATTGGATATCCCATATTCACTGGTGCAGTCCATTGCCCTTGAACAAATTTTGATACAAAAATATCATATCCTCCCATTGATCCATGTCCTTGAGAAGCAATATATAAAACATCTCCCTTAATGGTAATGTACATAGGACCTTCATTAAATTTAGAATTTAGTACATCTAGGAAAGTTGTAGTAGCATAATCTCTTCGTAATTTACTTTCCATTCCAGAATAAACAGCTTGGAAACCATTTTCTGCTTCGTCATTATCTCTTATGAAATAAATTTTATACCCAGTATGATTATAACAAGCAAAACGATCATTATATTTCGGATTAGAAATATTAGCGTTCATTTTTTCGGGAGTTGACCAATTTGCTCCTACTAACTTCGACTCAAAAATATCAGATTGATTATTTACAGATCGGTGCATTAATAATGTTGTACCATCGTAACTCATTGTATTCACAACATCATCTACTTTCGTATTAATATCTCCTGATAATCTATTAGGAGCTGACCAATTTCCTTTTTCTAACGAAGAGCTGTAAATGTCAAAATCATACTCACCGATTGAATCTGGTGTGTTGTCATTCTTTCTTCTAGAAGAAAAAAGCATTTCTCCTCCATCTACAGAAATAGAAGGGGTAATATCATCTTTATCTGAATTTAATTCTGTTACATTATCCACCCAAACACGTAATGGATTTACTTGTAACTTCTTCGCATTTTCACATTCTTTTTTACGTTGGTCTATAAATTTACTATACTCAGTTGCTTTTTTATATTCGGATGAAAATTTAACGTAATATGCAATCGCCTCATCAAATTTGGAATCCAATTGAGCTAATCTTCCTAAATAATAATTTAAAAATGGGTCACAATTCGGATCTAGATCTTTCGCTTTTAAGAAGTATTCCGATGATGTCATTGGATTACTAGAATTAAATAAACAAACCCCTATTTTAAAATTCAATAAGGCATTAGAAGGATTAAAAATTTGAGCAATTTCATATTGTTTTTTTGCATAAATAAAGTTTCCCTTATAATCTTTGACACCGAATAATAAACTATTCCCTTTTTGAAAATAAGTATCCCCTAATTCAATTGCAGCTTCCGCTTTTTTAAACCCTTCTTTATCGTTTTTAAAATTAGAGGATTTAAATTCGATATTTTGAGAGAATGTAAAAACTCCTAAATTAAATGTACAGAGTAATATTAAAATATTTTTCATCTTTTTTTTAATTAATTATTACAGTTTGTTGTATAATATGTTTTACCGAGTTCCACGCCTAAATCTTGTGCCTTATGCCAATCTTCGCAGGCTCCTTTCAAGTCTCTCAACATTTCTTTAGCAATTCCTCTATTTAAATAAGCGGCACCGTTATGTTTATCTATACTGATAGCAATTTCAGCGTTTTCAAGCGCGTCTTTAAAGTCTTTTTTTAGAATTAAAATTGAAGCAAGATTTGCGTAAGCTTGACCACAATTTTCATTTATTTGTTTTGCTTGTAAAAAATCTTTTTCAGCTTCAGCTTGTTTCCCTTGCGTAAAATAGGTTGCTCCTCTATTTACATAAGCCATATAGAATTTTGGGTCAACATTAATAGACTTATTAAAAGCAATCATTGCTCCTTGAAAATCTTTCATCTTTTTCTTTGTTGTTCCTATATTATTATAAACAAAAGCTAGATTAGAATTTCTTTTAGTCGCCTCTTCATAATCTAAAATCGCTTTAGGTAATTCACCTAACATACGGTAGCAACTACCACGATCATTGTAATAAAAAGCTGAATTTGGTTCAATTTGAATGCAACGTGTAAATTTTACAATTGCATCTTTATAATCTTGTTGCATAAACCTCAAAACACCATAATTATAAATTATTTTCACATTTGTTGGATCATATTTTAATGCCTTTTCATAGTTTTTTTCTGAGCCGTCATATTCTTTTAATCCAAAAAAAGCTTTCGCACGTTGAAAATAAGCTTTGGAATATGTTGAATCGATAGAAAGTAATTTATTGAATGTTGAAGCTGAAGCTAAAAACATTTCTAATTCATTTTCGGCTACACCTTTGTTATAGTAAGCAGCTAAAAACTTTGGATCCGAAAGAATTGCTTTTTCAAATTCTTTGATACATTCAGCGGTTTTCTTTTCACTAAATAAATTAATCCCCCTGTTGTAAGCTTCTTTTCCTTCAGCACTAGCGTTTGCAGCTTCATTAATTTGAGCAATGGAATCCTTAAATGCTTTTTCTTTTGCAGACAGTATTTCTACTTGGGAGAAGTAATTTCCTATACATAAAGTAAATAGGAATAAAAATGAGATATTTTTCATTGAATTATGTTTTGTTAAGGTATGAAGTTAAAAAATAAATTATTATTTCAGGTTTACGATTCACTAATTCTTCAATATTTTTTTGTGATTATTTCATTCTCAAACTCTTTATTATCTTTGAGCCATAAAATCGAAGTATATGTCAAAAGATGTCTTTTTAGTGAATGGTGTTCGAACAGCCATTGGAAATTTTGGAGGAGCCTTATCAAATTATCGTGCTGATGATTTAGGCGCTGATGTTCTTAAAGCGTTAATTGCTAAAAATCCAACTTTAGACCTATCACAGATTGAAGATGTCATCCTAGGTTGTGCAAATCAAGCTGGAGAAGATAATCGTAATGTTGCACGAATGTCATCGTTATTAGCCGGAATTCCTTTAGAAGCAGGTGGTGAAACTGTAAATAGATTATGTGCTTCAGGAATGGCTGCAACCATCAATGCTTCACGAGCTATAAAAGACAATGCAGGTGACATTTACATTTCAGGAGGAGTTGAACATATGACACGTGGTCCGTGGGTGATTTCGAAAACGTCATCCGCTTTTGGACGTGACGCTCAAATGTATGATTCTTCGTTTGGTTGGAGGTTCATCAATCCTAAAATGGAAGAATTATATGGAGTTGATAGTATGGGGATGACTGCAGAAAATTTAGCTGTAAAATATGGTATCTCTAGAGATGATCAAGATAAATTTGCTGCTTGGTCACAAGAAAAAGCATCTCAATCACAAGCTAAAGGGATCTTTCTGGAAGAAATAATCCCGATTTCCATTCCTCAAAAAAGAAAAGATCCTATTATTTTTGATTCGGATGAATTTATCAGACACGAAACCAGCCTTGAAACACTTGCAAAATTAAGACCCGCTTTCACAAAAGAAGGTACTGTAACGGCTGGAAATGCATCTGGATTAAATGATGGTGCAGCAGCACTATTATTAGCTTCTGAAACAGGTTTAAAGCATAACAATTTAACTCCAAAAGTTCGAATTGTAGGAGGAGCTGTAGCGGGTGTTGAGCCTCGAATTATGGGAATAGGACCTGTTTTTGCTACACAAAAAATATTAAAACGTTCTGGTTTATCTTTAGATCAAATGGATGTCATTGAAATGAACGAAGCATTTGCAGCACAGGTATTATCTTGCTCGAGAGCATTAGGATTAGCAGATAATGACCCTAGAATTAATCCAAATGGAGGTGCAATTGCATTAGGTCATCCATTAGGAATGTCAGGATCTCGAATTATTTTAGCCGCAGCTAATGAACTTGTTAGGAGTAATAAAAAATATGCTCTAGCAACCATGTGCATAGGAGTAGGTCAAGGATATGCGGTTATTTTAGAACGAGTTTAATTTGACAGAACGCTTTTTTGAACTCGGTGTGAAGTTGCAGTCCTTAGACAGGTTCAGGGTAAAATTACTGATTAACGGAAATCAGATTAAGCTATTAAAGTTGATGTAAACGTATGTTGTAATCTAGAGTATCGTGTTTGACAGCTATTAATCTTGGTTAATACTTACCCTTTTATTACTTCTGAAACCACTTCATGGATCAAATCAGACTCGTACCCTTTTGAAGCTAAAAACGTGCTTATACGTCGTTTTATCGCCCAATAATCATCCTTCGCTTTTCTTTCTGCATATTTTCTTTCTGCAAGATGCTTCATTGTCTCAAAATACACATCCATATCAATCAATTTAAGACCTTCTTGAATAGCGTTTTTCTCAATTCGTTTTTGGTTTAGATGGTGTTTAATTTTGATTTTCCCCCATCTTTTTATTGTAAATTTTCCTGAAATAAAAGAAGCTACAAACCTTGTATCATCTAAATATCGATTTTTCCTTAAGTGTTCAATAATTTCGAGTTGATTTTCAACAGAAGTTTTCCATGAAGTTAGTTTTTGTTCAACTTCAAACGTGCATCTATCTTGATAGGCACACCAAGATTCTATTTTTACTTTTGCTTCATGGAGCGAGTACTTGCACTCTGACATGATATCAGAGTGCTAAAGTATCGTTTTTAGAATCTACAAACGAGTATTGCATTAAATGATTTGCAACAACTCCGCGAATACTTATCCATTTTTTGTATTTGAAGAACCATTTAATTTGTCTTGAAATGATTCCGCATTTGAAATAAGCTTCTAAATATGGGTGAACAATTAAAGTTACTTTAGGTTCTTTTTTGTCAACCACTAAATAATTTAAGTTGTTCTCGATTTCTTCTGCTAGTAAGATACTAGCTTGTACCTCACCTGTTCCGTTGCAAGTTGGACAAGTTTCGTTGGTTTTAATTTCTGTTTCTGGTCGTACTCGTTGTCTTGTAATTTCGATTACACCAAATTTGGATGGTGGGATTAAATTGTGTTTAGCACGATCATTTTTCATGAATTCTTTTAATTTTTCAAAAAGAATTTTGTTGTTTTCTCGTTCATGCATATCGATAAAATCGACAGCAACAATTCCTCCCATATCACGTAATTGTAATACGCGTGCTATTTCTTCCGCAGCTTCCACATTGGTTGCTAAAGCATTTAATTCTTGTCCTTCAGAGCCCTTACGGTTACCACTATTGACATCGATAACATGCATTGCTTCGGTATGTTCAATAATTAAATAACCTCCACTTGGAAGAGGAACTTTTTTACCAAACAATGTTTTAATTTGTTTAGAAATACCAAAACGCTCGAAGATGTCAATTTTACCATCGTAATGTTTTACAATTTTCTCTCTACCTGGAGCTATTCCTGCAACATAACCACGAATTTCTTCCGAAAGCGTTTCATTATTTACATGAATATTAGAAAAATCTCCATTCAACAAATCACGAAGAATTGAAGCTGTTTTATCTATTTCACCGAGTACTTTTTTGGGAGGTGTTGCTGTTTTAAGCGCGGTAAACATTACTTTCCATTTCTCTAACAAATTGTTAAGATCTTGGTGAATTTGTTCTACTTTTTTATCTTCAGCAACAGTACGAATAATCACTCCAAAGTTTTTTGGTTTGATTTCGTTTAATATTTTTTTCAGACGATCTCTTTCCTTTGCATCTCTAATTTTTTGGGAGATAGAAATTTTATCTGAGAATGGCACAAGTACGATGTACCTACCTGCGAGGGTAATCTCTGCACTTAATCGAGGACCTTTAGAAGAGATTGGTTCTTTAGCAACTTGTACTAAAATAGATTGAGAGGAAGACACTACTTCTTCCATTTGACCTTCTTTTGGAATGTCAGTTTCTAACTTAAAGTATTGTAGGTCGGCTACATTTTGCTTGCCGTGTAACGTGTCTTTGGTGAACTTATTCAGCGAATTGAACTGTGGTCCGAGGTCGAGATAATGTAAAAATGCATCTTTTTCGTATCCTACATCCACAAAAGCTGCATTCAAACTTGGAACCGTTTTACGAACTTTACCTAGGTATACATCACCAACTGCAAATTCTGTGTTTCCTTGTTCTTCGTGCAATTCAATAAGCTTTCCATCACGCAACAACGCAAGCCATATCCCGGTTGACCGAGAATCGACTACTAATTCTAAACTCACGAAAGCTTATATTAAAGATTTAAAAATAGAATAACTTAGCAAGCGAACCTACTAAGTTATCCAACGAATTTCAAAAGAAAATTATTTTTTCTTTTTGTGACGATTTTTTCTAAGTCTTTTTTTACGCTTGTGCGTAGCCATTTTATGTCTTTTTCTTTTTTTTCCGCTTGGCATAACAATATATATTAAATATTAAACAATCTTTTCCGTTGGTGTTGTATTAAAAAAATACACTCCTGTCATTAAACAGGAGTGCAAAGATACAATTTTACTTTTAAATGCATGCAAGATGCAAAAAGAAAAAATTATTTTTTTACTTTAACTTTGTTTTTTACTTCTTCAACAAAAACTTTAGCAGGTTTGAAAGAAGGAATGTTGTGTGCTGGGATAATGATTGTTTCATTTTTAGAAATGTTACGACCAGTTTTTTCAGCTCTTTGTTTTACTACGAAACTTCCGAAACCACGTAAATATACGTTTTCACCAGTTGCCATAGAATCTTTCAAAGTCGTCATAAACGCTTCAACAGTTTTTTGTACTTCTAATCTCTCTAATCCAGTTTCGTCAGAGATTTTTGCGATGATATCAGCCTTTGTCATAATCTTTAATGTTTTGATTTTCAGTGACAAATTTAAGTCATCAAAATAATATATCTTTACATAAATTAATATTTTTTTCAAAAAATCTACGAATGCACGATTTTAACCTATTAATTATCAATTGGTATAGACAAAACAAGCGAAATTTACCCTGGAGAACAACTAAGGACCCTTATAAAATTTGGTTATCCGAAATTATTTTACAGCAAACAAGGGTTGATCAAGGATTAAATTACTACATAAAATTCCGTACAAATTATCCAACAATTAAAGATTTAGCAAATGCGGATGAACAAGAAATTCTCTCTGATTGGCAAGGACTTGGATATTATAGTCGTGCGAGAAATCTTCATTTTACGGCAAAAATGATTATGAATGAGTTCGACGGCACGTTTCCAGATACATACAAAGATATACTTAGGTTAAAAGGCGTAGGAAATTATAC
>CANCJF010000007.1 GCA_947378245.1 Bacteroidota bacterium
AAATCAATTCCTAAACCTACACTTTCACCTAAGCTTGGTTTGTATTGTTTTACAGATCCTAAATCGATTAATTTTTGCTCAGCTGTAAATCCTAAAGTACCTTCTTTGGTAACTTTTAAGTTTAATGCTATAGTATCTTCTGCACGAACTATTTGTGCAGTAACTTTTTTTGATTTGTTTAGATACAATTGTTTTTGGATGTCGTCAAAATAGTGGATTTCAGAACCATTAATAGTTACAAATCTATCTCCCTTTTTTAGCTTTCCTTTTTCTGCATTCGATTTAGGAATAATAGAATCGACTTTTGTGCCATTAGAACGTAAACTGATTAGTGGAAATGCACCTTGTTCAAATAATTCATGACCAATGTTTTCCGGTAAATGGATGGTTGAGATTTTACCATCTTCGTGCTTTACTTTAATATCACGCGCATCACGAAACATTACTTGGCTGGTTACTTCCATCACATTCTTTGTTGGTACGCCGTCAACTGCAAGAATATAATCTCCTGTTTTAAGTCCATATTTTTCTACAAAAGGATGTACTGCAACCCCTTTTTTCAAGCTTGATGGTTCTAAGCGTTCAACTCCAAAATAAGCGACTACTCCAATGTAAATTACAAATCCAACTACTACATTGACAAATACACCACCTAACATGATGATCAAACGTTGCCAAGCTGGTTTGGAACGAAACTCCCAAGGTTGCGCTGGCTGTGCCAATTGTTCCTTATCCATGGATTCATCCACCATTCCTGAAATTTTCACAAATCCTCCAAGTGGTAACCATCCAATTCCCCATTCTGTATCTCCCACTTTCTTTTTGAAAAGCGAAAACCAAGGATTGAAAAATAAGTAGAACTTCTCTACACGTGTTTTAAATAATTTAGCTGGAATAAAATGCCCAAATTCGTGAAGGATTACTAATAACGAAAGTGATAGTATAAATTGTGCAGCTTTGATCCAAATGTCCATGTTCTATTTTTTAGTATACAAATATACTATTTAGAATAGTAGGAGTTACTATTGACTCCTAACCCAACTTCAAATTATTGTTAAAAATAAAAATCCTGTCGTATCACTACAACAGGATTTTGATAATTATGATATAATCTTACGAGATATTTTCTTTTACTTTTTATCTCAAAGTCTTTTGTCTTAAGTCTAATTATAACTTTCTTGCTACTTCGTTTTCTTCGAATGCTTCAACGATATCACCAATTTTAATATCATTGAATTTATCGATATTCAAACCACATTCGTAACCATGTTTCACTTCTTTTTGATCGTCTTTGAAACGTTTCAATGAACCAAGTTTACCTGTGTGAAGAACGATTCCATCACGGATAACACGGATTTTCGCGTTACGTTTGATGATTCCTTGCGTAACGAAACATCCAGCAATTGTACCCACTTTCGTGATGTCGAAAGTCTCACGGATTTCTGCAGAACCTGTAACGATTTCTTCAATTTCTGGAGATAACATTCCTTCCATTGCCGCTTTGATCTCGTCAATTGCTTTGTAGATGACAGAGTACAATCGAATATCGATTTGTTCCGCATCTGCTAACTTACGCGCAGCAACTGATGGACGAA
This sequence comes from Bacteroidota bacterium, assembly GCA_947378245.1. Classification (GTDB taxonomy): domain Bacteria; phylum Bacteroidota; class Bacteroidia; order Flavobacteriales_D; family Crocinitomicaceae; genus CANHVK01. The sequence continues at coordinate 1,596 of CANCJF010000007.1, forward strand.
CTTGGAATCCAAGTATAATCGCATCTGACGCAGACGCCAAGTTGATATCCGCTTCGGTAATTCCACCGACACCTTTGTGTACGATTTTAACCGCAATCTCTTCCGTAGAAAGGTTTTGTAAGGAATCAGAAAGCGCCTCAATCGAACCATCCACGTCACCTTTGATGATCAAGTTAAGCTCTTTGAAGTCTCCGATAGCCAAACGACGACCAATCTCTTCCAAAGTAATATGTTTTGTTGTACGTAAACCTTGTTCTCTGTACAATTGCTCTCTTTTTGTAGCAATAGATCTTGCTTCTTTTTCGTCGTCTAATACGTGAAATTTATCTCCTGCATTAGGCGCTCCATTAATTCCTAAGATAGATACTGGAGTAGCTGGACCAGCGATTTTGATGTTCGCACCACGTTCGTCATGCATAGCACGAACTTTACCGTAGTTACGTCCAACTAATACAACATCTCCGATTTTCAAAGTTCCTGCTTCAACAAGTATATTTGTTACGTATCCTTTTCCTTTATCTAAAGAGGATTCGATAACCGTACCAACCGCATTTTTATTAGGATTTGCACGTAAAGCTAAGATCTCCGCTTCTAACAATACTTTTTCTAATAATTCTTGGATGTTTAATCCTTTCTTAGCAGAAATTTCTTGGCATTGGTATTGTCCACCCCATTCTTCTACTAAGATATTCATGGCAGAAAGTTGCTCTCTAATACGATCTGGATTAGCCCCGTCTTTATCGATTTTATTGATTGCAAATACCATCGGTACACCTGCAGCTTGTGCGTGAGAGATTGCCTCTTTCGTTTGTGGCATCACGTCATCATCCGCAGCAACTAAGATAATTGCAACGTCTGTTACCTGTGCACCACGTGCACGCATCGCTGTAAAGGCTTCGTGACCTGGAGTATCTAAGAAAGTCATTTTTCGACCATCTCCTAATACCACAGAGTAAGCACCAATATGTTGTGTGATACCTCCAGATTCCCCAGAAGTAACATTTGCATTACGAATTCTATCTAATAATGAAGTTTTACCATGATCGACGTGACCCATCACCGTGATGATTGGTGGTCGAGATACTAAATCTTCCTCTTTGTCTTCCACAGTAGGAATCGCTTCTTGTACTTCTGCACTAACGAATTCCGTTTCAAAACCAAACTCATCCGCAATAATATGAATAGTTTCAGCGTCCAAACGTTGGTTGATCGATGCAAATATCCCTAAGGACATACAAGCGGAGATTACCTGAGTAGGACCTACATTCATCATGGAAGCTAATTCAGAAACAGTTACGAACTCAGTAAGTTTTAATACTTTTTCTTGTAATTCAGCATCTAAAGCCTCTTGCTCACGACGTTGTAAATTATTATCTCTTTTTGCTCTTCTGTTTTTAGAACCTTTCGATTTAGAACCAGTATTCGATAAACGAGCAAGTGTATCTTTAATTTCTTTTTGGATATCTCTTTCAGTTGGTGCAACTTTTGGTGCATTAGTGCCAATTGGTCTTGAATTCCCTAAGAATTTACGCTCTTTTGTTTGTCCAGCCTTCGGATCATTTATTGCTGGTGTACCAGTAGTTCCTGTTTTCGTAGGATCTATTTTCTTGATTCTCTTTCTTTTCTTACGAGGTTCATCACCTGGTCTAGAAGGACGGTGATCTGATTTAGGTTTGTCAACAGGAAGTTCTATACGTCCAAGAACTGTAGGTCCCGTTAAAACTTTACGTTCCACACGAATCGTTTCAATTTCCTTCGGTGCTTCTGGTTCTGCTGGTGTTACAGGTACTTTAGCTTTTGGAGTTTCCACAACAACAGGTGCAACCTCAGGTTTAGCCGAAGCCTTTGGTGCATTTTCTTGCTTTGTTTTAACTTCTTTTTCAGGTTTTTTACGTTTATCAGGACGTGTTTTGGAATTGATTTTATCCAAATCAATTTTTCCTAACACTTGTAACTGCATGTCGCCTTCACCTAATGTTTTAGCACCTCCATCCATGGAAGGTTCTTTCGAATCTACTTCTACTGGAGCTTCCTCTTTCACTTCCTCCTTTAATACAGGTGGAGTAACTACAGGAGTTTGAGCTTTCACTTTATCTAAAATACTTGGGTCGAAATCATCTTCGTCATCGTCTTTAGAAGTGTTAGCTTCTGTTTTTGTGTCAGTTAAACTAACAGTTTCTCTTTTTTCACGTTTTACAGCGCTCAATTTCGCTTGTTCTTTAAGCGATTGATCGTCTGCAAATTGTCGGCGTAATAGGTCATAGTGCTCCCCTTCCAACTTTGAGTTTGGATTTGGATCAATAGTTACTCCTTTGGATTGCAAGAATTCTGTTAATGTGGATATACCAACATTTAATTCTCCTGCTACCTTGCCTAATCGTTGTGTTTTTCCGGCCATATTTTTTATTTCTTCCTGTAAAAAACAGGTTAACTTTTTTGTGCGACTTAATGTTATAAAAAATGTGTGCGACAAGCGCACACATTAAGTATTATTCAAATTCTGCACGAAGTATTTTGTATACTTCTTGAATTGTTTCTTCTTCTAAATCAGTTCTGTTTACTAAATCTTCTACTCCAATTTCAAGTACAGATTTTGCAGTATCACAACCAATTGCTTTTAATTCATCCAAAATCCATCCTTCGATTTCATCTGCGAAATCTTCTAAATCCACATCGTCTACATCTACTTCACCATCACGGTAAACATCGATTTCGTATCCAGTTAATTTAGTAGCTAATTTGATATTATTTCCACCTCTACCAATTGCCAAAGAAACTTGGTCTGGTTTTAACGAAACTTTTGCACGTTTTTCTTCTTCGATAATTTCAACAGCAGTAATTTTTGCGGGAGAAAGTGCACGTTGAATAAATAATTGTGTGTTTGTTGTATAGTTAATTACATCGATATTTTCGTTACGTAATTCACGAACAATTCCATGAATACGAGAACCTTTCATACCTACACATGCTCCAACTGGATCAACGCGATCATCGTAACTTTCTACAGCTACTTTCGCTCTCTCTCCTGGCTCACGAACAATACGTTTAATTGTAATCAATCCGTCAAAAACTTCAGGAACTTCCAATTCGAACAAACGCTCAAGGAATTCAGGAGCAGTTCTAGAAAGAATAATTACTGGGTTTGAGTTACGCATGTCAACTTTAGACACTACTGCGCGAATTGATTCTCCTTTTTTGAAATAATCTGCTGGAATTTGTTCTGATTTTGGTAAGATTAACTCATTTCCTTCATCATCCAATACCATGATTTCTTTTTTCCAAACTTGGTAAACCTCACCAGTAATGATCTCACCGATACGCTCTTTGTAGATTTTATAAATATGATCTTTTTCTAATTCTAAGATTCTAGAAATTAAGTTTTGACGTAAAGAAAGAATGTTTCTTCTTCCAAAATCAGCAAACTTAAATTCTTCAGAAACTTCTTCACCTACTTCGAAGTCAGGCTCAATTTTGATTGCTTCTGAGTAAGCGATTTCTGTATTTGAATCTTCTACTTCTCCATCTGGAACGATTTCTTTGTTCAAGAATATTTGCACATCCCCTTTTTCGATGTTTACGATGATGTCGATGTGTTCATCTGTGTTAAATTTCTTTTTCAACATTGCACGAAACACGTCTTCTAATACGTGTTGCATTGTTTGTTTATCAATACTTTTTAACTCTTTGAATTCTGAAAACGAATCTACTAATTCTAAGCTATTCATGCCTATTTATTTAAATGAAATAACAATTTTTGTTTCCTTTATCGTCGCCAATGGAAGAGTTTCCTCTTCTTCAATGGTTACTTTCTTTTTTGTTTCTGGACTTTTCTCGGTACGTGTTGTTTTAACTACAATTTTTTCTTCTGTAGCCTCCAACAAAACACCTTCTTTTTCCTTACCATCTTTCAATGTAACTTCTACTGTTCTTCCGATGTTTTTAACATATTGAGGAAGTACGCGTAAAGGTTTATCCAACCCAGCCGATGAGACATGTAACTCGAAATCTTGCTCTTCACGATCTAAATTGTGTTCAACATTACGTGAAACAGAAACACAATCATCGATTGCAACATACCCTTCAAACTTGTCTAACTCTAAGTTTATCACAAATTTAGATGAGATAGAGATTGCAACAATGAACAGACCTCTATCTAATTCATCGATGCGTTCTTGAGCTAATTTTCGTACTAATTCTTTTGTAATCATCTGCTAAAAAAAAGAGGGGATAATCATCCCCTCGCACTTAGTTGTTTATAAATACTTTGCAAATGTACACTTTTTTTTTGAATTACAAAATTATCTTTAAGCTAAAAAATATTACAAAAATATTACGAGAGTATCATTTATCAAGGAAAATCAAAAAATATATTTGTTATAAATTCATTTAGAATTACAAAATATTTTAACTAAAAATAAACCAATGCACTTGAAATTAAAAACACAATATTTGTTAGCTTTTAGTTCTGTGATTTTATTAACTTTTTGCTGTCTTTTATTTCAAAACTATTTAAATTATAAATCTGTTGCGTTTATTTTATTGCTTGGTGTATCCATAATTGCAATGCTTTGTGAAATAGCTCCAGTATTAATTACTGCAACACTTAGTGCTTTTACTTGGAATTTTTTCTTTATAGAACCTAAGTATACATTTAGTGTTGGCAGTACGGAAGATCGTTATTTGCTTATGATTTTTTTTATTATTGCCCTGATTAATGCTGTATTATCTAATAGGATAAAAAAATATGAAAAACAAGTTCGACAAAAAGAAGATGAGCAACGAGTTATTCAACTCTATAATACACTTTTCAATTCACTTTCTCATGAATTAAAAACACCAATCTCAACAATTTTAGGAGCTACCGATTCATTAAAAGACAACAATTTACAAATAAGTCCATCGAATAAAGAATTATTAATCGATGAAATATTTAAAGCCTCATTACGATTAAATACCCAAGTTGAAAACTTACTAAATATTTCTCGTTTAGAGTCTGGTGTACTTCAATTAAAACTAGAATGGATACAGATGGAAGATATCATATATTCAGCCATAAATAAGTTAGATATTGATAATCAAACACATATGATTGATATTCAATTGCCTGACAATTTACCTTTATACAAATTAGACAAAGGATTAGTGGAGCAAATATTACACAATCTTTTGGTTAATGCAATTAGTTATACTCCAGAATATTCAACGATAATAATCAGTATTCAAAATGAACGAATTGTACTAGATTCACACAAAGAACATTTTTCTGATAAATTATTGATTTCAGTAAGTGATAATGGTGAGGGTTTACCAGAATATGCATTAACTACTATTTTTGATAAATTTTACCGTATTGAAAGTAATAAATCTGGTGGCACAGGTTTAGGATTATCCATTGTAAAAGGTTTTGTAGAAGCACACCGAGGTAATGTTCATGCGTATAATATAGAACCTAAAGGAGCTTGCTTTGCAATCGAAATCCCTTGTGAAACGTCTTATTTAAACAGATTAAAAAATGAATAAGCATACAGTTTTAATTATTGATGATGAAGTACAAATACAAAAACTTTTATCCATCACTTTAGAATCTGCAGGTTATAAGGTTGTTTCTGCTTTCTCCTTGAAAGATGGAATTTCAATAACAGGAAGCCATCCACCGGATTTAATTTTATTAGATATTGGGTTACCCGATGGTTCAGGTCAGGATGGACTTAAACGACTAAGAGAATGGTATCAAGGTCCTATCATAATGCTAACTGTTATGAACGATGAAAAAAATATCATTCATGCCTTTGATAATGGTGCCAATGATTTTTTAACAAAACCATTTAGGACTGGTGAATTATTAGCAAGAATGAGAAGTTTATTAAAATTAAGTACTCAAATTAAACCGGAAAATGTATTTGTTTCAGGGAATCTAAGAATAGATTATGTTGGGCGAATCCTCCGTAAAAATGGAGAAATAATCAAACTTACTGCTACTGAATATAATTTATTAGCGATTCTATCCAAGTATGAAGGTAGGATTGTCACTCAAGCATTTTTACTTAAAGAAGTTTGGGGCCCATCATACCAAAAAGAATCCCATTACTTACGTATTTTCATTGCTCAATTAAGAAAAAAAATTGAAGACAACCCTGCATTGCCTAAACACATAATTACTGAAGCAAGTATTGGATACAGATTTATGTAAATCTTTACAAAAATATTACATAATCAATATTTTTCCTGACATTTTACAGATAGAAAAAATCATTTATTTGAGTGTAACAAAAAATCAACATTATGACACAAGATTTACACTCAAAAAAAGTAACCGTAGCTTCACTATTAGTAGCACTTGGTATTATTTATGGCGACATTGGGACGAGCCCATTGTATGCTTTACGAGCAGTCATCGGAGAACGAACGATAGACATGGAATTAGTATTTGGAGGTTTGTCCTGTATTTTTTGGACACTCGTATTTCAAACAACAATCAAGTATATTTGGTTAACTCTTCGAGCTGACAACAAAGGCGAGGGTGGAATCTTTTCTTTATACGCTCTTGTTTCTAAGCATGGAAAAAAATTAATTATACCAGCGATATTAGGAGCTACGACATTACTAGCTGATGGAATAATCACCCCTCCTATTTCAGTTGCTTCTGCTATTGTAGGTCTAGGGTTAGTAAAAGGTTTGGAAAACACGTTTCAACCTGGAAATTCATTAACAATTGGGATTGTAATCACCATTATATCCATTCTGTTTTTCTTTCAACGATTTGGCACACAATCGATAGGTAAATTTTTTGGGCCAGTTATGACAGTATGGTTTTCCATGCTATTTATTACAGGAATAAATCAAATATATAATCATCCAGAAGTATTAAATGCATTAAATCCAATATATGCTTATAATTTGTTAGCGCATTATCCTCAAGGATTTTGGTTACTAGGTGCTGTATTTTTATGTACAACAGGTGCTGAAGCTTTATATTCAGATTTAGGACATTGCGGCATAAAAAATATACGAATCACCTGGATTTTTGTTAAATTAAGTTTAATCATAAACTACCTAGGACAAGCATCTTGGGTGATTTATCAAGGTCAATCTCACTTATCTGGAAGAAATCCATTTTTTGAAATCGTACCTGATTGGTTCTTAATCCCAAGTATTCTAATTGCAACAGGTGCGACAATCATTGCATCCCAAGCTTTGATAAGTGGTTCTTACACACTCATCAGCGAAGCGATGAACTTAAATTTTTGGCCTCGTGTATCTGTCAGACAACCAACAGAAATTAAAGGGCAAATCTATATCCCAAGCGTGAATAACATTTTATGGTTCGGTTGTATTTTAATGATATTATATTTTAAAGAGTCTGCGCATATGGAAGCTGCTTATGGTTTCTCTATCACCATAACGATGATGATGACCACCTTATTGTTAGGCTATTTCTTGAAATATGAATTAAAATGGAAAATGACGGTCATTGTTTTGTTTTTATTTTTCTTCGGAATTATAGAATTTGCTTTTTTTATTGCTAACGTGGCAAAAATCAAGGAACGTTGGATGTTTTTATTTTTCGAATTATTCATTTTTATGACTATGTATATTTGGTATTACGCGCGTAAAATCAATAACAGGTTCACTAGTTTTGTTGACTTGGGTAAATACACAGAAATGATTAATGAGTTAAGTTCAGATGAAAGTATTCCAAAATTTTCGACGCATTTAGTTTACCTTTCAAAAGCAGATAAAAGAGATGAAATTGAAGATAAAATCATCAAGTCCATATTTTCAAAAAAGCCTAAAAGAGCTGACGTCTATTGGTTTTTACATATCAATCGTATGGAAGAGCCCTATACATTAAACTATGATGTGTCAGAACTTGTAGAAGATAAAATCATCAAAGTCAATTTAAATATTGGATTTAGGTTGCAGCCCAAAGCAGAATTATATTTTAAGAAAATTGTACGTGATCTTGTTGCAAATCAAGAATTGAACTTACACTTACGTCCTGATGGTTCTACAAAATACAACCCTGAACCAGACTTTAAGTTTATTGTAATTGAAAAATTTGTATCTGTGGAAAACGAATTCAAACTTCGAGAAGGGTTGATTATGAACACCTATTTCTTTTTGAAAAATTTAGGTCAACGAGATGAAAAAGCCTTTGGTTTGGACAAAAGCGATGTAGTAGTAGAGCAATTTCCTATTGTATTTACTCCCATTGATCATGTGGAATTAGTAAGAAAATAATTACGAATTACAAGCCCCAACATCCAACACACACCGACTGCTCGATGCGATTTTCAATTACATCGGGCAGTTTTTCAAAAAAATCGAGGTGCGTAATTTTTTCGATGGAATCAATAGATAAAGCAAATGCAGAGATTGGCAAAGAACTTCCTTGATTGGGAATTACAAATCCAATCGCTTTAATATCCGGTTGAGAATAATCTAATACCACTTTATAAAACGCCTTAGGTATTGGAATTTTATTTTGGCCAATTGTTGGTTGTCCTATTTCTAACAATGGTCCTGTTGTTATATAAACAGCTTTATTTTCTATAGCCCATTCACGTACTTGTTCTTCTAATTTTTTCCAAATACCACGATTGAAGCTTTTATCTTGCGGACACATATTCGAGAGGTAAAACGATTCTTGCATCGCTTGAACCGACCATTTCATATCTGCAGCAGGGGCTAAATGACCACGATCAAATCCTGATTTTTTATAATCTTTCAAATCCGCACTATTACGAACTAGCATGGGGTCAGGCTTAAATTTATCACTACGACCAATAACACCTTGAGTTTCTTCAAAAGTGAGTTCATAAGCCACCCATTTAGCCAATTTATAATTTTCATCGTATGACAAACAATAACCTGTATGGCAAACTATTAATTCCTGATTCGTATGAGCAGGGATCTCTAATGAATTTGGAATTACTAATTGTTGACTTTGAAAACCAGCGAACAAAAAAAATCCGAACAGTAGGAAAATTACTATTCGGACATTTAAATATTTCATTATTATTACCAATTATAACTTACACCAAATGTCAGTGGATGTACGTTTGCCATCAGAGTAGTATTGAAAGTTGGAATCAATGCATAACTCGCAAAAACTCCATACATTCTTCCCCAATATTGACCAAAACCTGCACGAATTGTTGCGTCACACTTAAATGTATTTAAAGCAAAAGTACCTTTGATGGTACGCTCGAACTCAATGTTTGGATTTTTTTTATCTGCATAGATTTGCTTAACATTTGAAGATAGTTTTATTCCTGCAATCACCCCTGCACTAATCCATACATTTTTTTTAGGTGTAAACTCTAATAAAACTGGAATTTGTAAATATGCTAAATTCAATTTATTTCGTGTGAAACTAATTGTATCTAAATGTACATTCCCATAGATAGCGCTGTCTTTTTTACTATATGAATCCTGTAAAGTCCAATCTTTAGAAAAAGCAATTTTCGTTAAATTCAAGCCTAAACCAATTGTAACTCCCAATCTGTCAGGAGTAATGATTAATTTACGATCATAAAAATTAAAATTAAAATTAAATGATTTTAATACGTCATTGTTCCATTGTTGATCATTTGGAAAAGAAGCTTGAAATGAATTATTTAATAAGACATTTAATCCAAAATCAACTCCTGCAAAATGACCGTTATGTTTTTCTTCCTCAATTTCCAATAAAGAATCTTCGATTGCTCCATTTATTTCTGAATCTGCAATGGGTTGATTATTGATGTTTTGAGCAAATGAAATTTGTGAAATAGCGAATGCTAGAAATAAAAATAATAGTTTTTTCATAATTCATTAAAAAATAAATACTTGTATAAAATTAAGAAATATTTATTTAAACGGCTTATTTTTTACTTCTTATTATATTTGTTACTTACAATCTTAAGCATTAATAAATTATGACAAACTCTAAGTTACACATTTACAATAGCCATTCGGGTAAGAAAGAATTGTTTGTTCCAATACACCAAAATTTTGTTGGACTATATGTTTGTGGACCAACAGTTTATAACTATGTTCATTTAGGAAATTGTAGAACGTTTATTTCCTTTGACATGGTGTATCGTTACTTGTTGCACTTAGGTTATAAGGTTCGTTATGTTAGAAATATTACCGATGTAGGTCATTTAGAAAACGATGCAGATGAGGGGGAAGATAAAATCGCTAAAAAAGCACGCTTAGAGCAAGTAGAACCAATGGAAATTGTTCAAAAATACACCTTGGATTTTCACGAAGTATTGCGTCAATTCAATAATCATGCACCAAGCATAGAACCTACTGCAACAGGACATATCATCGAACAAATTGAAATGATTAAGACCATCCTTGAAAACGGATACGCTTACGATGTGAATGGTTCGGTGTATTTCGATGTCAACAAATACAATGAGAAATTCCCGTATGGAGAATTATCGGGACGAAAAATTGAGGATTTAATTGCGGGTACACGTGACTTGGATGGTCAGGATGAAAAACGCAATTCTTTGGATTTTGCATTATGGAAAAACGCTTCACCAGAACATATCATGAAATGGCCTTCCCCTTGGGGCATTGGTTTCCCAGGATGGCATTTGGAATGTTCTGCAATGAGTACCAAATATTTAGGTGAAACATTTGATATTCACGGAGGAGGAATGGATTTGAAATTCCCTCACCACGAATGTGAAATTGCACAAGGGTGTGCTTCTACGGGTAAATCTCCGGTGAATTACTGGATGCATGGAAATATGTTAACCTTAAATGGTAAAAAAATGTCGAAGTCGACTGGTAATACATTACTGCCAAACGAATTATTCAATGGTGGTTCTGACTTATTAGAGCGTGGTTACCATCCAATGGTGGTTCGTTTCTTTACGATGCAAGCACATTACCGTAGTACCTTAGACTTTACCAGTGAAGCATTAAACGCTGCTGAAAAAGGATATGAAAAATTGATGGATGCTATCAAAGAGTTGGAAACGCTAACAACATCAGCTAATTCTTCTGTGGATGTTAACGGTTTAGTTTCTTCTTTTTACGATGCAATGAACGACGACTTCAACGCACCAATTTTAGTAGCGAATTTGTTTGAGACGGTTAAAGCAATAAACACCATCAAAGAAGGTAAAGCAACAATTACACAAGCTGATTTGGAACTACTAATAAAAGAAGTCAATGCGTTTGTGTTTGATGTACTTGGTTTGGCTCCCTTAAATAGTGCAGGTGACGATTCAAAATTAGAAGGTGTGATGGACTTGGTGTTGAATTTGCGTCAACAAGCACGTGAGAACAAAGATTGGGGAACTTCTGATAAGATTCGCGATGGATTGGCTGCTGCTGGTTTGGTGGTGAAAGACGGGAAGGACGGAACGACATGGAAGTGACGAGCGAAGGCGTGATTTTGATGCAAAACGCTACTTCCCCCTTTGAAGGGGGACCGAGGGGGATGACTTCAGTAAAAAATTACTAACTAAACCCCTCGAATTCGAGGGGTTTAAAAAACAAACTTAACTTCAATACTGAATTTTAAAATTTAATAAATGAGTTCCAATAAATTCATGAATTTAAAAGGAAAAAATATTTCTATCGTCTTTTAAAAGCATCGAATTCGATGCCTTTAAAAGTCAAGAATGAAGACAATTGAAAAAATATATAAAATAAATGAAAAGTAAACTAAATCGTAGCGAAGCACTGGCTTCCCCCTTCGGAGGGGGACAGAGGGGGAGGACTTTGATGATAAAAATAAAGTTTACATTACTATTAATATTTGCAATATCTTTTAATTCTAATGCTTGTGAATGTATTTGTACTGGTGATTGCAGTTTTAAAGCCGTTTCACAAAGATCAGATTTTGTAGCCTTAGTCAAAATTACATCCTACGATGATTATTTCGAAATGGATGAAAATTTAAAGAGTCCTGGTTCAATGATTGTAGAAATCATTGAAGTTTACAAGGGAATTGAACAAAGAAAACAAATAAAGATTTGGGGTGACGATGGGAATAAATGTCGGCCATATTGTTCTACCTTTAAGTTGAATGAATATTATCTTATTTCTCCATCCATATTATCAAATAAAGAAAATAACAAAGAGTTTGAATTTTTTAGTTGTTCTACTGATTATTTAAAAGTTGACATGACAAGCAAAATGATAACAGGAAATTATACAAATAAAATCAATAATTATAGTCTTTTAGATTTTGAAAATGATATTAAAAATAAATAATGTCATCCCCCTCAGTCCCCCTTCAAAGGGGGAAGCAATGGATTCTATAATTAAAAGCTTGATTAAAGTAACAACTTTTAAAATAACGTGCAATTTCAAAATGAAACCTGTGTAATTTCAAAATTGAATCCTTGCAAATTCAAAATACAAAGCATGTATTTTCAAAATGAAGTCCATGTAATTTCAAAATAGAGATTTTATTTTCAACATAAACTCAAGTCTAAAGATGTTATATTTGTTATAGAAATTATCACCTATTCGCATGTTAGAGATAACAATTTAGACAATATGCGAATATTTTTTTAATAAAGAAGAATAGCTCAAGTAAGTGTTAAACAAAAATTTTAGATAAGTAATAAAGGTAAATGAAAAGTAAACTAAATCGTAGCGAAACACTGGCTTCCCCCTTCGGAGGGGGACAGAGAGGGAGGACTTTTAGTTCTCTTCGAATTTTGGGTGTTTTGGTGATTTTGTTGACTATCGTTTTGACTTCTTGTAGTGAGAATAACAATCAATCAAAAAAAATTATATCGAAAATTTCAAATAAAGAACAAATAGATACATCTATTTACATTGAAGGTATCACTTTTGGAAGATTTTGTAATGAATGTTCTGGAAATTGTGCTCCAATAATAGGATATTATAATGGAGGTAATGCTAATACTCTTTGGGGAGATTTTGAAAATAATTATTTCAAAAATGAAGATTCACTAAAATTTAAAACAGATTTGAATACTTTAGAAAATATGAATTTGGCAAATCAAATAATAGATAAAATACCAAATTTATTAATTAAATCGAGTAATAAAAATTTTGGGTGTCCAGATTGTACAGATGGATGCGGTATTTACTTAAAGTTATGGTTAAACGAGAATCCAAATACTATAATAAAAAAGTTTAAAATTGACCTTCATCCGAATGAAACTACACCAAGAGAAATCACAGAATTTGCTCAATTCGTTTCTAAAAATATAAATCAAATAATTCATAACTCTAAAAATGATAACTCCAGTTCACGATAAAAAATTATTTCTATTAGATGCTTTTGCATTGATTTACAGAGCGTATTTTGCGTTTGCGAAGAATCCACGTGTGAATTCGAAAGGACAAAATACGTCTGCAGCATTTGGTTTTACGAATGCGTTGATCGATGTAATAAAAAAAGAGCAACCAACGCATTTAGCGGTGGTGTTTGACGCACCTGGAGGGGCAACGAATCGTCAGGAAGACTTTGCGGCGTATAAAGCGAACCGTCAGGAAATGCCAGAAGATTTACGTGCTATGATTGACCCGATTAAAAAAATTGTGGAGGCTTTTAATATTCCTATTTTGTTGAAATCTGGATTTGAAGCAGATGATGTTATTGGAACGTTAGCAAAAGTTGCTGAAAAAGAAGGGTATTATACCTATATGATGACTCCGGATAAGGATTTTGGTCAGTTGGTATCGGATAAAATATTTATTTACAAACCTGGTAGAGGAGGAGATCCTGCTTCTGTATTGGGTGTGAATGAGGTATGTGAAAAATTTGAAGTAGATCACCCTTTGAAAGTCATTGATATACTTGGATTGTGGGGTGATGCAGCAGATAACATTCCTGGAATTCCTGGAATTGGAGAGAAAACTTCCAAAAAATTAATTCAAGAATTTGGTTCTTTAGAGAATATAATTGCAAATGCGGATAAATTAAAAGGCAAAATGCGTGAAAACGTAATTGAATTTGCTGATCAAGGACGTTTGTCAAAACAATTGGCTACCATCATCTTAGATGTCGATGTACCTTTTGATCCTGAGCATTTGATCATGTGTGAACCAGACGCTGAAAAAATCAAGGAAGTATTTACCGAATTAGAATTTAGAACATTAGCGAAACGCGTTATCGGAGAAGAAATTACAGTTACTGCTTCCGTGAATGAAGCAGGTCAATTTGATTTATTCGGTACGCAAAGTTTATTGGAAATTCAAACACCTGTTCAGACTTCAGATTTAAAAACGATTGCAACAGAAAAACCGAATTACCATTTAATCACCAATTCCGAAGAACGTGCTGAATTGTTAGAATTGTTAGTAAAACAACCGGTTGTATGTTTTGATACGGAAACAACTGCTGTTGATGCCTTACTTGCAGAATTAGTGGGGATGTCTTTCTCTTTCAATGCGCGTGAAGCTTTTTATGTTGCGGTACCTGAAAATCGTCAAGAAGCACAACAAATCGTAGACACATTCAAGCCTTTCTTTGAGAATGCTGCGATTGAAAAAATTGGTCACAACATCAAATACGACTTACAAGTACTTGAAAATTATGGAGTCGAAGTGACTGGTTCCTTGTTTGATACAATGATTGCGCATTACTTAATTCAGCCTGAATCCAAACAAAGCATGGACTTCTTGGCGGAATATTATTTACAATATAAACCTGTATCGATTACCGAATTGATTGGTAAAAAAGGAAAAAATCAAGGAAACATGCGCGACCTTGATCCGATACAAGTTTCTGATTATGCGTGTGAAGATGCGGATATAACCTTTCAACTTTACCAAATATTAGCTCCACAAATTCAAAAAGAACACCTTAACGATTTGTTTAGAACCATGGAAATGCCTTTGGTTTCTGTGATTCAACGCATGGAACGTGAAGGAATTGCGATTGATGTGGAGGGATTGAAAGCCTTGTCTTTGCGTTTGGAAGAAGAATCGGTGAGTTTGGAAAAAGAAATCAAAGAAATTTCGGGGGAAGATTTCAATTTAGATTCACCTAAACAATTAGGAGAAGTCTTGTTTGAGAAAATGAAGATCAACGCAAAAGCGAAGAAAACGAAAACGGGCCAATACCAAACTTCGGAAGATGCCTTAGAACAATACCGCAACGATCACCCAATCATTGGAAAAATATTAGAATACCGTCAAAATAAAAAACTAAAAGGAACCTACGTAGACCCACTTCCTACCTTATTGAATCCGAATGATCACCGTGTGCATACAAGTTACATGCAAACGGTAACAGCTACGGGTCGTTTGAGTTCCAACAATCCAAACTTGCAAAACATTCCAATTCGTACGCAAAAAGGAAAAGAAATTCGTAAGACCTTTATTTCACGTGGTTCAGACTTCAAAATCATGGCGGCGGATTATTCTCAAATTGAACTTCGTATCATAGCTGCCTTGAGTAAAGACCCAGGAATGATTGACGCATTTCAAAAAGGAATCGACATTCACACAGCAACAGCTGCAAATGTATTTCATGTTCCATTAGAGGAAGTAACGAAAGACCAACGTAGTGCTGCGAAAGCGGTTAACTTCGGAATTATGTACGGTCAAGGTCCATTTGGATTAGCGCAAAATTTAGGAATCTCTCGTACCGAAGCAAAATCCATCATTGAACGTTATTTTGAGCAATTCGGGACCATTAAATCTTTCATGGATGGTTTGGTGAACGATGCACGAGAATTGGGTTATGTGGAAACCATCATGAAACGTAGAAGATACCTTCCAGACATTAATTCTGCCAATGCGATTGTTCGTGGATTTGCTGAAAGAAATGCCATTAATGCTCCAATTCAAGGTTCAGCAGCAGATATTATTAAACTGGCGATGATAGCGGTAGATAAAGCGATGATTGATCAAAAAGTACAATCTAAATTGTTGTTGCAAGTACACGATGAGTTGGTGTTTGATGTGCACGTTTCGGAACAAGATTTGATGCAGAAATTGGTAAAAGAAGCCATGGAATCAGCAGTTAGTCTGGTTGTACCAATGGAAGTGGAAGTAAAAATTGCTGATAACTGGTTGGATGCCCATTAATCGATAAGATGCGAAATTGCTTGTTGTTTTTGCTTGTTATTGCGACATATTTCGATGTGTCAGCCCAAACTACGTCTAGCAATTCCAATCAATTACTGTGGAAAATCACTGGGAGAAAATTAAAAAAACCGAGTTACATCTACGGAACTTATCATTCCAACGACCCACGCGTGTTCAAATTTTCAGATAGTACCTACAGTGTTTTGTTGCGTTCCGAAGCCATTGTGATCGAAGCAGATATGTATAGCATGTTTGCAGAATTAGACACCCGAAGCAATACACCCCATTTTGAATTTGACGCTGCAGGTACTCCTTATACTACAAGTAAAAGAGCTACAAAAACAAGTTACGGTTCGGAGGATGGTCGACCGCAATTTCTAGATCTATATATCCAATTATTAGCCTATAATCTAAATAAAAAGTGTTTTACGTTAGAATCCGTAGAGGATCAGCTTGCTGCCTATTCAGTGATCAACAAATCTAAACTCCTTGGAATTAGTACGCCTACTGAAAAAATTAGTCAGGAGAAACTAATGGAAGTCTACCTTTCGGGAAACATCGAGCGCATACGAGAAATGATGGAACGCCAACTTGCATCCACGAAAGAAGGATACCAATGGATGATTACCGAACGTAATTTCATCATGGCAGATGGGATAGATACCTTGTGTAAAAAAAACAGCTTGTTCATTGCTGTTGGCGCTGCCCACTTGGCTGGTTCGACAGGCATTCTACAAATACTCAAAAACCGAGGTTATAAAATACAACAAGTAAATGCGACTTATTCCATCGAATCGACAGTAGCTGCCAAGGAACTCCTAAAACAAAATAGTTTTACCTTCGCAGATCCTTCGTCGGGAATCAGTGTTCAATTTGGAGGAAAGCCATTGATCAAAAAAGAAGAGAATTACGAAGAAATTGTTTACCGTGAAATGGGTCAGGGAAATACCTACCTCATTGAGGTTGAAAATATTGGAAAAAATTACAACCTAGCGAAATACGTAGAAAGTATTTTCAATGCTCCTGAACAAACGAAGATTCAAGAACTGACAATACAAAATGGGATTCAAGCTTTTGAAGGTCTCGCTTACGTCTATGGAATTGGACACTGTTGGAGACGTGTGTTTGTCTATAAAAACAAGTTGATCAAATTAAGTTGTTATGGTGGTAATAAATTTATGAGTACGGATCGGTACAAGAAGTTTTTTGATCGGGTGGCGTTGTTTTAAAAGAATAATTTAATACCACAACAAATTTCGAACAATCCCTTTCATCCGTTCGTTTTGTTTAATCATATCAGCAACAAAAGTTCTAAATTCAGTCAAACTTTGTGCTTTTTTACGTTTGAATAAAGGAGTAATATTATCTAAATCAATCGTTTTACCATCAACAGATTGTGCGAAATACACCAAACTTCCATCTTCGGTCGCTAAGCCTAAAATGGCTCCCGGTAAACCTGAAATTCCATCGGGACCACACGTTGGATTTACAGCTTCCGTATACCACGCATAAATCCGTGTAGAATCATCTTTTTGCCAGATTGCTTTGCGACAATCGTACCCTGCAATTTTACGTTTGTTGTCCGTTAATTTCCATGGAATACATTGTATGGAATCTTCTACGTAGACAAAATTTCCCAAAACATCTAGTTTCATTAAACGTTTTTGAGTTCGTAAGTTATCTTCAAATGAATTCGTCGTTGTAAACCACCCCATTCCACGTTCTTGAGGTACATCAAAGGCAGGAAGAAAATAGGCCGATGAATCCGTAAAATACAAGGAAAACAAATCTGTTTTGATGGTTGAACCTCCCTTACGTTCGAACATCATTTTCATTTCAGGGTAACGTTTCAACAAATTAATTCTTCGCTCGTATTGGATGACACCCGAACGGAGTTGCGCTTGCACGTCATTTCCAACTAGAAAATAGGCAACAAAGAGTAAGAATAGACTAATATTTTTCATTTCTCGGTGGTCTTGGCATGCCTGGTCCAAAAGGAGGCATTTTGGTGGATGGATCTTGTGGCGTATTCGGTGGGTCGAAACGGTAACTTAAACGAAACAGAAAATAACGAGTGATAATTGTATTACGAATATCTGAGATTTGATTGGAGGTAATTGTACGTTGAATTTGTAAGTTTTGATTTAGGATGTCATATGCTTCAAATCCAATGTTCAAACGCTTATTTTTTAGTACATATTTCGAAACTGTAGCATTCCAAATAGAGCGATTAATATTAAATCCATTGGTACGACCTGTAGTAATTTGTTGATTCACACTTGTCGTCAGTAAAAAATTATATTTAGGAACATTCCAAGAAATGTCAAGGGTATTGTTGTAACTGAAATAGGGATTTTGTTTAATAAAAAGTGAAGAACCTGTAGGTTTGTTATATGACATGGATCCATTTAAGGAAACTGTAATCGTGTCTGTGGAATAGGATAGGCCTAAATTTGGTGTTATTGCAGACTGTAAAGTACTATATTGAAATCCATTGATTAAGTTTTTCGAATACGTATGACTCAAGTCTAAACCACCTAAAAGGAACATTGAATGTTTCGGAATACCATGTTTATAATTACACGAAAGACTGTAATTTTGATTTCCGTTGATATTCACTGTCTGAGAAACAGTCCTACCCGAATTATCATAGGTTAAAGAATTCGCAAAGTCATTATCAATAAAATCAGCATTTGCACGTAAGAAAAAGTACCTACTCAATAAATTATTAAAACGTGAAATGGAAAGTGAAGCCGTTTGTTTAAATGAAGGTTTCAAATTTGAGTTACCAATGGTTTGATAATTTAAATTCGTGTTATTTAATACCGGTTGTAATTGATTTATAGTTGGTATTGGGGAACTCGTACTATACCCAACGTTAATTCGAATGGCATTTTTTTGATTATACGTATAACTCGCGTAAGGTAAATATTGGTTATTATTTAAGGAGAACAAAGATCCAGAGGTATTATTCGTACTTGACAACGCTAGGTTTCTCAATGCGCTTCCAATGGTTACTAAATGTGCTCCCGATTTACGAGTCAAACTTAACTTTCCTCTATTTATAATTGTTATACGAGAATAGTCTGAACTAAACTTACTATTTGGGATAAAAACTTGATTTTGAATATCTGATATTTTACGAATCTGATGATCTGTTGTCGTATTATTCATATACTCCACGTTCAGATTAACCCGATTCGTTAATGGTTCTGTATGAAACAAGGTGAGTGATTGATTGAGTGTTTTTTGTGTTATGTTATTATTTTGATTGGTTTGTTTTAAAAGGTTAGCAGCTTGATTACTAAAATTCACGCCACCCAAATCGTGATTATCGGAATAATCAATCTCACTCGAAATGGAACTTTCACGTTTTGGTTTCATGTATTTTTTTTCCAGTTTCAAGGTATTAGTTAAACTCACTTCCACTGATGAATCTGTCACATTATTCGTACTTGATCGAAACTGATTTCTACTATTATTTAGGTAAGAAGAACTATTTTGATTGTCCGATTTTTGAAGTGAATATTTAATTTCAGGAACTAATTCTAATGTCGTTAATGAATCTAATTTCCATTTATTTTCGATGGTAATAGTATGATTTTGTTGACGTGTATAGTTGTTTTGTTGACTTTCATTGTAATAACTTGTATCCGCCATCAGGTATTGTGTGTTATTTTTTGTGATACTTCTGGTTTTCAAATCCCTGTATTGATAGTTGATTTCAAAGAAGTGTTTATTATTTTCTCCATATGAATTTTTGAATCGCGCACCAGTCGTAAAATTATCAGGAAAACCATTGCTAGTACTGTTTGTAACTGCATTGTTCATCCCGTATTTATTTTGGTCTTGCCAGTTAAAACCTAGTCGCGGAGTATTATTTTTCAACACATAAAACGAATAATTTTTTTTGTTCTGATAGCGGTTAAATAAGAGCTCTCCCTCATAAAATTTTTGACCGTCAGTTGCCAAAGAAGCTTTCCCAAAATAACCTTTTTTTGCATCGTCTTTTAATTTCAAGTTCATGATTTGTTTCGCCTCTTCTCCATTCTCTGTGTTGTTTTTCTTCTCGTAAATCTGTACATTTTGAATCGCTTTTGCCCCTAGGTTTTTCGTAGCAACAGTAGGGTCATTTCCAAAAAATTCGTCTCCATCTACGTAAATTTGATCAATATCCTTTCCTTGAAAGGTCACTTTTCCACGAGCATCCACGGATACTCCTGGTAATTTCCGCAACAAATCTTCCACCACCCCATTTTCTCTTACTTTGAAAGAATCAGCCACAAACACCAAGGTATCGCCTTTGTAGTAGATTGGACTTTTGTTCACATAAATAAAAGCAGGTGCTAATTCCTTTTTGGAATTATCTAATTGAACAGCAGGTAAGGTGATGAATTTTTCATTTTGATTTCCAAAGACATACATAAATTGATCCTGAAAATTGGGATGACCAATCGTGATTTTAAACGTATCGATGGGGAGGTTTGTCAAACTAAATTCTCCTGCTTTATTGGTCCTTGTAAACTGAACAAGAATAGAGTCTTTCACTTTTGAAGCAATAACTATCGCGCCTGATATTGGTTTTAGATTTGAGAAATCCTGCACTTTTCCTTGGATTGTAAGTTGTGCCCAACTAAATTGCAGGAAAAACAGCAGGAAAAAGGACAGTATGAATTTCATTTAAAGTCTACGTTTAATCGGTATTAAAATTAACGAAATATTGTAAATAAGTATGATAAAGTAGTCGAAGTATAAAATGGATGTAAAATTTGAATTCTTGTTTTAATTTTTCGCAAAATTCAACAATTTAACTAAGAATTAATATCTTCGTGGTTCAACATTTTTGAATGATTCAACGTTACATTGCTCCTAAAATTAAAGAACACCTTGCAACCCACAACATTTTATTATTGTTGGGAACACGAGGCGTCCAAAAATTTAAGTTAGTTGCAAGTTGTATCGAAAATCAAGAGGAAATTTTAGCAATCGATGCATCCAAGAAAAAAGTGCGAAAAGAAATCGAAGCACTTAAATCCAATGGATATCTAACATATTTTGGGGATAAAAAATTTGTACTAATTCGCGATGCACAATACCTTGCAAATCTACAAGACATTATCGAAGAAGTATTAGACAAAAATGCATCCTTGAATTTGGTGTTACTTTGCTCTTATGAACCGATTTTAGATCAGGTCTTGCGAGATGTACTTCAAATGGAAGGACTCGAAATAAACATTTTTCCCCTACTTTTTCAAGAAATTGCAAACCAACAAGGCATCGTAGAGTTCGATAAAAAACTAGAACAACGCATCGTTTATGGTAATTATCCAGAAGTGGTAGCAAAACCGGAAGAAGCTGAAGCTTTTTTAATACAATTGGTAAAGGATGCTATTTTTACCCAATTGAACCCGAATGAACGAATGAACAAAGGTGCAAAACTTCTGAAAATGATTCAGATTCTTGCATTTGAAATCGGTCAAGCAATATCATACAACGATGTTGGACTTCGTTGTGGATTGGATAATGAAACGGTGGAACGTTACATCGATCTTTTGGAAAAAGCATATATTCTCAAAAAAATCCCATGTTATTTCAACAATAACACGTACGAATTGAAGAAAACACATACCGTATATTTCTTAGATAATGGCATACGTAATGCAATTATTAAAAATTTCCATGGGTTTGATTTGCGAAACGATATCGATGCCCTATGGAAAAACTGGTTAATCGCAGAACGTATCAAATGGAATGACTATAACGGATTAAAAGCCGACTACTACTTTTGGAAAACTCACACCAAACAACAAATGGATTTTATCGAAGAACGCGAAGGAAAATTAATGGCATACAAATCCATTTGGGACAAACGAAAAAAACCAAAGTTTCCAGCAAGTTTCAAAAAATATTACCCGGAAGCAGGATTATTTGCTTTAAATCGAACAACCTATTGGGGATTTTTAAGTAAAAAATAAGATATGAAAGTAACTATCTCGATCCGACTTATTATTGCAGTTTACAAAAACACGACTTTTTTAAAGAAAGTGTTGGATTCTGTTGAACGACAAAGCTATCGCAATTTTAAGGTGTCTATTGTTGAAGATGGAAATTCAGAAGTAATGAAAAATTTTATAGACTCCGTTCATTACTCGTTTCCTATTTCTCATTATACGCAAGAGGATGTAGGATTCCGTAAGAATAAAATACTCAATACTGCATTAAGAGAAACCACAGAAGACTTATGTGTTTTCATTGATGGTGATTGTATTTTACACGCAAATTTTCTACGTGCGTATGCAAAAAATTTTGATACTTCTAAAGTGTTGTTTGGAAAACGAACAGATATAGATGAAGTGACTTCTAAGTATATTTTAGATACAAATACAGTTGTCCCTCCACGATTAAAAATGATTCTAAATGGTAGCAAAAGAGTGGAGGATAGTTTTGAAATAACATGGTTTCCATCTAAGCAAACTATTACTCCCTATCTATTAGGTTGCAACATGGGGATTCCCTTAGTGATACTTCAGGAAATTAATGGTTTTGACGAAGATTATGAATTACCAGGATATGGGGAAGATTGTGATATCGAATGGAGAATAAGAAAGGCTGGCTACAGTTTCATTAATTTAAAATTCAAAGCGATTCAATTTCACTTCTATCACGAAAGACCAGATCGTGAAGATCAACTTCAGATTAGCAAAAAAATGTATCAACAGAAAATGATAGAAGGCGAAGTTTTTTGTAAAAATGGATTGTTGAAATCATTTTAAAAGGCACGATTTTCTTCCTCCGAAAGTGTTTACTTTTACATTACTTCAATAAAAGGAACACATTATGTCAAAATTCGATACCAAAGAAGATTTATTAGTTTCCGTTCAATTGTTATTTAACAACATGAAAATCGGTAAATTAAGTGAGGAAGATATGGAAACCTTGGTTTCTAGCACACGTGAATTATATGAGCGTGCACTTATAATTAGATACAAAGCATACGAAAATAAAATTTACGGAAATAATTCAGAGGTAGAAAATGATAGTATCATTCCTGAATCAGTAAATGAACATATTATTGTAGAACCAGAAATCTACGTGATAGACGAAATTATAGAACCTATCCCTGTAGAAATCAAAGAACCAGAAACACCGTCTTTTGACATGTCATTCTCTTTGTTCGACCAATTGGAAGAACCAAACGATACAAAAGTGGAGGAAGAAACACCTGTTTCAGAAACTGCATTTCAAGAACCTATTATTGAAGCTGATAAGTTTGTAGTGAATGAAGTGGTAGAAAGTAAAGAAGTCGTTCAAACACCAATCGTTGATGAGATAACAATTCCTGTTGTTGAAACACCTTCTGTGCCTAAAGATCTATTTGACAGAATTTTAGATCAAAATAAATCACTAGGACTAATGTTTACCAAAATTGATTCATTACAAGGTGCTTTTGGTCTGAACGAAAAACTACAAATCATTCGTGAAATGTTTAATAATTCAAGTGAAGCATTTACCCAAGCCATTCAAATATTCGATATGCAACCCGATTTTTCGCATGCAAAAACGATATTAAGTAATTTCACGCTTGAATATTCGTGGGAATTAGATACCCCAATTGTAATAGAATTCGTTCAAAAAATTGCACGTAGGTATGCATAAAATTGTAGTTTTTCTATGCATTTTATTCATTGGGAATTGTGTAACTGCCCAACTTGATGAAGCACGTAGAATTACTAAAAAATTATGTTCCAACGAATTATTAGGTCGTGGGTATGTACAAAAGGGAGACTCTGTTGCTGCACGATTCCTAGAAGAAGAATTTACTAAAATTGGTTTACAATACATTAAAGGAAAAACTTCTTATTTTCAATCCTTTGCGCACAATGTAGTTACTTTCCCAGGAGAGATGAAGGTGATGATGAATCAAAATCAACTTACGCCTGGAATAGACTTTATGGTCGACCCAAATTCAGGTTCGAGTAACGAAACTTGGAAATACCTAAAACTTACAAATGAAGATTTATTTAATGAGGATATTCTAAGTCGCTATATTTCATCTATCACCAAAGATCAACAAAATATTAACAGCTGTATTATAGATATTCGTAATTTAAATGGGGACTCTCTAAAAAAAATACATAGAGATATTCTTCCAGGATTAGCGCAGCAATTACATGTAATGGTAATTACGGATGAGAAATTTACGTTCTCTGTTGGCAACGAACCCTACTCATATAGTGTAATTTTCATTAAAGGCGAAAAATTTGTTGAAAAAGCGGTTATCTCTACACACATTCAATCGCGTTTTAAAGAAAATTATCTTTCTTCTAACGTAGTTGGAATGGTGCCTGCAATCAAGAAAACGAAGAAAACAATCGTACTTTCAGCCCATTATGACCATTTAGGAAAAATGGGGAATGAAACGTATTTTCCTGGTGCGAATGACAATGCTTCTGGAGTAGCAATGTTGTTAGAATTAGCGAGGTATTATGCCAAACATCCTACAAAATATAATATCGTTTTTATAGCTTTTGCTGGTGAAGAAGCTGGTCTTATTGGGTCAAATTATTTTGTACAATATCCTTGGCTTGAATTAAATAACATACATTTCTTAGTTAATGTCGACATCATGGGAAGTGGAGAAGAAGGCATTACCGTTGTGAATGCAACGAAACATCCTACCCAATTTCAACAATTACTTGACCTAAACGCCAAAGAAAATTATGTTCCATTAGTTAAGTCGAGAGGCCCAGCAGCGAACTCCGATCACTATTGGTTTTCAGAACGTGGTGTACCTGCTTTTTTCATCTATACGATGGGACCAAACAAAAACTATCATGATGTATTCGACACCTACGAAAATTTAAGTTTTTCAAAGTTCATTCCTATCTCGGAATTACTCAAAAAATTCATTAGTGGGTTGTAGATCTATTTTCTTGAAATTAAGATTTCATCGGCTCATTGACTGTATAAAATTACATGGTCCCACTGAGTGTATTCGAACGAGATTGTCTTGTCCTACTGAGCATAGTCAATTAAAATTTCATCGTCTCACTGAACGGAGTCAATTAGAATTTCATCGTCCCACTGAGCGGAGTCGAAGTGCTTTACTTTTTACTTGTTGCTTTCTACTTTCTACTTCATACGCTCAATCCTCATTCTTCAACACTTCAGACTCTTTAAACACCAAACGAAGCATCGGAATAAACACGCTATATGCCGGTGTTTGGTCAAGTAGTTTAGTAATGCTCGATCAAGCATGGTACAAAGATTATCCAAAAACTACATTTCATACCTTCAATGATGCTAGTGAATGGCTACAAATGGACAAATGTGGTCATGCTTTTACGACGTATCAAATTAGTAAATCACTCACTTCTTTGTATCGTTGGACAGGAATGAAACCAAAAAATGCAGTTTTAGCAGGAACAGCAATCACGTTAGGATACCAAGCTTCCATAGAATATTTAGATGGACGTAGTGTGGAATGGGGATTTTCATGGAGTGATATTACGGCGAATTTTTCTGGAGGATTGTTGTTTGGATTACAACAGTATTATTGGGACAAACAGTTCATCCTTTTTAAAGAAAGTTATTCTCCGAGTATTTACGCACCAATTCGACCGAACACACTTGGTAATAATTTTGCAGAACGTTACCTCAAGGACTATAATGGACAAACCTATTGGTTAAGTTTTGCTCCGAAAAATATTTGGAAAACTTCTAATATTCCAGCCTGGATGTTGATTTCCTTTGGATATAGCGTAGATGCAAAATTAGTAGGTGATAAAAATACATACACGACTGTGAATAATATCATTTATAACGCTTCTCGTGAGTTTTTATTCTCTTTCGATATTGATTTAAGTAAACTACCTATTAAACGGAAATGGGTGAAGAATATCCTTCGACCAATCAACGCAATTAAAATACCTCTTCCAACCCTCCATTGGAAAAATGGTGTTTGTTATGCTCACCCTCTCTATTTCTAACTCTATACGTCACTCTTCACTTAAAATCCTGAGCTTGCCGAAGGACGTCGCTCGTTACTCATCACTATAATACACGCGCAAATCGCAAAAATCGGAACACATGCTTTATCAGTGTCTAAATAATTATTTAGTATTCCATGAACGAAGTATGTAACCAAAGACAATATCATTGACAATAAAAGTACTTTCATTTCTCGATTTTCATTTCCCCATCGATTATAAAGTGTAATCCCTTTATAAAAAATGGTGCTGATAAGTAACAAAGTAGTCAATAATCCCAATATTCCCATTTCAGACAATGGACCCAAATATTCACTATGAGCATTTCCTCCGTCACCAAAATTGGTAGAAATAATGGTTAAATTCTCTGGTTTTTGAAAACGGGCATATTCAAAAGCATAAGTTCCTGGACCAAAACCAAAAATAGGACGTTCTTCAAACATAGAGATAGCACATGACCAGCGATTAAGGCGCTCCAAATTTGAAGCGTCGGTTGTAACATTCGCAGCACTTTCCAAACGTTTTCCAAAATCTTCTGTAGTATGTTCAGAGGTATTCTTAGCTAAAGCAAATTGAATCTCTGTCCAAGATAAAGCAAGTATGACACAGATACTCATTACAGTAATCAAGATATATTTAAACTTGATTTTAAACCAGATTAAAAACCAAACACCTCCAGCAGCAACAATACTCAACCAAGCAGCTCTCGTATAAGAAAAATATAGACCTGTTAAGTTAATTATAAGCAAAACCAGTAAAATTACTTGAGTCAATAAATCGTGTTTTTTGGAAAGATATAAACCCAAAAGAAAAGGAAAAATCAATGCTACAGCAGCACCATAAATAGTATGATCTCTAAAAAATGGATCCATTACCCAGTGACTTTGTTTCTCTGCAAATCCATAACCTGCATGTTTGATTACAGTGTAAATAATAACCAGACACATAGAAACGCTATAAAGCCATAAAAAAGCACGGATATATCGTTTATCTTGAAAAATCAAAGAACCAAAACCAATTAAAGGTACTATATACCAAAGCTTTACTAATAAAAACTTGAAAGATACCATCGGATGGGTACTCATACATGAACTAATAAACATCCAACCTAAATAAATTCCAATCGCCCAAACAATTTCATGTTTGAATAGGAAAGAAGGGAGGATATTGGATCGAAGCTGATACATGATGACTAGTAACATTAATCCAAATAACAATGGTTCTGTTGGAATATACAATCCTACACTAGTTACAAATTCTTCGATATTTATACTTAATGGAGTTGCAAAAAGAATAAATAGAAATACATACTTTGTATGATAAATCGAAATGTAAATTATTAATAGTGCAAAAGGAACAAAAAAGAAAAACCAATTTTCTAGATAAAATGCAAACAATGAGAGTAGAATAAAAATGCTACCGCCAAGTATTGCAAATAAATTGGATCTTAAAGCTTGCACTATGATATTTTTCTTAATTCTTTAATACGTTCTTGTAATAAGAGTAAGAATATCATTAACAACAATGTAGAAAGAGTAGAAATAAGAACAATAACTGATTTTTTAGGCTTTTCTTTTTTATCGGCTTTTACAGCTCGCTCTACTACGAATTTATGACTGAAATTTGCATTTGCATCAGACTCTGCTTGATCATAAGCTGTCTCAAATTCCGCTAACTTCGTCATTTTTTCATCTCGTATCATACATAATCCATCAAACTCAGCTCCATGTTTTACATTCACATCAATTTGTTTACGGAAATAACGACGGTCCTCTTTTCCTTTTGCCTCATTGTAGGCTTGAAAAAGTGTAGCTCGACCTTCATCTGTTACAACTCCAATTGAACTCAAACTATCCAATCGATTTAAGATGATTTTTATATCTTGCTCAATTAATTCCTTTTCACGTTTGTTGATTTCATAAGCTGGAATTGTACGAGCCTTAATCATTTCATTTTTTACGGTATCGATGAGGTCAACTATTTTATTAGCCATTGCAGCAGCTTTAGCCGCATCTTTATCCAATACATCTAATTGAATAGAACCATAACGAGTACGCGTAAAACTAAAATGTTTAGCATATTTCTCTCCTAATTTATGATTCTTATAAGGATCATTTTCTTGAATTTCATAATGCTTCATTAACCCAAATTGTTTTACTATTCGATCACGGATTTGTGCTGATTGTAAAATTTGTATCATTTGTTCGGCTTGTTCTTCCTCCCCAAAATCCATGGATGATGCTTTTGCATTTCGTTGTTCTGAAAATGAAACTGAACTTGTAGCAGTAGGGAAAACAATTGCCGTAGATAAATATTCAGGCGTAATGAAAAATGATATAATCAATGAAGCTATAGCCCCAATAAAAGTCATAATCCCGATAATTTTTCGTTTTTTCCAAATAAATTGAACGATATTCTCTTTTTGTATAATTGTTTCTAGTTGTTGTTCCATAAACTTAAAATTGTACCCTCTAACGTAAGTTTTGCAAATATATTGTATTATTTAAAAATTCTCCATTTATTCTTTAAAGTGGACATCCGGTAATCATCCAATAACTCTGTAATATTTTTATCTAAAAACTTCTTCTGTAATTTATAAGTTCCTTTCCCCATTTTATAATCCAACTCATCCTCAAAAATTGGAACTATACTTAGAAATTCAATAGTTTTATCTTCAACTTCTAATGGTGTTAATTCGTCTGCTAGATAAGTAGGAACATTTAATAAAAAATATTTCTGTTTCATGGTGGGGGATATTGCTTCTACTGGATTTCCATTGGGGAATGTATGCCCAACACCATACCAAGTTTTTTTTTCAATTAAATGCTTCGCAAGTTTTTGAATCCATGGTTGAACCCAATTCATAGTAGGGTTATCTAAATCATTTAAATCCCAATAACTAGGTAAACAAAAATAGATTTCTATATGTTTTAATGTAGAATATTTATCAGGAACAGGTTGCTCATAGACAGATAAACCATTTGTCATTACTAGTTGTAGGGATGAGCGTTTTTCGGTAGCTATTAGTAATAAATCTATATCAAATTCCTGTTGTTTTGGTAGTTCAATTATTTGAGCTTTTGGAAAGCGTGTTCGTATATTTTTAGCTAATTCTGTCATGACACAAATATAAGATTTATAACACAAAAAAAGCCTGACGATAATTCGTCAGGCTTTCATTTTGTAAAGAATTTTTTTATTCTTCGTCGTCATCGTCATCAGCATCAGAACCTTTAGCAGCTCCTCTTGCCATTTTAACTGAAACTACAACTGCATTTGCAGGCTCTAAGAAAGATAATCCATTCGCTTCGATTTGTCCTACACGAATTGATTGACCAATACGTAGTTTTGTAATGTCAATAGTTACAGCATCTGGTAAAGCACTAGGTAAAGCAAATACTGTCAAACGACGGAATACTTGCAATAATTTACCCCCTGCTAAAACACCACGAGATGCACCTGTTAAACGAACTGGCAATGCAACTTTAACTGGTTTAGCATCGTTCAACTCATAGAAATCTACGTGTTTTACTTTTCCGTTTAAATTATCTTGTTGGATATCTTTGATGATCGCTTTCGCTGTTCTTCCTTCAACATCTAAGTCAACTTGATACACTTCTGGAGTGAAAACTAATTTTTCAACGTCAATTCTGCGAGCTGAAAAATGAACCTGAGTTCCTTGTCCATAAAGTACACATGGTACTCTCTCTTCTCTGCGAAGTGCTGCAGCATCTTTTTTCCCTACGTTTGCTCTAAGCAAACCGCTCAATTTTGATACTTTCATTTGTTTTATTTTTGATTATTAGATTACGAAATTACAAATAAATCACTAATTGACTTGTTTGTTACTAAACTTTTAATAACATCTGCAAATAAATCATCAACTGGTAACACTCTTATCTTGTCAGAATGCCTGTTTAATGGTATCGTATCAGTTACGATTAATTCTGTAATTTTTGAATTTTCGATACGTTCATATGCTGGACCAGATAATATAGCATGTGTACAAAATGCACGCACACTTTTGGCACCTTTTTCCATAAATAAATCTGCAGCAGTTGTTAATGTTCCAGCTGTATCACACATGTCATCAACTAATATCACATCTTTTCCTGCAACGTCACCAATGACAGTCATCTCTGAGATTTCATTCGCTTTTTTACGGTTTTTGTGACATAATGCTAATCCAATATTCAATACCTTAGCATATGAATTTGCTCTTTTTGCCCCGCCAGCATCCGGTGCTGCCATAATCAAATTACCCGTTTTATTTAATTCGTGTAATTCTTTATAGAATATTGTAGATGCATATAAATGATCGACAGGAACTTCAAAAAATCCTTGAATTTGCTCTGCATGTAAATCCATGGTTATTACACGGTCAACCCCTGCGGCCATCAACATATTTGCTACTAGTTTTGCACCAATTGCTACACGTGGCTTATCTTTTCGATCTTGTCTTGCTAAACCAAAATACGGAATTACAGCAATGATTTTACGTGCAGAAGCTCTTTTTGCTGCGTCAATTAGTAACAACAACTCAAATAAATTATCACTTGGTGGCATAGTAGATTGTACGATAAATACATCTTGTCCACGAACTGTTTCTTCATATGATGGTTGAAACTCACCGTCGCTAAAATCTAATACTTTAACATCTCCTAAGGGTATACCATAAGAATTAGCTATTCTTCCTGCCAAATCTTTGGAAGCTCTTCCAGCAAATATTTTAACACCAATTGACATAAATTCTTGTTTTTTATTACAACAAAAGTACTCTTTTTTTAGTTTAATTATAACGTTGAGTGTAAGAACAAACAATTTTTTGTGCTATTTTTTCTTATTTATTACCTTTGTTTTATGAGAAAAAAAATTTTACTACTAGGTTCGGGTGAGTTAGGTAAAGAATTTACCATCGCAGCACAACGTTTAGGTCAATATGTAATTGCGGTAGACAGCTATATAAATGCTCCAGCTATGCAAGTAGCGCACGAATTTGAAGTGATTGATATGCTTAACGGTGATCAATTAGATGCGATTATTGCTAAACATCAACCTGATTTAATTGTTCCTGAAATTGAAGCAATCCGTACGGAACGTTTTTACGATTACGAAAAACAAGGAATTCAAGTAGTACCTAGTGCAAAAGCTGCAAATTTCACCATGAATCGTAAGGCGATTCGTGATCTTGCTGCAATTGAAGTTGGGGTTAGAACTGCAAAATATAAATATGCGACTTCATACGAGGAATTAGTGGAAGCTGTTAAATATACAGGTATGCCTTGTGTAGTTAAACCATTAATGTCAAGCTCTGGTAAAGGCCAATCGGTGATCAAATCACAAGCAGATTGGCAACATGCATGGGATTATGCGTTGGAAGGTTCACGTGGCGACTTAAAAGAAGTAATTGTGGAAGGTTTTATTGATTTCGAGTATGAAATTACCTTATTAACGGTTACCCAAAAAGACGGACCAACGTTGTTTTGTCCTCCAATTGGACACAGACAAGAACGTGGTGACTATCAAGAAAGCTGGCAACCGATGCCAATGAAGGAAGAACATTTAAAGGAAGCACAACAAATGGCAGCAGATGTGACGAAAGCTTTAGGAGGCGCAGGACTTTGGGGTGTTGAATTTTTTATCACCAAAGAGGGTGCTTATTTCTCTGAATTGTCTCCGCGTCCTCACGATACTGGTATGGTTACACTAGCAGGTACGCAATCCTACAACGAATTTGAATTACATGCCCGCGCAATCTTAAACATTCCAATTCCTCAAATCGATTTACTCCGTAATGGAGCGAGTGCGGTTGTTCTTGCATCAGAAACCTCTGAATCGGAACCAATTTTCTCAGGATTAGGTAAAGCGGCAATATTTTCTAACAGTGATTTACGTTTATTTGGAAAACCTTCGACAAGACCATACAGAAGAATGGCTGTAACTTTAACGTATGGTGAACAAGATGTAAAAGAACTTGTAGAGAAAGCACAAGCGATGGCAGCTGAAATTTCGGTGAAATAAATAAATAATGTATATTCTACTATTACAATGACAATAATAAAAGTTCCGCAGTGATTTGTATAACAAATTAATTTACTAATCCTGCGGTTTTTTATTTTACATTGATAAAGTCAATATTTAATTTCCTTTTTATCTACTATTATTTCTTTTTCTCCTAAATTTCTTAATGGCAAAATATTACTTAGTGAGCAAAGCGAATATCTTAATTCTCCTAAAATTTTCATATATGCCTAAATGACTTAATTTCTTAATGGTTTTAATGAAATTCCAACCTATAAACTAAAATGAAAACAATCATCATTGGTGCCGGTCCATCTTCACTCATGGCTGCCACACAAGCTGTCAAAAATGGTTGTGAGGTTATTTTGTATGAAAAGATGAAAACCGCAGGACGTAAATTTCTAGTCGCGGGTGACGGTGGTTTCAATCTTACTCATGATGGTTTATTGGATGACTTTGTTTCTAATTATTCTCATCCTCAAATCGCGAATATCATCCGTCAGTTTACTAACGATGATTTAATTAGTTGGTTGAAAGAATTAGGTATAGAAACATACGTTGGTTCTTCTGGTAAGATTTTCCCTATCAAAGAAATAAAACCATCAATGGTCTTGAAAACATGGTTGCACTATTTGAATGATCAAGGAGTAAAATTTGTCTATAATGCAACTCTCGAAGACTTTTCTTCAAATGAAGTGTTAATAAAAACAAAAGCAGGGTTAGAAAAACACCAATTCGACCACCTAATACTAGGTTTAGGTGCTGCTTCATGGCCGAAAACTGGCTCTGATGCGTCATGGGTTTCACTGTTTCAAGCAAAAAACATTAAAGTTGTTCCATTTCAAGCTTCAAATGCTGGGGTAAATTGTACTTTGCCTGCTGATTTCTTAAAAAAATTTCAAGGTACAATTTTGAAAAATGTGGTCGTTTCACACGATGGATCATTTCGTAAAGGAGAGGTAGTATTGACAAATTATGGAGTAGAAGGAGCGCCTATTTATTATTTGAACCCTTCTTTACGAAAGAATCTTTCAGTTCCAATTTATATTGATTTTAAACCCAATTATTCGGAAAAGGAAATAATAGAAATCCTAAAGAATTGCAAAAACACTTCAGAGGGATTTAAGAAATTGAAATTATCTATTCCCTTTGTGTCTTGGTGTAAATCGTTCCTGACTAAGGAAGAATTTATTTCCAATGGTATAATTGCTAAGTTGGTAAAATCATTTCCCATACAACCAATTTCTTTCAGACCAATTGACGAAGCAATCTCTTGTTGTGGAGGAGTTTCTTGGGAAGAATTAGATATAAATCTAAAATTAATTAAGTTTCCAAATATTAGTGTCGTTGGGGAAATGATTGATTGGGATGCACCCACAGGAGGATATTTACTCCAAGCTTGTTTTTCCACAGGTTTCATCGCTACTAATAAAGTTTTCTGAAAAGGTATTTCATCAAATATTGACTACTTAATTTAATTTTTATATGTTCTGATACATCGTCATATATTCCTTTAATTAGATTGTCTAATCGTTTCTTGAAGTTCTAGAAGTGTCGTTATTTCGTTATTTCGTCACCCTTCTCTTTTGAATCCCAATTGTCCTCATCATCATTTGGAACATTTATTGCTGTTTTAATTATAAAGTTTTCTGGATATTCTCTAAATATTTCTTTTTTGAAACGTTCAGCATCATTTTTTTCAGTGAAATCTCCAACACGTAGTATGTAATTTGGTGCATCAAAAGTGATGTATGTTTCCATTTTTGGATATTGTTTTATGAATTTCATACGTATTTCGTTCACCTTATCTTTATCAGTACTAAAGAAAATTTGTAAACGATATCCTGCAGTCGATACACGTCGAACGTTACTCTTGTTTTTGATTAACTCATCAATTTTCTTATCTTTTATTATAACAACTCCATTATTATCTTTAGTGTTTTGGCTAAAAATGAATGTAGAAATTATAACTAATAATGTACTTAAAAGTGTTTTCATAATTACAAAGATATAGTTTAAATAATAAATAGCTTTCATTGAGTTGTAAGCATACTAATGTTAATTGATAATATTTTACCTTTTCTTATTTAGAATCATTTTAAATTAAAAAAACGAACATTAAAATTGTCATAGAATTGTCATAAATCCCCCTGATTATTTTAATTTTGCGCCTGTCAAATGGTGTATTTTCTCACACGACAAAAAATTTATTTATGAAAATATCTATAAATCAGATGTTTAAATCTATTAACAAATGGTGTGTTGCCGCATTAACATTCTTGTTTTTTGCTGGTTCATTCAACGCTAATGCACAAGGAGAAGGTCTTTTCAAGGCTAAATGTGCTACTTGTCACCAACCGCATAAGAACGGTACGGGACCAAAATTATTTGAAGTTCGTAAGAAATGGGCTGATGGTGGAGCTAAAGAAGGTTCGATTTACCAATGGGTAAACAACTGGCAAGCTGCTGCTGCTTCTGATCCTTATGCTCAAACAGTTTCTACGTGGGCTGCGAGTGCAATGCAAGCTTTTCCAGAATTGAAAAAAGAAGAGATTGATGCGATTTTTGATTACGTAGATTCTACTCCAGATCCTGCTGCTGCTGCAGATGGGAAAGATGGTGCTGTTGATGGAGTTGCTACTACTGAAGAAACGGAAGAAGGTTCTTTCTCTTGGGTGTGGATTTTACTAGGAGTAATCTTTGCAGTGATTATTGGTGCTGTTAGTGGTGTTCGCCGTCAATTGAAAGCTGCGTTAAGTGATTCTAAAGATGCTGACGAACAAAGCTATATGCAAGAGTTCAAAACTTGGGCTTGGAAGAATAAGATTTATGTAGGTATTGCTACTTTAGTATTAGTGATGTCTTTAATCGTTTCCTTAGTTTTAAGTTTAGGTGATATCGGTGTAGTGGAAGATTATCAACCATCTCAACCAATAGAATTTCCTCACGATATTCATACAGGTGTTAACGGAATTGACTGTAAATACTGTCACAATTCAGTGACAAAATCTAAATCTGCTGGTTTACCATCAGTGAATGTTTGTATGAATTGCCACAAACAAGTGAATGGTAGAACCCCTGCACAACAAGAAAAAATCAAAGCTGTGTATGCTGCTGCTGGTTGGAGTACGGAAGGAGCTGGTTCTTACACAGGTCATACTAAACCTATCAAATGGAACAAAGTGCACGTTCTTCCTGATCACGTTTACTTTAATCACTCTCAACACGTTGTTGTTGGTGGTGTTGATTGTAAACAATGTCACGGCGATATGACGAAACAAAAAGAAACAGCACGTGTAGTTCCTGTAGGTGAGTTGAACAAAATTGAAGGTAACATTCCATTAACTCGTCCTACTTTAACAATGGGATGGTGTATCGAATGTCACGGCGAAAAAGCAATCCAAGAAGGACCATTAGATGGTAAAAAAGATGGATACTATGATGAAATTCATAAACGTCTGTTGAATAACGACAAGTCTCTTTACAACAAGTACCTAGAAGATGGTAAAGTTACCGTGAAAGAACTTGGTGGATGGGAATGTGCAAAATGTCACTATTAATAACAAACGACTAGGCTAAAAGCATATGAGTACGACTAGAAAATATTGGAAAGGTCTTGAAGAATTAAACGAAACTCCAAGTTTCGTGCAAGGTAGAGACCAAGAGTTTCCTCAATCCATGTCAGTGGATGAATTTTTAGCAGATGAAAACCTAAAAGAAACTTCTACTGCTCGTAGAGATTTCTTGAAATTCTTAGGTTTTAGTGTTGCTGCTGCTACTGTTGCTGCGTGTGAATCACCAGTGACTAAAGCAATTCCTTATGTAGTTAAACCAGAAAACGTAACTCCAGGTATGCCTACTTGGTACGCTTCTACGTATTATGACGGAACATCTTATGCTTCTATCTTAGTGAAAACGAGAGAAGGTCGTCCTATCTATATTAAAGGAAATAAAGATTTCGGAATCACTAAAGGTTCTGCCAATCCACAAATTATTGCTTCTGTTCTTCCTATATATGATTCTGCTCGTTTAGCAGGAGCTAGAAAAGGAAATAATGCAGCTTCTTGGTCAACAGTTGATGGGGATATCACTGCGAAATTGAAAGAAATCACTGCTAAAAAAGGAAAAGTAGTTTTAGTGTCAAATACAATTATCTCTCCATCTACGAATGCTGCAATTGCTAAATTGAAAGCTAAAGTGAATGGTGGTGATGAAACTGGAACTTCTTTTGAGCATATTCAATACGATGCTGTTTCTTATGCAGGTATCAGAAATGCTAATAAAGAATCTTTCGGAACAGACTTTATTCCTGATTATGATTTTTCTAAAGCAAAAACAATTGTTTCTGTTGGAGCTGATTTCTTATCTACATGGTTATTAGCTACTGAATATACACCACAATGGAGCTCTAGAAGAAATCCTGATGGCGAATGGATGTCTAAACATTTCCAATTTGAATCTGTACTTTCTATCACTGGATCGAATGCTGATTATAGAGGAATGGTTAAACCATCTGAAGAAGCAAATGTACTAGCTTACTTATTAAATAAATTCGGTGTTAAAACGGCCGCAACAACTACGCTTTCTAAACAAGCACAAGATGTTGCTGATTTGGCTTACGAATCATTGAAAAAATCAAAAGGTGAATCAATTGTTGTTGCTGGTTCTAATAACACTGCTGTTCAAATCTTGACTAATAAGTTGAACGCTGTTTTAGGAACTTATGGTAAAACAATCAACACTTCAAATACAGTAAATTTATTTGCTTCTAACGATGAGGCATTAAATACATTCGTAACAAACACTATCGCAGGTAAAGCTCCTGCTGCTGTGATTTTCTACGGCGTTAACCCTGTATATACATTAGCAAACGGTGAAGCCTTTGGTAAAGCATTAGCAAAAGTGGATTTAACAATCTCTTTAGCTGGTTATACAGATGAAACTGCATCTAAATGTAAATTCATCTGCCCTGATCACCACGCATTAGAAGCATGGAATGATTTTAATCCAAAGAAAAATCACTTTGCTATTGCGCAACCTACTATTCGTCCATTGTTTGAAACTTCTGCTGCTCAAGAGTCTTTCTTAGTGTGGGCTGGAGCTGCTAAACGTGGAGGAAAAGATTCTTCAGTAGTTTATGATTTAATTAAAACTACTTGGTCAGCGGATAATATTAAAGCTACATCTAAATATGCTGATTTCGAGACTTTCTGGAATAAAGCAATTCACGATAGTTGTATTGATGTTGCTGTTGAAAATACACCTTCTGTGTTCAATGACGCAGCATTAGCTAAAGTTGCTGGAAAATTACCAAAAGTTGCTGCTTTAGAAGTTGTACTTTATAGAAAAGCTGGTATTGGTGTTGGTGCACAAGCAAACAACCCATGGTTACAAGAGTTACCAGATCCAGTATCTAAAGTAACATGGGATAACTATATTACGATGAACCCAACTGAAATGGGTACAACGTATGCTACAACTTTCGATCAAGAAAATGGATTAAATCTTGCTTCTGTGAAAGTTGGTAACAAAGAATTGACATTGCCAGTTTACCCATCTCCAGGTCAAGCGCCAGGTACTGTGGGGATCGCATTAGGATATGGAAGAGGTGCTAACGATGAGAATATCGGAAACGCTGCATTCCAAACAAAAGAATACGGAGGTCACGCGACTGACGAAAATGGTAAACGTTTACCAATTGGTAAGAATGCATTTGTATTCACTTCTTTTGAAAATGGAACGTTGTCTTATTCTGCTAATGGATCAATCACGAAAGTGGATGGTATTTATCCAATCGCTGCGACTCAGATTCACCATACAGTTATGGGACGTCATTCAATTGTACGTGAAACTACTTTAGATATCTATTCTTCAAAAGACAAAGAAGCATACAATCCAGCACACATGTTGGAAACACATCACGGACCTGAGCATATTAGTAAGTTTGACTTATGGGAGGCTCATCCAGTAGAGAAAATCGGTCACAGATGGGGTATGACTATCGACCTTTCTTCTTGTATCGGTTGTGGTTCTTGTTTGGTTGCTTGTCAATCTGAAAACAACGTTCCTGTTGTTGGTAAAGATGAAGTACGTAGAGGTCGTGAAATGCACTGGTTACGTATTGACCGTTACTATGCATCTGATGAAGAAGCTACAGTAGGTACAAGAGAAAATAAAGAAACTTTTGATTATGGAAAAGCGGAAGTAGCTGCCCAAAATCCAAAAGTAGTTCATATGCCAATGATGTGTCAACACTGTAACCACGCTTCTTGTGAAACAGTTTGTCCTGTGGCTGCAACTAACCATAGTAATGAAGGTTTAAACCAAATGGCTTACAACAGATGTATTGGTACAAGATATTGTGCAAACAACTGTCCTTATAAAGTACGTCGTTTCAACTGGTTTAACTACCCATCTTATAAAAAATTCACACAAGTGAACCCTGCACAAGACGATTTGGGTCGTATGGTGTTAAATCCAGACGTTACAGTTCGTACACGTGGGGTAATGGAAAAATGTTCATTCTGTGTACAAAAAATTCAAGCTGGTAAATTAGTTGCTAAAAAAGAAGCTAGACCAGTTGTTGATGGAGACGTAACTACTGCTTGTGCTGAAGTTTGTCCTACAAACGCAATCACTGTTGGTGATTGGAACGATATCAAATCTATGGTTCGTAAAAACGCTGACGATAAACGTTCTTACCAAGCTTTAGAAGAAGTAGGGGTAAAACCAAACGTTTGGTACCAAGTAAAAGTTAGAAATGAAAAAAATGCTGACTTAGAAAAGTTACAAGTTGTAAAAGAATCTGCTCACCACGGTGAGAAGAAAGATAATAAAGCTCATCATTAATCGCTAAATTAGAAAGTAATGCATAAGGAAGCAGCAATAAGAGAACCTCTAATTTTAGGTCACAAAACGTACACAGACATTACAGCAGATGTATGTAAACCTATCGAGGACAAAGCACCAAAAATGTGGTATGTTCTTTTCTCTATCGCATTGATTATTGGTTTATATGGAGTTGGGTGTATTGCCTACTTAATTGGAACTGGTATCGGTGTATGGGGATTAAACAAAACAATTGGTTGGGCATGGGATATCACTAACTTCGTTTGGTGGGTAGGTATCGGTCACGCTGGTACATTAATTTCAGCAGTGTTATTGTTATTCAGACAGAAATGGAGAATGGCGATTAACCGTTCAGCGGAAGCAATGACGATTTTCGCGGTATTCATGGCTGGTATTTTCCCTATGATTCACATGGGAAGAATTTGGTTAGCTTACTGGGTAGTTCCAATACCTAATCAATTCGGTTCGTTATGGGTAAACTTTAATTCTCCACTTCTTTGGGACGTATTCGCGATTTCAACGTATTTATCTGTATCTGTTGTTTTCTGGTACATTGGTTTAATTCCTGATTTCGCTACTTTAAGAGATAGAGTTAAAAGACCTATCCCAAAGAAAATGTATTCTATCCTTTCTTTTGGTTGGTCAGGTAGAGCCAAAAACTGGAATCGTTTTGAAATGGTTTCTTTAATATTAGCTGGTTTAGCTACACCGCTTGTATTCTCTGTACACTCGATTGTATCGTTTGACTTTGCTACATCGGTTATACCAGGATGGCATACAACAATCTTCCCTCCATACTTCGTTGCTGGTGCGGTATTCTCAGGATTCGCAATGGTTCAAACGTTAATGTTGGTTATGCGTAAAGCAATGCGTTTGGAAGCTTACATACACACTCGTCACGTAGAATACATGAACATTGTAATCATGGTTACTGGTTCTATCGTTGGTACTGCGTATATCACTGAGTTATTTATCTCTTGGTATTCCGGAGTTGAGTATGAAGCGTATGCGTTTATCAACCGTTTCTCTGGGCCATATTGGTGGGCATATTGGTCTATGATGACTTGTAACGTAATTTCTCCTCAATTAATGTGGATTCGTCCTTTAAGAAGAAGTTTATTGTTCACATTCATTATTTCTATAGTTGTAAATATTGGTATGTGGTTTGAGCGTTATGTTATTATCGTTTCTTCTATACACCGTGATTATTTACCTTCTTCTTGGAGTATGCACTACCCAAGTCATATTGACTTAGGTGTG
The DNA here is from genome assembly GCA_947378245.1 of Bacteroidota bacterium. Classification (GTDB taxonomy): domain Bacteria; phylum Bacteroidota; class Bacteroidia; order Flavobacteriales_D; family Crocinitomicaceae; genus CANHVK01. Next base: position 41,741 of record CANCJF010000007.1, read on the forward strand.
TATGTTGGAACTATTGGTTTGTTCTTCGTATTCTTCTTATTGTTTGCGAGATTCTTCCCAGTTTTACCAATTGCTGAGTTGAAAACAATCTTAAAATCTTCTGGTGAGTCTTACAAAAACGCTCCAGATACTCATGGACACGATGGACATGGAGAAGGTAACCATAATACTAACAATCATTAATAAGGAGTCATGGCAGAAAAAATTATCTACGCAATGTATGACGATGACGATGTGCTAAAAGATGGTGCAAAGAAATTAGTCGCAAAAGGGGTTAAAGTATCTGAAGTATTCTCTCCATTTCCTATTCACGGAATTGATCCAATCATCGGAGTGCAAAATACTCGTTTAGGTATTATGGCTTTCTTGTATGCAATCACTGGAACAATGTTAGCGACAATCGCTATGCGTTATTTCATGGTAACAGATTGGCCAATGAATATTGGTGGTAAACCTAACAATACTTACCTTGACAATATTTTAGCTTTTATTCCTGTTACTTTTGAGTTTACAGTATTATGTGCAGCACACGGTATGGCATTAACTTATTTCTTAAGAAATAAAATTTTACCTGGTTTACCTGCATCTAATCCTGATCCTCGTACTACGGATGACCGTTTTGTAATGGAATTCAGAATGTCTGAAAATAGTAAATTTACGGAAGAAGAATTAACTTCTTTAATTCAAACAACTGGATACGTAGAGTTAGATCAAAAAGAAGTTAAATAGATTATCCAATTATATAGTAATTTATCAGAGTGATGAATAAAATTTTTAAGATAATAGCTAATTTATCCGCAGTCGCAGTAACAGGAATGATTTTGTTTTCTTGTTCTACTGACAAGGATAGTGCTGGATTAGAATACATGCCAGATATGTATCGTTCTCCAGCTATTGAACCTTATGTGGATTATGGTGAAGTAAGAGGTCATATTAATGAAAATATGAAAAATACTGCTTCCGCATTAACTCCTCCTAAACATACAATTCCTTTCTATGGAACAAACGAAGAGGATGTGTTAATGATGTTACCTTACAACAGAAAACCATCTGCTGCTTTTGCTTCAACTCATGGTTTATTTGGGTATGATTTTGCTACAAATACAGAACCTGATTATGAGTATAATCAAGCTGCGAATGATAAAAATCCTTATTTATTAACTGCATCAAATTCTGATGCTATATTTAAAAAAGGTAAAGAATTGTTTGCTGCTAATTGTATGCATTGTCATGGTGAAAAAGGTGATGGTAATGGTCCTATGGTAACTAGTGGAGCTTACGCAGGTGTTCCTAATTATGCGGATAAAAAAACGTTAGGGGATGGTCAAATTTTCTATTCAATTTACTATGGTAGAAATGCGATGGGTGGTCATGCTTCTATTTTAAACAAAAAGGAAATATGGACTTTAGTTCATTACGTTCGTAAATTTCAAGATTCAGCATACGGTACATTTAGTGCAGACGGAGCTTCAATTAATGTTGCTTCTTCTGATTCAGTAAAAGTGGTTAAACCTGCTAAAAATTAATAAAAGGAGATAGTAAGATGGAATTCAAAGTAACAAAAAACGCAAACATCCTTACATTGACATTAATTGTCGTAGGATTGTTGTTTACAGGTATTGGAATTGCTACAAGTATGGGTGATCATAATTTGAACACACGTATTGCTGGTAATTTACTAATTGATAGCTTTTTCTTTTTTGGAATTGGTTTAGGAGCTCTTTTCTTTTTAGCATTGCAATATGCTACTGAAACGGGATGGTACGCATCAGTAAAGAGAGTTATTGAAGCTGTTTCTGGATTTTTACCTGTTGGTATTATCTTGATGGCTGTAACTTTATTAATTATCACTTTACAAGATGGTGCTCATTTATACATTTGGATGGATGATGAAGTTGTAAAGAACGATGAGATTTTACAAGGTAAATCAACGTATTTGAATAAAGGTTTCTTCTGGATTAGAACTATTGTTTATTTATCTGTTTACTACATCTATTATAGAGGATTTAGAAAAAGATCTTTATTAGAGGATACGGTTGGTGGTACAGATATTCACTTTACGAACTATAAAAAAGCTGCTGTATTCTTAGTTTTCTTTGCTGTATTTAGTTCAATGCAATCTTGGGATTGGATTATGTCTGTTGATGCACACTGGTTCAGTACGTTATTCGGATGGTATGTGTTTGCTGGTATGTGGTGTACAACTATGATTACATTAGTAACTTTGACGCTGTACTTAAAGAAAAATGGTTACTTACCAAATGTTAACGAAAGTCATATACACGATTTAGGTAAATGGACATTTGCAACTAGTTTCTTATGGTCTTATTTATGGTTCTCTCAATTCATGTTGATTTGGTACGCAAATATTCCTGAGGAAACTACTTACCACTTAACAAGAATCAAAGATTTCAAATTCTTATACTTTGGTATGTTTTTAATTAATTTTGTTTTCCCAATGGTATTATTAATGTCTAGAGATGCTAAAAGACATGCGGGAATTTTAACATTTGTTGGTTCTATTGTTTTGGTAGGTCACTGGGTGGATGTTTACATTATGATTATGGCCGGTTCTATGGGTGAACATGCTAAAATTGGTTTCTTAGAAATAGGATTATTATTGGCTGTATTAGGTATTTTCTTAAAAACTATTTTAAGAAATTTGACGAAAGCTCCATTAACAGTTGTGAATCACCCTTTCTTAGACGAAAGTATTCACCACGATATTTAATAATCCTTTTTATTCATTGATATACTAAACAAGATGAGTTTTAAATTAATAACAATTGTCGTAATCGTTTTGGGTGTACTTGCTGTATCCCAATTGGTAAGATTGTATGAACTTTCTTCTAAATTAAGAGGAAGAAGAGAAGAAGAT
>CANCJF010000008.1 GCA_947378245.1 Bacteroidota bacterium
CAGCGTCCTTACATCGTATTGAAATGGGCACAAACACAAGATGGATTTATTGACCGACCACGTGAAGAAGAACTAATTGAACGTAAAATCAATTGGATTAGCGCTCCAGAAACACAGTCGTTGGTGCACCATTGGCGTAGTCAAGAACCAGCGATTTTAGTTGGTTGGAAAACAGTGGAGCACGACAACCCAAGTTTGACCGTCAGAGAAGTAAGTGGTAAAAATCCATTACGTGTAATAATTGATAGCCAATTAAATATGCCTTTAGATTCTACCGTCTATACCGATGGAGATCGCACCGTAATCATCAATAAAATCAAGACTGAAACAATAGGTAATGTGGAATTGATTAAACTTAATCAGATCAATACCAAAAATATACTTGATGTTTTATACAGTCTAAATATTAGTTCCGTTTTCGTTGAAGGTGGTAGCAGTACGATACAGCATTTTTTGGTAGATGGTTATTGGGACGAAGCACGTGTAATTGTAGGTCAGCACACTTTTGGAGATGGAATTAAAGGCCCACGGATTTCTGGAACACCAAGTAGAACATATACATTCGCAGGAGATACGGTACATCATTATTTTAAGTAGAGGGTCTGTTTTTTAACACAAAGAGCACTGAGTTTTTAATTAGCGCAGAGCAAAAGGGAGGTTCTTGACGTTCTAGCGTTTTGGAGGCAGCAGAGTAATTTTGACTATGTCAAAACAAATTTGCTATTTTCATGCCACAGGCATAAAACTCTGCGTCCTCAAAAATTGAGTCAACCTAGTCACCTTTCTCTCAATCCTCTGCGAAAATCTTTGTGTTTCTCTGTGCCATTGTGTTCTTAGTGATTAAAAAAAATTCAAAAAAGAATCTCAATAGAAATATAATACATAATTTAATTCCAAAATATAATTTATTCCCCATAACACATAATCCCTTCCATGTTCTCCATTCTCATTTCCGTACTCGCAACTACCTGGATTTTCATCCTCTTCAAACTTTTCCCGAAGTATGGCGTGAATACCTTTCAAGCGATTGTCATCAACTATTTGACAGCTTGCGTGTGCGGAGTCTTACTGTATGGAAACACACTTACTAACGCTGCCTTTGAACATACCTCATGGATGCCTTTTGTATTTTTATGTGGAATATTATTTATTAGTCTTTTCTATTTAATGGGAATCAGTTCCCAACGCAATGGTGTTTCAATTACCTCTGTTGCAGTTAAAATGAGCATGGCAATTTCCATGGGATTGATGATTGTACTCTACCATGAATCAATTACTTCGTTGAAAATTGGAGGAATCATCTTCGCGATTCTTGGAGTAATAATAATGAGTTACGAGAAAAGTCCCGAAAGCTTTCGGGAGAAGATCGACGATGATCGTAACCCGTCTCTCGTCTCCCGAAAGCTTTCGGGACGTAACTCGTCACTTATTTCTCATCACTCTATTCTCTTCGCTATCTTCCTCGGTTGTGGACTTTTGGATGTTGTCTTAAATTATGTTCAATCTTTTCATCTAGAACATTTAAGCACTTCACTTTTTAGTGCATTTGGACTCGGAATGGCAGGTGTTTTTGGAGGAATTGTATTACTCGTTAATATTCTTCGAAAAAAAGAAAAATTCGAGAAAAAGAGTATCCTTGCTGGAATTTTACTAGGGATACCAAATTATTTTTCCATATACTATCTTATCAAATCGTATTCAACCACTACTTGGTCGGATTCAACAGTGTTAGCAGTGTTAAACGTTACGACAGTGATTACCTCAACCCTAGCTGGCTTATTGCTTTTCAAAGAAAAACTTAACCTTCAAAAAAGCATCGGTCTTATCTTATCTTTACTAGCAATTTCCTGCTTTTATTTTGCGAAGTAATTCCTTATTTTTGTGACATTATGATTCAATACAAAAAAGTTGCTTTTTACACCTTGGGTTGCAAATTAAACTTCTCTGAAACATCGACAATCGCTCGTTTGTTTGAGGACGCTGGATTTGCAAAAGTGGATTTCGAAGACGCACCAGATGTCTTTGTGATAAATACCTGTTCTGTTACCGACAATGCAGATAAAAAGTGTAAACAACTGGTTAAAAAAGCCTTGAAAGTGAATCCAGATGCCTTCGTGACCATCGTTGGCTGTTATGCGCAACTCAAGCCAGAAGAAATCGGGAAAATCCCTGGGGTCGATTTGGTATTGGGCGCGAATGAAAAATTTGATATTCTTGCTTATTTAGAGCAAACCGATAAAAAAGAAGAAGCGCAAGTTTCTTACCAAAACATCAAAGAAACGAAAGAATTTATTCCATCTTTCTCTTATGGTGATCGTACCCGTTCGTTTTTGAAAGTACAAGATGGATGTGATTATTTCTGCACATTTTGCACCATTCCGTTAGCACGCGGTAAAAGTCGTAATGCAAGTATCGCCGAAACCTTGGTCGAAGCAAACAAAATTGCACAAACCGAGATTAAAGAAGTGGTGTTAACCGGAGTAAACATTGGTGATTTTGGTCAAGGAGAAGGGGAGAATTTCTTCCAATTAATTCAAGCTTTAGACAAAGTAGGTGGCATTGATCGTTATAGAATTTCCTCGATTGAGCCTAACTTACTTTCCAATGAAATCATTGATTTTTGTTTGACCGATTCGCAAAAATTTGTTCCACATTTCCACATTCCCTTGCAAGTGGGTAACGATCGTATTTTGAAAGCGATGCGCCGAAAATACGAACGCTCTTTGTATTCAGAACGTGTAGCACAAATCAAATCCTTACGGACGGATTGTTGCATAGGTGTGGATGTCATTGTTGGATTCCCTGGAGAAACGGATGAAGAATTTTTAGATTCATACAACTTCATTCAAAGTCTTCCAATTTCGTATATCCACGTATTCACCTATTCGGAACGCGCGAATACAAGTGCCCCTAAATTAGGAGAGTTTGTACCGATGGAGAAACGTAAAGAGCGAAGTAAAATGTTACACATTCTTTCGGACAAAAAGAAACGTGCTTTTTACGAGGAGAATGTAGCAACCATACGTACTGTGCTTTTCGAAGCGGAGGAAGAAGAAGGAATGATGTATGGATTTACCGAGAATTACGTGAAAGTCAAAACACCGTTTCAAGCTGAATTGGTGAATAATTTCCGTGAGGTTCGTTTGACCAACATCGATCGCGATGGGATTATGAAGATTGAATTCATTTAAATCAACACTATGAACTTACTAAAACTTTTCTGCCTGATACTTGGATTGAGTACAGCTTCTATTACTGTGGGACAAGATTACCTCAAGCGATTCAAACAACTGGACGTACTTCAGTATGATTTAAAGATTAATCTGTTCGAAAAACAAAACAAGATCGTTGTTATTGAAAATGTGACTTTTCAATTTCTGCAAAAATCAGATTCATTTCAGTTGGATTTGGTGGGAAGATTTGAGGATAGTTTGGGAATGAAAATTTCTAGTATTACATTAGATAATCAACCTGTTTCATTTAAACAGTATTCGGAAAAAGTAACTTTTTATACTAATTCGCTGTCAAAGGGAGATAAAAAGACATTTACCCTACAATTTGAAGGAATTCCTACAGACGGATTAATCATTGGTCAAAATAAATTTGGAGACAGAACCTTCTTCGCGGATAATTGGCCAATGCGAGCGAAACATTGGTTTGCATGTGTGGATCATCCTTCGGATAAGGCGATGGTGAAAATGGAAATCATTGCGCCAAAAGGATACGAAGTTGTTTCTAATGGAATGGAGATTAGTTTCACGACTTCACATCCACAGAATACATCTATATATTTTGAAACAAAAATACCAATCCCAACCAAAGTCATTGTTTTTGGAGCTGCCAACTTCGAAAAACAAACCCTACCTCGTAAGAAAAGCCAAGTAGAAATCACCAATTATGTGTATCCGCAAGATAAAGACAAAGGCTTCAATGATTTTGAACAAGCAGATCCCATCCTAGCCTATTTCGAAGCACATATTGGCAAATTCCCTTTTGAGAAATTGTACAATGTGCAATCGACCACTATGTATGGAGGCATGGAAAATGCAGGGTGTATTTTTTACGATGAAAAGGCGATTACTGGAAAAGGCGCAATCAACGAATTAATCGCACATGAAATCGTGCATCAATGGTTTGGAAATTCCGCTTCGGAACTCGATTGGCCACACTTGTGGTTGAGTGAAGGCTTTGCTACCTACCTTACTGATTTATACATTGAAGACCATAAAGGAAAAGGAGCATTTTTGAGTCAGTTAAAAAAACAACGTGATGCTGTCATTCGATTCAATACCAAAAATAAGTTGCCATTGAAAGACACGATTTCAACGAACACCCAAGACATATTGAACACCAATGCCTATCAAAAAGGAGCATGGATATTACACATGTTGCGAGAACAAGTAGGTAAAGAACTATTTTGGAAAGCGATTGCAAGCTATTACGACACTTACAAATTCAGCAATGCGCGATCGATAGATTTTATCCGTGTTTTTGAAAAAGTAAGCAATAAAAATCTGACGCAATTTTACGAAGAATGGATTTGTCAGGCTGGACATCCGGTGATTTCTTATAAATTGGAGCAAGAAAAAGAAAAAATAAAAATTAAATTCATTCAAAATCAAGTAGAAAACTTTCATTTCTCCTTAGATTTTTTAGTTTTGTATGATGACAATACGAGCGAAACAAAAACGTTCATATTTAATAACAAAGAAACAAGCCTTGAATGGTCAACGACCAAGAATTTATCTAGTCTTAGATTAGACCCCAACTTCAAATTGTTGTTTGAAGAAAAAAAATAAACCATGAAGTTACTACTCTTAAGTATAACCCTTTTCCTTTTCACAGGATCATCTTTCAAATCTGATGATATCTTAGGTATGTGGTTAGACGAGAGTAAAAAGCTTATCGTAGAATGTTATAAGTTTGATAACAAATATTACGCGCGTATCAAATGGTTCAAAAACGAAAATAAAAAGATTGATAAATTTTCCGAGAAAGGATTACCTAAATCACAATGGTTGAACTATAAAGTGATGGAACATTTTATATTTAATGGTGATTATTGGACCGACGGTACTATTCACCAAATCAAAAAAGGAACATCTTACGATGCAACTATCCATATGAAAAACTATAATGCAATTGTAGTCAGAGGATATGTCTTGGTTACACTTTTAGGGGATGATGTGAATTTTTCAAGGTACACAGGAGGATTACCGAAGCAAGAATGAGGCTTCGAGAACCTCAGCCACCATTCTTAGAGAACCTCAGCCACCATTCTTCGAGAGTTAAAAATAATACAAAAACACCTCAATTTTTAATCGATTTTATAGTGTAAATTTTCATTTTCTTACTTAACTTAATATAGAAAAGATTGAAATGAAAGGTTATATGTACATTTTAGAATGTTCAAATGGAAGTTATTATACAGGTAGTACAATAGATTTGGAACGAAGAATTAATCAACATCAACTAGGTGAAGGTTCAAATCACACAAAAAAGTATTTACCCGTTAGATTAATTTATTTTGAAGAATTTAATCGCATCGATGAAGCATTCTACAGAGAAAAGCAGGTCCAAAATTGGAGTAGAAAAAAGAAAGAAGCATTAATAAATGGAGAACTTAATAAATTGATAACTTTATCAATGGCCTACAAAGATTTGAATACCTAATTAAATTTAGAATCAAACAAGTATTATTATTGAAGTAAAAGATGACTATAGCCATGACAATTGATACCACATAGGAAGGTTCTCGATTATGACGGTGGCTGAGGCTCTCGAATTGACGGTGGCTGAGGCTCTCGAAGCCCCATCACTCAATTACCATAGGACTCTCCAACACCGCATCCACCAAGCGTTCAGTGTATTTTTCCATCGCTGGGTTCATGACAATTTTTTGACATTTAGGGAAACTTTCAGTCATTCGGGTCACATGTGCAACCGAACTGAATTTTAAGCATTTTTCAGAATCAACGACTAAGAAATATTTTAATTTATTAATGTTAATTCCGTTTTGGAAATAAAGTTCATTCACTCGTTTCGGTGTACCAATAACGATGTCTGCTCCGTTGAACAAATCGTTACGTTGTTTTACCTTTTCGCGACTCTCATAAGTCAAGGTATGAATCATCTCTGTTCTTTTCGAGATTTTCACCCAAAGTGCTTCGATGTCTAGACACAATTGATTGTCAGCAGCAACGATTAAAATACGTGGAGCATCATCGTTTGCTGGAACTTGAATTTTCTCTACAAATCCTGCGAGTAAAGCAATGAGCGCTTCTTGTTTGTGATCGTTTAAAATCAGTAGGTCACCACCGCTTTTAACGCGTTTCAAACAAGCAATTTGAAATTCTGAATCTACTTTTAATTCAAATTTTTCTAAATTCTCAATAAGTTGCTCAAACTTGATATACTGCATGATAGTTGAAATTGGATGTTATAAAAACAAAAAAACGGACTTAATAAATCCGTTTAATTTAAAAATAATTCAATGATTATAAATTAGATTTTTTGAGGCAAACAAAAAATTAATTCCGCAGTTTACATAAGTAAATGAGGAAATTAATTTTGAAGTTGAACGATAAAAAAGCAATTTATAATCGTTGAAAAATTACATTAATTCGTTTAACTTGTGTATAAAGCTCACTGCTGTTTCTTCCACTTCTTTGTGAATAGCAGGGAAATCTTTAGAAGTTTTTGCTTGGTGAATTTTCTCAGTCATACTGTTTCTGAAACCAATCACTTCCTCGATTAATTTATTTGTAACCTCAGTTTTAGATTCGTTGTATAACTGTACGCTGAAACATTCTTCAACCACATCAAAAACCATTTTGTTAAGGTCTTTTTTGAAATTTCTTTTACTTGCCATTATTCTTATATTTTCTGTAAAGATACGGCTTTCTTTAGATTGAAAAAAATCTTTCTATCTTTTATTTTGTTTATCAACTTCAAAACGAATACCAATCATTGCATTTAATCCATTGCTAACGGATGGGTCAAATACATTAGACTTTTTCACTGAAATAGAATAACGATAACTTAAGTCCAAATTTAGAATGCCACTTTGAAAATTGATACCTGGAACAATAGAAACCAAACGATCAATATTTATCATATTACCACTATGAAAAAAAGAAGAAGTAGATAAATCTTGAATTCCGAATTCTGAATACGCAACGCCAATACTTAGGGCAACGTCTCTTCTTTCACGTTGATATAAAGAGTATTGTTGTAAATATCCCATACTCATAAAATTAAATACAGGTTTAGAATAAAAAGCAATAACTGCTTTGTCTTTTATGGTCAATTCACTGGAAAAATAATTGAAACCAAAAAAATGCTTTTTGTATTTTACCCCATAGGTGATTTCGCTAGTAAATGAAGCTTTATGATCAATAGTCGAAACACCAAAATTAATTCCTAATACGATTTTTGGCATAGGTTTACTCTCCACAGAACTTGTGTCTTGTGCGTTAGAATAAAAAGATGATCCGAACATCATCATAGCAATTAGTAGTTTTATCTTTTTCATTTTTTTTATTTGTTTTGCTTGAAAAATACTGTAAATTTTCGTTTAAATACTTTCTTTTATTAACCCAACATATATATCCACCACCTGCTTCAAAATTCCTTTGCTTTTATCTTTCCCTTGAATACGTATGGTCGAACCTTCATTCGTTGCAGTGATTTTAACCCATGAAATGACGTTCAAAAAAGGATATTCCCCCACGAGTGCTGGCTGTTTGGCATTGTAAGCTGCAACATCCATAAAGAAATCGAGTCCATGTGTACCAAAGTCTTTGGCGAATGTTGGAAGTATCACTTCTTGGTGCGAAGCTATGTGTGATTTACTCGTTGCGATAATCGCTTTTTCGTGAATGTTTAAGGTATACAGTGGGTTCTTTGAGAAAAAGGAACGTGCTAGATTGGAAATTGTTTTCCCTTCATCGCCCAACGCAATGTAGGCACTGTGACTATCGTGTTCTCCGAAATACAAAAAGGCAAGTTGACCACCCAATAAGTTGGTCACAGGACGATTACCCAAAGCCATCATTCCTAAGGCGATATTGCCTTGAGTTTGTCCAAGTTGTTCAAAAAACTCAGGGTTAAAGTCCTCTACAAATGTCTGTATGTTCATCGGATTCAAATGCATCGAAACACCGAGGGTCGCATTTCCTTTAGCAAGGGAAGAAATGGATTGAGAAGTTTGTGTATCGAACAACATGCGTTTTTTCAAACTTTCGGAAAAGTGATGTTTGGTGTTGATGGTAATACCTCCAGCTTCAAAACGAATGGTAGTGTTGAGTGTTGCATCTTGAAGTAGTTGGTCGACTTCCTTTTGCTGAAGTTTATCCAAGGTAATTGCATTGCTCTGTTTATACAATTCGTAAATATGATCCAAGTGGGTGAGAAGTTCAATCGCTCCTGTTTCGGTGGGTTCATGCGACGCTATAGGTGTTGATTCTTCGTTTAAGTCTTTAAAAATGGTTGTGAATTGTTGCTGAGTAATTGTTCCTTGTTCTTGAAAATGAAATAGTACTACATTTGCTTGTATTGCGACTCCATAACCTGTCCCTAGGGCAAAATCGATGTTTTTACCATGTTCTAATAATAATCCTAGGGACGCAATTTTATCCTGAATGGAATCTTTGTTTTTGAGGGTAGCAAATACGTTGATTTCTGATGGAGTTCCATCGCTGTTGAATAGCCCTTCTACGGTAAAACATATTCCTGAATCGACATAAATCCCCTGGTTGAAAGCAAGTAATTCTTTAGAAATCAAGTTGTTTAATTTAGGGATGTGCTGGTAATCTGCATTTTTGAGAATGTCTTTGATGTTCAATCTTCCAGAGAAAATGACCTGCTGGTTTTGGGTAGAATAATCAGCGAATTTCTCGCTTAAACTGCGTTCGTTGGCTTCGTCTGAACAAGAAGTTAGGAACGTAATAAGTACCAAGAAAAGTAGACTTATGGGAATTAATCGCATAGGGGTTCGATTTATCAATATTAATTACGAATTTTGCTCTGTAAATTTAGTCAGAAAAACGAACGGTATGCACGCGATTGAACCCTTTTACATGTGGAGAGATTTTTACATCGCATCGGAAGATACGGCTTCTCCATTCTATGGGAGGGATTATAGCGAGTTTACCTATACAGATCAAATTTATAATTTTTACATTCATCCTCAATGGGATTCCATCGGATCTCCAACGATGTTTATCAAGATTCTGTATGTGGATTACGATGAAGCTTTCGCAGTAATTGAAATGATTGGTGAATGGAATGACGCCATTGAAAATGACATCATGACCCTCAAGCGCGACATCATAGAGCCAATCATGGAACACGGAATCAATAAGTTTATACTAATTGGAGAAAACATTCTCAATTTTCATTATTCCGACGATTGTTACTACGAAGAATGGTTTGATGAGGTGGAAGACGGTTGGATTGCCCTCGTGAATTTCCATGAACATGTCATCAAAGAATTCGAGAAAATCCACCTCGACAGTTATTTCGTCATGGGAGGTGAGTTGGAAGAAGAAGAATGGCGCACCATGCAACCTTACGATTTTTACGTGAAAATAGCGGAGTATGTCCAAAAACGATTGTCGTAATATTATGGCTGTTGGAATGCTGTTGGGATGTTGAATTTCAACATCCAGCATTGCAACACCCATATTTTTATAAAATAAAAATAGAGATAGATATAAATGAAAAAAATCCTCATCATAGACGACGAACGCAGCATCCGCCGCGCCCTTCGCGAAATCCTGGAATTCGAAGAATACCAAGTATTCGAAGCGGAAAATGGGCAAGAAGGACTTGATTTGCTGAAAGCGAATCAGTACGACCTTGTATTCTGTGACATCAAAATGCCAATCCTTGACGGAATGGAAGTGTTGGAAGCTATTAAAAAAACAGAAAACGACACACCATTCATTATGATTAGCGGACATGGAACCATCGAAACAGCTGTGGAAGCAATTCGTAAAGGTGCGTTTGATTTTATCGAAAAACCATTGGACCTAAACCGTATTTTAGTAACACTTCGCAATGCAAATGACCGTATATCGTTAGTGGAACAAACAACGGTTTTGAAATCTACTATTAAGAAAATCAAAGGTTCTACAATTATTGGAGAGTCGGAAGGTATACGTCGTATTAAGGATATGATTGAAAAAGTCGCGCCATCCGATGCGCGTGTATTGATAACAGGTGGAAATGGGACAGGGAAGGAGTTAGTAGCTCGTTCCTTGCATGAACTTTCAAGTCGTGTAAAAATGCCATTTATCGAGGTGAATTGTGCTGCGATTCCATCTGAATTGATTGAAAGCGAATTGTTTGGTCACGAAAAAGGGGCGTTTACATCTGCAGTCAAAGACAAAAAAGGGAAGTTTGAGTTAGCACAAGGAGGAACCATTTTTTTGGATGAAATCGGGGACATGAGTTTAGCTGCGCAAGCGAAAGTCTTACGTGCCTTGCAAGAAAACGTGATTCAACGTGTAGGGAGTGAGAAGGATACAAAAATAGATTGTCGCGTAATTGCCGCTACCAACAAAGATTTACGCAAAGAAATCGAAGAAGGGAGGTTCCGAGAAGATTTATTTCACCGTATCGCCATCATATTGATTCATGTACCGTCCTTAAATGACCGTAGAGATGACATTCCTTTGTTGGCAGAACATTTTTTAACGGTTGTATGCAACGATCATGGGATTGCCCGAAAAGCATTCGACGAAAAAGCCATTCTAGCACTCACAGCCATCAACTGGACAGGAAACATCCGTGAATTACGCAATGTGATTGAGCGTTTAGTAATCCTTGCTGGTAATGTGATTACCGAACAAGATGTGAATCTATTTGCAAATCCTAAGGGGTGATTGATTGAACTTTAAGCTTCCTCCCTTGAGGGAGGATTGAGGAGGGTGACCTCTAGGTGCACTCAAGTACCTTCCTGCGAACTTCTATTTCAAAAGTAGTAAATAGTTAGAAAAGAAAAAATTACAAAAGTTGGTGAAACACTATAACTGAATTGAACTTTAAGCTTCCCGAGTTTACACTGAGCTTGTCGAAGTGAGGAGAGAAAGTATACTTTCGAAGAACAAACGATAGTGAATGAAGAATTGAGAATGGTGACCTAGAGATCTCAAGAAAGTGTCTTCCTGCGGTAGATTTGTTACTTCCCTCCCTTCAAAATACTTCCAAACACCTTCGTCACCGTCTCTGTTACCGTTGTCGTAATCCCCTTTACAGCAGCATTTGGATCTTTACGAATTTTGTTTTCCTCAATTTCCACTAATTTAAATAAACCAGAAATTGCTCTTTCAGTCACATATCCATTTAGGTCTGGGTTAATGTTTTTACCTCCCGTAAACATATTTACCTTATTGTAGTTTGTAGCTAAAGGTTCCCAGTATTTAGTCAACTGAACCGTTTGAATTGCTTGGTCAACTTCTGGTCGAAAGGCAGCTTTAAGGTCGTTAGTAGTGCTGGTTTGTAAAAAGCGTGTTGCAGAACCATTACCACCGTTAAGTATTGCCAAGCCATCCGAAATATTCATGTTTTTGATTGCGTTTAAAAAGATAGGCAACGCTTTTTTAGTCGCCTCTTCAGCCGCACGATTTAACGTAGTTTCAAAACGTTCTACCGCTCCATTCATTTTAAATTTGATAGCAGCATCTCTCACTTTTTTAGCATCCTCAGGAAATGGCAATTTAATTAATGGATTCTTCCAGAAACCATCCAAAGCTGAACTTTGTTTCACCGAATTTTCAATACTGATGTTTAATGCATCCTTCAAACCTTTGATGATTTCCTCTTTCGAAAGCAATGGATTGGTGACTGTACTCGCAGGTGAAATGTTAAATGACCCTAAGGTTGTTACTGCTGTTGCTGCAAATGTTCCTACAAGTAGAAAGGAGAATATATTTTTTTTCATGATTTCTGATTTGGTATTCAAACTTACAATAAATTTATAGAAAATATCTTTAAATCTAAGTATGAAGGCAGAACTAATTTCTATCGGCGACGAACTTTTGATCGGACAAACAATAAACACAAACGCCTCCTGGTTAGGTAGCGAGTTAGCCTTGCAAGGAATCCAAGTCAAATGGTGTACCACAATTTCAGATGATAAAGAAGATATCTTGTTTACTGTTGATCAAGCGTTAAATCGTTCGCAATTAGTGATTATTACAGGTGGTCTAGGACCTACGAAAGACGATATTACCAAGCATACTCTGACTGAATATTTTAATACTGAATTAGTAATTGATCCTACTGTTCTTGGAAAAATTCAAGACTATTTCCGCTTAAGAGGACGTGAGATGTTGGAGGTGAATACCATGCAAGCAGCTTTACCGAAAGCATGTACAATTATCCCTAACAATCACGGAACTGCCTCAGGAATGTGGTTCGAGAAAAATGGTTCTGTATTAATCAGTCTTCCAGGTGTTCCGTATGAGATGAAAGGATTGATGAAGGATTATTTGTTGGAGAAAATCCGTACGCATTTCAATACCAAAGCACTCTACCATAAAACAATTTTAACGACTGGAATTGGGGAGTCTTTTTTAGCAGAAACAATGGCTGACTGGGAAAACCGTATCCGCGCCCTTGATTTAGGGTTAGCATATTTGCCTTCTCCTGGCTTGGTGAAATTGCGTATTTCTTCGTACAAAGGAGAAGCTGATGCTCCAGTAATCGATGGGTTTTTTAAGGAAATTGAAGAAAAACTCCCGCAACATGTATTTGGTTACGAAAATGACACACTTCCTGAAGTGATAGGTCGCTTATTACTAAAAGAAGGGAAAACAGTAGGGACTGTTGAGAGTTGTACGGGAGGAGGCGTAGCTAATGCGATTGTTTCGGTACCAGGTTCAAGCATTTACTTCCAAGGAAGTTTAACGACATATTCGTATGAACTAAAAACCAAATTAGCAGGTGTAAATCCGGCAACATTAGAAAAGTTTGGAGCGGTTAGTGAGGAAACAGTACGTGAAATGGCGATAGGAGGGAGAGAAAAATTAGGGGTAGATTACTGTATTTCGATCTCTGGAGTGGCTGGACCCGATGGTGGAACACCTGATAAACCAGTCGGAACTGTCTGGATGGCAATAGCTTTAGCAGGAGGATGCATTACAAAAAAAATAAATTTAGGAGATAATCGCGAAAGAAACATACAAATGACTATATTTGCATCTCTGAATATGCTTCGAAATGTATTATTAACAAAAAGAAGTTAAAAAACAGAAAAATAGTTGTGTATTTAGAAAATTATGTTTTTCTTTGCACCCGCTTTTAGATTTTTAGTTAAATATATATAAGATGTCACGAGTTTGTCAATTAACAGGTAAGTCAGTAATGGTTGGGAACAATGTTTCTCACTCAAACAGAAAAACAAAACGTAAGTTTTTCCCGAACTTAGTTACGAAAAAGTTCTTTCTTCCAGAAGAGGACAAATTTGTAACATTGAAAATTTCAACTTCAGCGTTGAGAACAATTAACAAAAAAGGGATCACAGAGGTTGTTAAAGAAGCTCGTGAAAAAGGATATCTAAAATAAAACTACTTCGACCCATTGTGAAATGGCAGAATAAAAAGTAAAGAAAATGGCAAAGAAAGCAAAAGGTAATAGAATCCAAGTTATTCTAGAATGTACAGAGCATAAAGCTACAGGTGTTGCTGGAACATCTCGTTACATTACGACGAAAAATCGTAAAAACACTCCAGAGAGATTAGAGATCAGAAAATACAATCCGATCTTACGTAAATATACTGTTCATAAAGAAATTAAATAATAGTCTGACATGGCAAAGAAAGTAGTAGCATCCTTACAAAAAGGAGGAGGAAAAGAACATACGAAAGTAATTAAAATGGTAAAGTCTGAGAAATCAGGAGCCTTTACTTTCAAAGAAGAAATCGTTCACAATGATAAAGTGAAAGAATGGTTTGCAAAAAACTAATTCTATTCTAAAAAATAATTAATGATTAGCTCTCTTACCAAAGGGGGCTTTTTCTATTTTTAAACCTATGGCATTTTTCGGATTATTCTCCAAAGAAAAAAAAGAAACCCTTAACAAAGGGTTGGAAAAAACTAAACAAAGTTTTTTCTCTAAAATCGCACGTACAATTGTAGGTAAGTCTACCGTGGATGATGAGGTGTTGGATAACTTAGAAGAAATTCTAATTACGTCTGATGTAGGAGTTGAAACAACCTTGAAAGTCATTGAGCGTATCGAAGCACGTATTGCACGCGACAAATATCTTAATACTTCAGAACTAAATCGCGTACTGAAAGAAGAGATCTCCTTGTTATTAGAAGAAAATAATACTCATAATCCAGGTGAATTCAAATTTCCAGATACAAATGGACTTCCATACGTAATTATGGTAGTTGGGGTAAATGGAGTTGGTAAAACAACAACCATTGGGAAATTAGCCCATCATTTTAAAACAGAAGGTAAAAAAGTGGTGTTAGGTGCAGCAGATACTTTTAGAGCTGCAGCTGTAGATCAGTTAATAATTTGGGCGGATAGAGTAGGTGTTCCTATAGTTCAACAAGGAATGGGGGCTGATCCTGCTTCTGTTGCTTTTGATGCTTTGTCTTCTGCTAAAGCACAAGGAGCTGATGTGGTGATTATTGATACCGCAGGCCGTTTACATAATAAAGTAAACTTGATGAACGAACTTTCAAAGATTCGTCGAGTGATGGATAAAATTATTCCAGATGCTCCTCATGAAGTGTTATTGGTCTTAGATGGTTCAACAGGTCAAAATGCCTTTGAACAAGCAAAACAATTCTCATTAGCTACAGATATTACAGCACTGGCAGTTACGAAATTAGACGGAACAGCAAAAGGTGGTGTGGTAATTGGTATTTCTGATCAAATGAAAATCCCTGTGAAATACATAGGTGTAGGAGAAGGAATGAATGATCTACAATTGTTTCACAGAGAAGAATTTGTAGACTCTTTATTTTCTGAATAATAGGAGAAAATAGCGTTTTATAGTGTTGTAATTTTGATGATGATTTGTGCATTAACAACTAAAACTACTTTTTCGACTACTCCTGAAAAGTCAACAGGCAATACTACATTAAAAAGGAAAGGAAAAAATATACAAGGTTCCTGCGTCCAAAATTCAAAATGTTATTAAATCAAGCAATAACGTTCCTTCTAGTTTAGAATCAAATTCGCCTAGAAGAGAATAACTATAATTTGTCAATTTTGATAATATTCACAGGACAATGTTGACTTGCTAAAAGGTTACTCTCATATTCATGGTCGTCTACGAGAATTGAAAACCATCCTTTTTTTTCTTTACCACCAATCAACGTGCATTTCCCATCTTTTTTGGAAATTCTCCATCGGTACTTGTCAGCCTCAACACATGCATTGCAACCGATGCATTTAGCACGTAATTGAGTGATTCGAACCATTATGCTTCTACGATTTTATAAAGTTTGTCGGAAGGTCGAATTTTCTCTGGGGTAATAAAAGTGAATTCCGTTCCCTTCTTCACTTGAATAACCGGTTTATTGTCGACCCTAAGTTCTTCGATTTTGGTAAACAATACTCCAGTAGTCGGTCCAGTAATACAAATATCATCCCCAATTTTTAATTCTTGAGCTTCCATTATGAATTCACCAACCTTCGCTTCTTCATAATATTTACGTCCTTTCGCAACGTATACTTTACGTGTTGTCGCTTTCGATCCATAAGAATCATTCCATTCCCCCATCAATTTACCAAGGTAATAGCCATCCCAAAATCCTCGGTTAAATACTGTGGCTAAACGTTCTTTCCACGCGATGACTTTTTCGCTAGAATACGATCCATCTTGAATTGAATCGATGGCTTCTCGGTAACAGGAAGTAGTAATATTTACATAATCTGCACTTCTTCCACGTCCTTCTATTTTTAATACAGAAACGCCTGATTCAATGATTTTATCTAAAAAATCAATAGTGCATAAATCTTTGGCAGACATGATATATTCGTTATCCACCTCTAATTCGTACCCAGTATCTTTATCCGTAACAATGTAACTTTTTCTACAATTTTGAACACAGGCTCCACGGTTAGCAGATGAGAAATTACTATGTAGACTTAAATAACACTTCCCAGAAACAGCCATGCATAAAGCACCATGGCCAAAGATTTCGGTACGAACCAATGCACCAGAAGGTCCCGATATATCTCTTCGTTTAATTTCTTTATTAATACTTTCAACCTGCAATAAGCTTAATTCACGAGATAGCACCATGACGTCTGCAAAATTTGCGTAAAATTCAACGGAGTCGATATTAGTGATGTTACATTGTGTTGAAATATGAACGGTTTGACCAATTTTTTTGGCATAGTTCATCACGGCATGATCAGATGCAATGACAGCGCTGACACCTGTTTCTTTACATGCATCTACGATACGTTTCATTAATGAAATATCGTGATCGTATAAAATGGTATTCAGAGTTAGGTAACTCTTTAGATTGTTTTCTTTACAAATACGAACAATCTCTGATAAGTCATCCAAGATAAAGTTATGGGTGGACTTAGTACGCATGTTGAGTTGTTCGACTCCAAAATAGATAGAATTTGCTCCACCTTGTATGGCTGCGTGTAGCGATTCGAAAGAACCAGCTGGAGCCATTAGTTCTATGTTTTTATTTGACATTCTAAAATTTCCCTAAATTATAAGGGACAAAATTCATCTTTTTAAAATTTAGATAAAATGATTTGTATCAGGTTTGAAATAAAATGGCTGTATCTCAAAAATTGATACAGCCACTTTTTTGAATAAAAATCAGTTGCTCTTGAATGAGCTTAATTAAATTTCCACTATTGTTAATTGTCTTATTGAAATTGATTTTTTTCTAATTTCAACCATTCTAAAGTTGCATTGTGAAAAATATCTTCTTGAACCACTTTAGACAAATCGCTATCTTCAATAAACTTACCAATTTCTAAATCGCCTAAAGGAAAAGGATAATCCGTACCAAAACATACTTTTTTACTTCCTTGCATTTTTAAGATGTATTTCAAAAGGTCGATATCGTGTGTAATACTATCTACCCAAAACTTCCCAACGTATTCTCGTGGATTTATTGGATTATCAAGTGCAACTAAATCTGGGCGACAATTAAAACCATGTTCAACGCGACCTAAAGTGGGTAAAAACGAACCTCCAGCATGTGAAAAACAAACGCGTAAATGAGGTAGTTTTTCCAATAAACCGCTAAAGATCATGGAGCAAGCTGCGCGAGAAGTTTCAGCGGGCATTCCAACTAACCAAGGTAACCAGTATTTTTTCATACTATCTTCTCCCATCATTTGCCAAGGATGAATCATTACAGCCATGTCTAGTTCCGCCATCGCTTCAAAAATTGGAAAGAATTCTGGTTCTCCTAAATTTTTATCATTGATGTTGCTTCCAATTTGTACACCTACCAATCCGATTTCTTTACAACGTCTTAATTCTTGAATTGCAGTATCCACATCTTGCATAGGAATAGTACCTAATCCGATGTAGTTTTTTGGATAACGAGCCACTAAATCTGCAATATGGTCATTTAAAAATTTGGACGATTCCAAACAATCTTGAGGCTTAGCCCAGTATGAAAATAACACTGGAATCGTACAAACCACTTGAACAGTCGTTGCAAAATCTTGGTATTCTTTGATTCTAAAATCTTCGTCCCAACAGTTCTCTTCTATACGACGAAAAAAACGTCCTCCTTGCATCATATCAGCCGTTTTGTCTTCGTTGTGTTTCAAGTAAATAAAATCCCCATAACCAAATTTACCATGCCAATCTGGAAGGTTTTTCGGGATGATATGCGAATGCATGTCTATTTTCAACATAATTTATAATTTAATTTCAAGGTTAAACTTTTTTGTAATCTATAACTCATAACTCTTCGTCCGTCACTCGTCACTTATTATCGTACCATTAACTTCCAAGCGCCATGTATCGGCTTAGAAATATATTCACGTTCGTTTTTTTCTTTTAAGTCGTTCCAAATTGTTTCTAAAGCAGCTTCTAAGGCATTTTCCTCTTCTAACATAGCAGTATTTACTAGTTCTGGTGATTCAAAATAGTGTTTAATAAAGTTGGTGTCAAAATCTCCTGAAATAAATGCTTGATGTTTTAGTACGTATTTACAAAAATCTAAGTTGGTTTTAACTCCCGATATCTGGTAATTATCGATTGCGAAAATCATTCGTTCAATCGCTTTTTCACGTGTTTTTCCCCAAACTACTAATTTTGCTAACATCGGATCGTAGTAAATTGGAATTTCCATTCCTTCTTCAAACGAATCGTCAACTCGTATATGTTCCCCCTTTGGAGTACGGTAACGTTTAAGTGTTCCAATATCTGGTGTAAATCCATTAAAGGTATCTTCAGCGTAAAGTCTTATTTCTAAGGAATGACCATTAATAGACAATTCATCTTGGAGTTTAGGTAGTCGTTCTCCACGAGCTACACGAATTTGCCATTCAACTAAATCTAATCCTGTAATTTCTTCTGTAACTGGATGCTCCACTTGCAGACGTGTATTCATCTCCAAAAAGAAGAAGTCTAAATTTGCGTCTAATAAAAATTCCACAGTTCCGGCTCCAACATAATCACATGACTTACAAACAGCAATCGCTGCTTCCCCCATCTTCGCTCGTAACTCTTCAGTCAAAACTGAACTTGGAGCCTCTTCAATTACTTTTTGGTGACGTCTTTGAATACTACATTCACGTTCAAATAAATACACGTAGTTTCCATGCGTATCTCCAAAAACTTGTATTTCAATATGACGTGGTTTACTAACAAATTTTTCAATAAAAACTTCATCGTTTCCAAAAGAAGAGCGTGCCTCACTTTGTGCCATACGCATTTGTTCTTCAAGACTTTCTATATTTTCAACGAGACGCATTCCTTTTCCACCACCACCTGCAGAAGCTTTGATTAATATTGGAAACCCAACTCGAAGTGCAATTTCTTTCGCTTCATGAACATCAACGATTGCTTTATCAATACCTGGGACTAATGGTACATTGAATTTTTTTACAGCTTGTTTCGCTTCCAATTTATCCCCCATCACTTGCATGGATGCTGGAGAAGGACCAATAAAAGTTATTCCAGCATCTTTTACTTTAGTCGCAAATTCAGCATTTTCAGAAAGAAATCCATAACCAGGATGTATTCCATCAACACCTAATGTTTTACAATGTTCAAGGATGACATCTTGTTTAAGATAACTTTCATTGGAAGGCGATGCTCCTACATATACTGATTCGTCTGCTTCACGAACATGTAAGGAGTTTTTATCTGCATCTGAATAAATAGCAACTGTTTGAATGCCCATTTTTTTGAGGGTTCTAATCACGCGGCGTGCTATTTCTCCACGATTGGCAATAAGTACTTTTTGCATAATATTTATTTTCTAACTGTTGAACTGTCTTTATTATTTAATAAAGCACTAGTTGGAATTGCTTTTCTGTTTTTCTTTGCGCGTTTAATTATTCGTCGTTCATTTTTTGGTCTAAACATATTTAAAAAACGTTGAAGAGAATTAAATTCTTCCAAAGAAGTAAACTCCTCTTGATAGTTTATACCAATCCCTTGTGTCGTATAGGTATTCAATTGATTAAATAAGTTAATGTCGTTTGATTCATTAAACGTACTTAATCTAAGATTTCCTTTATCATCCAATTTGTATTCGATTTTCACATTACTTATTAATAAACTTTTGTCTGCATTTTGATTACTCCCAAATGCAGATGTAATCATCCAATCACCATAATCTTTCGAAAGACCAACTTTTATGGTTGATGTACCTGTCGTACTTGTATGATCAGCATTAGTAACTTTATCAGTTGCAGTATTGTAACTTAAATTGATTTTGTAATTTTTTGATAAATCATTCAAAATACTATTAATTTGATTGGTCACTAAATCTGCAACAGCATTTGAACCCACATTATTACTACTAGAGAGTAGAGGTTGAAATTTTTTCCAAAGTAATAAGGAGAAAAATTGTTTATTTAGTTCTTCCTTGCTATCATTAATTCGAGCAACTACAGCTTTTGAGTCTTCATTAACACCTGTACCTGCATTTCCCAATTCTATTTCAAAATCTATTTTTGGTTTCATAACTGTTTCGCTTAATTTTAATTTACAGCGAACTTCCTGAATGGATTTTGCATTGGAATTATCAATAGGTAAAATATCTTTTAATGTGGTGAAGACTGTACTAACTGTTGTTAATTTTAATTCTGCTAAATAAGGGTCTTTTGTCCAGCTAATAGTACCTCCTTCTTGAATTGTAAAATTTTGTTTTAAAGGACCTAATACAAAATTATAGGTACTTTGATTTGAATTTGAATTTAAAATGGTGTACGTTCCATCCATGGTGACATTTTCAGATCGATCCATGTTTATGTTGATGTCACCACTACCAAATGCAGTTATTTCATCTCCTAATTTTTCGTTAAAGATTAATTTTAATTTCGCTTCAGGGGTGACTTTAAATTTTAAGTCTAATGTAACACCTGAATAATCAATTTTATGTTTTTTATTTTTTTTGAGATCATTTTTTTGTTTGAAACGAATGAATTTTCCTTCTTCAATATCGCTGTCTCCATACATTGGGAAGTTAATAGTAGAACCGTTTTCTGTTTTTAAATCTACGTTAAATGCGATGTCATCTGGGGTACCACTCATGTTGATCGTACCTGTTGCATATCCTTTTCCGTAAAAGATATCATCTTCCTTAAATTTCGTGTTCATAACCAAAAAATGATCAATCGGTAAAATCATACCAGGCATAGATGTGATATCTTCTTCGATATTCATATTGACATCAAAAGTCCAATTTTCAAAATTCTTATGGTACACGGTAGCTATCACTGAACCATTATTTCCTTCTTCGTCTTTAATAGGCATGTTGTTAATGTAGAAACCTTCTTCATCCACTAAAATTTTTCCTTTGGCAGCAAGATTCACTCCAAACATTTCAATTTTAGAACGACCATTTTCAAGTTCTACTTCTCCGTGAAGTTTCGGTGAGTAGAGTGTACCTCCCACATGAATATTTCCTGTAATATTCCCCTCAATATTTGAAATCAATTGCGGATCCAAAAATGCATTTGTAAATTGGATATTCGTGTGATTAAAATCTAAATTAAAATTTAAATTGTTTTGATTCCTCATCGGAAAATAACGACCATTGAAGTTGAATGTAGGGTTTGAACGATAAGCTAAATCCCCTTTTAAAAAGATACTTTTCCATTCATTCTCCCAATTTCCAGAAAGAGAAATATCTCCAACCTCTTCTTTATTCATGAATAAATGATGAATGTTGGCGCTTCCTGAGATATTTAGATCTGTAAAAGGCGTACTAATCTTTGTGTTTGCATTCATTTTACCCTTTAATTTTGTAGGTAATTGAAATAGGTTACTAACATTAATCAATTCTAGACCTTGAATATGTAGTTGAGCAACATCTTCATTTTTATCAGATAGTGCACCTTCAAAAGAAATTGTTTCGTCATCGTGTTTGATTGAAAAATCATTTACTTGAATGAAACGGGGAGCAACTTTTAATTCACATTCTTTGTCCAACGTCCATTTGTTTTTTTCTATGTGAAAATAGGATGGGAGGATATGAAAAGAAAAAGATTTTCCTGCTTCACATAACGTGTTCCAACGAATCGTTGATTCTTTTTGATTTATTAATTTCCAAGTTAACACCGATTGAAGGTTATTATCAGAACCAGTTGTCTTGAGTGATACATTTTCAAGTTGAATAGAATCTGAATAATTTATGCGAACAGCTTCAATTTCTGTTTCAACGTATTTATTTTTAATGGTACTTGACGATGACAGTTTTTTGATTTTTAATTCACCAACACTAAAATAAGGAGCTTTTATTTTTACAGAAATTTCATCTTTCGAAATATCACCTTTGATACGACTCCCCGTTGCTAATTTTAACTGAGGAGCAAACAAATCGATGACTTCGTCAGCGTTCTTCACTTCAATATTATAACTCCAGTCATTATTAGTCACAATAGATTTACGTGGTTTGATTAATGCTGGTAATACGTCACTTAAGCGATTGTTTATTTCAGTGAAAATTGAGGTCATTTCCAAATTTCCATGCATATCAACATCACAGATAGAAGAATTTATTTGAAGATCATCCTCTTTTTTATTTCTTTTTAATTTGATTTTGAAATATTCGATATTTGCTTGTTTGTTTAATTGTTGATAATGAATATCTTTCAATTTAATTTCACCTTCATAAGTATTTAAATTCCCTCCGCTTACATCTACAGTGACTTCTCCAGTAATGATGGTAGTAGGGTTTTTGGCTAAATGTAATCTGTCAAGCGCTGCGTAGGTAATATTTGAAGTGAAATCATACTTTTCAATTTTAGCGATTTCAATTTTTCCATTGAAGTCAAATTGAGCGTTATCATCGTTCACATCCAATTTACCTTCGATCACGTTGTTGATATAAGATAGGTTTTCTAAATTAATTTTCGTGTAGTTGTAATTTTTAAAAGTCAATTTGGATAGTTTCCCTTTCATTTCGTGAACCTCAATATTCGCATCGAAATCAAACATTCCTTTAAGAGAAATCAATCCTGTTGTTTTACCAAGCATTTTGGTTTGCATAATTCCACCAAGATTTAAACTATCTACATATATGCTAGCTTGTTCGCCTACCGAACTCATTAGGTAGTCGTCGTGTTTTTCATCATAGTCAATCGTCAGACCCTGAGGTAAGCGAACTCCGCCTTGTTTCGAATTTATTTTTTGTGCTACGATGGTTGCATGTTGATTACTACCAGTAATTTGAACATTTTTTCCTTCAAAATACCCCAATCTTTTTAGATGTGTTTCAAATTCTATGGGCTTAATTCCTGCTATTTCTGGAAAACGAAAGTTTTCAATGTCTGATATCGGAAAGAAACAATAGCTAATGTTTTCATTGTATTGTAAGTTGTGTAATTCTCTAAAATCTGGTAAAATTAAATCCCCTTTTACCATCGAGTTTTCTCCGAACTTTAACCGTAAATTTTTGATATTCATTTCTTTGAGTCGTTCTGTGACGACTGCTTCTACTTCACAGTATTGTTCCATCCCTCTTAACTCCGAAGTGAAATATTGAATGTCACGCATGTGTACATGACTACGATTTAAAACAGCATTGAAATATACTTTATCGTCAAATTGTAAAAAGTCATCCCATTTACGAAATAGCATTTGAAATTTGGGCAATGTGGCTTCGGAACGATTTGTTTTAAATTTTAATTGATGAACAGAAATAATGGTTGAATTAACTTTTGCATACCCAGAAAAACGTTTGATTTGTAGTCCACATCGTTCTTTTACAGAGAGTTGATTAATTGCTGCTTTGATTGTTCCATTGTGATAGGAAAATTTATCAGCGAATAGATACAATTTTTTTAAATGAATATGGTCGTAGTTGATTTCATCTGTATAGTTTGGTTTACGATAATCATCATACCTGACATCTAAATTTTTTAAAGCTAATTTTTCAATTTTAAAAGTATACGGCTTTGAGGTTGGTGTTTTTTGATTTGAAGAGAAATAATCTACAATAAATTGAAAATTAAAATCTTCTGTTTTTTTTGAAATAGATAAATTGAAAATTCCATGCTCAATTTTAACTTTCTTTAATCGAATTTCTTTTTTGATTTGATTGACTCCCTTTAGCGTCACATAAATCGATTTAGCATAAGCAATTTTATGATGATTCCGATCTTCAATGTTTATCCCATCAAGAACAAGTTTATTAAAAAATACAATAGACACACGATCAACCGAGAAGGTGGTTTTTAATTCTTTAGAGAAATAGGAAGTTGCGCGTTGCGCTAAATAGGTTTGTACAGGACTTGTTCTGACTAAAAAAGCAAAAAACACAAAAAAGAGGACAAACCATTCGGCTGAAATACCTAGTAATTTTCCTGTAAATTTGAGTACTTTTGTCATGAATTAAAAAACAATAAACTTTGAGTGCTAAACCTCTTATTTTACTGGGCATTGAGTCTTCTTGTGACGATACATCTGCCGCGATTATCAAAGATACAATAATTTTGTCAAATGTTATTGCAGGTCAGGAAATTCACACAAAATATGGTGGAGTCGTACCTGAATTGGCTTCGCGCGCGCATCAACAAAATGTAATTCCTGTCGTACAACAAGCAATTGAACAAGCGGGGATCAAAAAGGATGATATTGATGGGATTGCATTTACAAGAGGTCCTGGGTTGTTAGGTTCCTTGGTTGTTGGGACTTCGTTTGCAAAAGCTTTTGCGCTAGCACAAGATATTCCGATGTTAGATGTGAACCACATGTATGGTCATGTTTTAGCTCATTTCATTGGTGGAGAAGATCAAAAAAAACCAACATTTCCATTTATTTGTTTAACTATATCAGGTGGACACACACAGCTTGTATTAGTAAAAGATTATTTATCGATGGAAGTGATTGGAACGACCATTGATGATGCTGCAGGGGAGGCTTTTGATAAAACTGCGAAATTGTTAGGTTTTCCTTATCCAGGAGGACCTTTGATTGATAAATATGCGAAAGAGGGAGATGCAAGTAAGTTTACTTTTGCAAAACCAAACATGCCTGGATATGATTATAGTTTTAGTGGATTAAAGACTTCTATTTTATATTTTTTACAAAAACAAATGAAGGAAAATCCTGATTTTGTTTCGCAAGAAGTAAATCATGTTTGCGCGTCTGTACAGCAAAGTATCATCGATATTTTGTTTGTGAAGTTATTGAAAGCAAGTAAAGAACTTGGTATTAATCAAATTGCTATTGCAGGTGGTGTTTCTGCTAATTCTGGCGTTAGAAAACGTTTAGAAGAGGAAGGACTTAAAAATAATTGGGATGTTTTTATTCCTGAATTTCAATACTGTACAGATAATGCTGCGATGATTGCAATTACGGGACATTATATGTTTCAAAAAGGGTTGTTTACCGATCAATCTATTAGTGCGACTGCACGTTTACCTTTTAATCGTTAGTGTATGTTCTCTGATTTTCCCAGTGATTTTGTAAATCGTGTGTCTCAAGATGATTTTTTAGGTGGGGAGAAATTACTCTTCGCGTTAAATACGATGTCTCCAGTTTCTATTCGACGAAATCCTATAAAATCCCATGCTAATTTAGAGGAGAAATCTCCTGTTTCTTGGTGTGAAAATGCTTCATATTTAACGGAGCGTCCTTCATTTATTAAAGATCCTATGTTTCATGCAGGGACCTATTACCCGCAAGAGGCTGGTTCGATGTTTTTGGATGTGGTGTTACGACAATTGGATTTACCTGCAGAACCTAGAGTGCTTGATTTGTGTGCTTCTCCAGGTGGGAAAAGCACTCTGATTTCAAGTTGGATGCAAAACAAAGGTTTGTTAGTAAGTAACGAGGTGATACATGCGAGATCTAAGGTTTTAAAAGAGAATATGACGAAGTGGGGAGTAAGTAATTCTGTAGTTACTTCTAATGATCCTGCAGATTTTGATCGTTTGCCAAATTATTTTGATTTGATAGTTGTGGATGCTCCTTGTTCGGGAGAAGGGATGTTTCGTAAGGATAAAGAAGCGCGAAAAGAATGGTCGATCGATAATGTTCATTTGTGTGCTGCTCGACAAAAGCGAATTGTGATGGATGTTTGGGGTGCGTTACAACCTGGAGGGTATTTAGTGTATTCTACATGTACGTTCAATTCGGATGAAAACGAAAAGAATGTCGAATGGTTTATGCAAGAAACGAATGCAAGTTTGGTTGCTATTGAAACCTTAGCTTTTAAAAAAGGTAGAAATGATGTTGGGTTTTATGCCTTGCCTTCGGAAGTAGATACCGAAGGATTTTTCATAGCAGTTCTTCAAAAACCAGGGGAGGCTAAACAACGGAAATTTGCTTTTAAAAAGAAGGCCGACTTAGTAAATTTTAGCGCTGAAAAATTAAAAGATTATTATGTTTCTGATGAAAATTCGGTTGTGCAATGGAAAGAATTTTTATTTTCTGTACCTAAAGTTTTTCTTGAAGACATTCATTTTATCTATTCTAGTTTACATACGATTAAATTAGGCACTGAAATAGGAGAGGTAACACATAAAGGTTGGAATCCTAAAGAAGGTTTGGCGCTTAATCCATCCATTCAAAATTCTTCGATTTCAAAAATAGAGTTGACTTTAGATCAAGCGCTTTCTTATTTGCATGGCGACACTTTTTCTTTGGAAGGAAAACAAGGGTATTATTTGATAACCTATCACAATGAACCTTTAGGTTGGATTAAACATTTAGGAAACCGTTTTAATAATTTGTATCCTAAAGAGTGGCGTATAAAAATGCGTTTGGATCGTTAATTAATGTTTGTAATTCGTAATTTCTACGATCGGTTCGCCAGTTGTCATGCTTGGCTTAGATAAATTCAATAAATGAACTAGAGTAGCACTTATACTTGTTATTTCCACTTTTCTAAATATTTCTTTTCTTGGAATGTGTTTGCCGTACCAAAGTAATGGTACGTGTGTATCGTAACTATATCCACTTCCGTGTGAAGTTCCTTTGTGTGATTTTTCAGTGTCTTTAAAGTAAGGTAAATACCCTGGATTTAAGGAGTAAATTACATCGCCACTCTCGTCTGTTACATAACCTGATTTTACTAAGTTTTTCCAATAATCTGCTTGTTCTGAATTTTCTAATTCATCTGCTGTATATACATTTTTTATATTCGACCAACACTTGATTTGATCTTTAATATAGTTTTGAACAACAGTAGTGTTAATATCTTTTAATTTAAGTTTTTCTTTATCTATGTAAATGTTGTTGTTTGATTCGTCAAGTATACAATCGAATCCAAATTTTTTAATGCAATTTTCGCGTAATTCTTTCATTGGTTTTTCGGAATAAAAATATCCACCTGGAAGTTTATTGTCCGTCAATAATTGTGGGACGGGCACTACAGCGTGATCAGCAGTGATAAACAATGTGTATTCATTTTTGCCAATATTTTTATCGAGGTAGGATAGTAGACGTGCAATTTCTTGGTCTAGTCGTAGGTACATATCTTCCACTTCTATGGATTGTGGACCATAGGCATGTCCTAAAATATCGGTCGATGAAAAGCTAATACATAGGAAATCTGAAGTTGAATGTTCTCCTAAATGTTCTCCTGAGATTGCGGCAAAACTTGCGTTAAGTAAGTGTGTGTTTGCAAAAGGGGTAGCTGTAAAAGTCTTTATTTTTTTTGTGTCGTCTAAATTGTTAAAACTGTATGGGAAAATAGGAGATGTGTTTCCGAAAATTAATTCTTCATAAGGAGAATCATCTTTACTACTTTCAATGTAGCTTTCTATTGGGTATAAGGTGTTCCAAGTTTGACTCATATAGTTTAAAACAGATTTCTTTGAGTTAAAATTTTGAAGCCAAATAGGTAGTTCTTTTTCGTAGTAGCTACTAGTTACAAAATCTCCAGTAGTATAATCGTACCAATAACTTCCGTTGCTTTTGTGTCCGCCAGGCAAAACTGCTCCTCTGTTTTTGATAGATATCGAAATAACTTTAGAACTTGGATAGGTAAGTTTTAGTTGGTCGGTTATCGTTAACGCAAACATGTTTTTTGGAGAGCATTGACCTTGTGTAGAGTTTGATCCTATCGTTTTGACAGAAGTATCTTCTACACAGTTTTTTTCTTTTAATGTAGTTCGATCATACCAATCGTTAGCGATGATCCCGTGATTGGAAGGAGTGGTGCCTGTGTAGATACTTGCATGACCAGGTCCAGTATATGTTGGTATGTAATTGTATTGTGTGTTTCTACAATTGGTTCCTTTTTCCATGATTTTTTTAAAACCATTATTTGAGAACTTGTTGTAATATCTATATAGATAGTCATAACACATTTGATCTATTACAATTCCGACCACTAACTTAGGAGTTTCATTACGTTGACTCAAGGTGTATTGGTTGAATAATAAGAAGGTGAATAAGGCTATAACATTTCCTTTTTTCATGTGAATTCGTTTAATTTATAAAATTAAAGAAAAGACATATCAACAATTTTGAATTCTTAAAAGTTTATGAAGTCTATGAAGTGGATAACTCTAATGTCTTGTTAATTTAAAGTTAACTTACTGTTAATTATGTTTTTAAGTTTTTTGTTTGGTTGAGGATTTGTAATGAAATTGTGTTGAATTTTGTTTTTATTTTTCAACAAGCATAAAAACAATAAACTATGTAATTTATATAGTTTATCTTTATCCTCTTATTGTAAATCCTAGGGTTTACAGAACGTATTTAGTATTTAAACAGTAACAAAAAACGTGCCAAAATGATGAGTAAATTTCTTTTAGTTTTTGTAATGCTTTTATCGATTGGGTTTACCCAAGCACAAGTAAGTAAGTTGGTGGAGGGTTATATTATCGATGAACGTACTGAAAATGAAGTAGAAAAAGTAGAGTTGTACATTCAGAATTATACAACTAAGAAAAAACATTTGGCTGAGACGGATGACAATGGTCATTTTGCGATGAAAAATATTCCTTACGGTAAGTATGTGCTAGTTGTTAAAGACAAAGATTACGAAACTAAGAAATTCAATTTTGAAATCAACGAAGATCATAAAGAGCACTTTACATTTTCCCCATTCAAAATAAAATTGAAAGTAAGTTGGATGTTTAATTGGGGAGATGCTTTTGGCGTTGAGCATTTTTGGTCTCATTTAGCTGCTAAAATTATTCTAGGAATTTACGGAGTTTGTTTAATCTTGATTTTCTTCTACTCTGTATTGCAATTAACTCTTTCAATTGCCTACGCGAAGACACGTAAAAAACGTGCGGAAGAAGTTGCTCCACACATGGATTTAGCAAATGCTCCAAAAGTGACTATGCAATTACCGATGTTTAATGAATTGTATGTTGCAGAACGTATCATTGATACAGTTGCAGCATTTGAATATCCAGCTGATAAATTTGAAATTCAGGTTTTAGATGATTCAACGGATGAAACAAAAGATGTGATTGCGAAGAAAGTTGCGGAGGTAGCGGCAAGAGGTGTGAACATTAAACATATTCACCGTGTAGATCGTACTGGATACAAAGCGGGTGCATTAGATGCTGCAATGGATCGTGTAGAAGGTGAGTTTATCGGTATTTTTGATGCGGATTTTGTTCCTGAAAAAGATTTCTTATTAAAAACGATGCCTTATTTCCAAGATGCAAATATTGGAGTTGTACAAACACGTTGGGGACATTTAAATAAAGATTATTCCATTTTAACAGAATTACAAGCGTTTGGATTGAATGGTCACTTTGCGATTGAGCAAGGAGGACGTAATAGTTCAGGACACTATATTAATTTTAATGGAACTGCAGGTATCTGGAGAAAAACGTGTATTGAAGATGCTGGTGGTTGGGAACACGATACCTTGACGGAAGATTTAGATTTAAGTTACCGTGCTCAAATTAAAGGTTGGAGATTTAAATACTTAGAAAATGTAATTTCTCCGGCTGAGTTACCAATTACGATGTCTGCTTTAAAAAGTCAACAACACCGTTGGATGAAAGGTGGAGCAGAATGTTTCCGTAAAATGTTCTGGCAAGTGGTTAAAGCGAAAAACGTGAAATTCTCAGACAGAGTACACGCGTTGTCGCATTTATTTAACTCTTCAGTCTTCCTATTTATTCTGACTTTGTCTTTACTGACAATGCCTGTGTTACATATTAAAGATAGTTTCTCCGATTTGAATGATGTCATTCGTTATGGTTCCTTCTTTATTATTAGTACGATTTTCTTGATGTATTATTACTGGTTATCATACCGTGACAAAACAGAAAATACGGTAAGTTCATTCTTCCGTTTCTTTGGGCGTTTTGTGCAGTTTTTAGTGGTTTCTATGGGCTTATCTTTGAGTAATACAATCGCAGTAATTGAAGGATATTTAGGGATTAAAAGCTCTTTCGTTCGAACTCCAAAGTTTAATGTAGCGGTGAAAAGCGAATTCAAAGGAAATAAGTACGATAAAAAGAGTATTTCCATCCTTACGATTGGTGAAGGAGTATTATTTGCTTTGTTTGCATTTACTGCAATTAACCGTTTAATTTACCAAGATTTAGGAATGGTTCCTTTTCACTTGATGTTAGCGATTGGTTACGGATTGGTGTTCTTTTATACCTTAGCAGAAACGAGAGGTAATAAATAGGGATATATTATCCGTTTATCCAATTGTAGAGAAGCAAAGCATTGCGTCTCTACAATTGGATAAACATCAAAATTCCACAACTACATCCGCCCAATCTTTTAATTTTTCGCGGTGACCAACAATTAAAATGATTTTGTCTTTTTTGATGGAGGTGATAGTCTCCATAATGTGAGCTTCATTTCGTGCATCTAAGGAGCTTGTTATTTCATCCAATAAGAGAATAGAGGAATTTCGAATCAATGCACGAGCAATCGAAATGCGTTGTTTTTCTCCACCTGAAAGTATGGTTGCGTTTTCATCAATAACGGTATTTATTCCTTCTGGATGTTGATTAAGGATATTCGTTAAGCCTGCAAGATGGATAGCTGTATTTATTTCTTCTGAACTATAAGGATTTCCAAAACAAATATTTTCAAGAATTGTTCCCTGAAATAATATCGTTTCTTGAAGAACGTAACTAATGTTTTGTTGAATATTTTTTATTTCACAAGGATCTACTAGATTCTCATTGATGTAAATTTCTCCTTTTTGCGCTTTTATTAAGCCTGAAATTAGGTCGAGTGAAGTTGTTTTTCCCTTGCCACTAGGACCAAAAAATAAGTAAATATTTCCTTTATTGAAGGTGAAATCTCTACCTTCTAAAATGTTGCGATTTTCGTAGGCGAAAGTAATGTTTTTAAGTGTTAATGTGTGGATATTGAAAGGAGAGTTACTTTTAGTTTTTTCATTGCTTATATAGTCATTGGTTGACAGGATGATTTGATTCATTTGTTGGTAAGAAGGAAGTAAATTCATGTATTGCCCTGCTGTTTTCATTAAACTTTGTACGTGTGCTATTACTTTGAATAATAGGACTAATAGTATTAATAATCCACCTATTTTTAGCAAATTAAAATTGATACTAGTGTAAATTACCCCAACAATTACAAACGCACCTGTAGTAATGAAAAAGAAATCACTTAAACCATCTAATTTTGCAGTATTCAAGTCGTTCTTATAAATGTTTTCTTGTAAATCTTTGAATGTTTTACTTCTTGGCACTTCAAGTTGATGAAGTTTGATGAGTTTTGATGCGAAGAAGGTTTCAGAAATAAATTTTTGTAATAAAGCTGAAATTTGAATACGTGTATTACCTACGTTAAAATTTTTTGAAATAATTTTCTTTTGGACAAAATAGATAAGTACTAATGCAATAAAAGTAAAAAATGTAATTTGCCATGACAACCAAATGGACATAATCAGTTGAATTACAATTATTAGAATTGTTTGAATAATTCTAAATGTTAAAATCGTTAAATTTTTCATGCGATCCATCTCAGAATGGAAAAGCACGTTTAAATTGGATGGTGCATTTTTTGTGTAGAATTTCCAAGGTGAGAAAATAATTTTCTCAAAAGATTGTATACTGAAATTGTGAATAAATAATGAGACTAAACGAGAAGATTGATACACATAAAGTGAACGAAATAATCCATACATAAACAATATGATGAAGTAAAATAC
This sequence comes from Bacteroidota bacterium, assembly GCA_947378245.1. Lineage (GTDB taxonomy): Bacteria > Bacteroidota > Bacteroidia > Flavobacteriales_D > Crocinitomicaceae > CANHVK01. The sequence continues at coordinate 31,756 of CANCJF010000008.1, forward strand.
TAGAATCCATTCAATTGTACCGTTCCACCCTAAAGAAAGTAGAGATTTGGCAATTAAAGTATCTGTTTTTCCAGATTGATAGGTTTCTAATAGAGGGATTATGATTACCACTCCAACAACTTGTAAGAAAGAATTTAAAACTCCAAAAACAACTAATAGGAAAAATTTATACTGAATAACAGTATAGATTTCGCGAATGAATTTTTGAATGATTTCGAGTTTTGATTCTCTCATACTATTTATTTTCTTCAGCTCTTCGACGATCCAAGGAAGCTTTTAAAGTCGCTAGGTATTCTTCTCGTTGTTTATCTTTATCTTTTATTCCCATGTTATCTCCATGTATTCTGCGTTCACAAATTACATCTTCAATTTCGAGTATAGCTATTTTAGATTCCTTTACACGTCCAAACCATTCGATAAAATTGTGCATTTTTTCAAGAGTAGTAAAATTACCAACAACTTCAAAAACTGATTTTCTATATAGTCCCCCAGAAAGATAAACACCTTTAATGTAATCTAAAAGTTCTTCTTGTTCTTCTCCTTTTTCATTAACTATCATTTTAAATCTTGTTGAGCGACCAAATACTATATCGACTAAAAGATTTTTCTGCAAATGATTAAGTTGAATTTCTAGCTTATCTAATTTCCATCGGTCATCCGCGTCTAAAAATCCAATAAAATCACCGGAAGCTTTGGAGAGACCGGTATTCAACGTTTTTTTTAAACCTTGATTTTCTTGTTGATAAAGTTCAATTTGAGGATATTTCTTAACGATTTGTGCGCTATTATCTGTAGAACCATCATCAATGACAATGATTTGATCTATGTTGTAGGTTTGATTTAATAAACTTTGAATTGCTTCTTCAATGTATTTTTCAGTATTGTATAATGGAATGATGACTGAAATAGTAGGTGTTTTCATAATTTTGAAGGTATTTATCGTTTACCAATATAATCAATTAGATTTCCGTGAGGGATATAATTTCTACTTTTTTCTCTTTCAATTTTCAATTTATATAGTAATAAACGATAAAAATTTCTTTTCTCTTTATTTTTAGAAGTAATACTTTCTGAATGTTTTCGGTAGTTTAATATTATTTTTTCAATTCGTTCTTTTATAATATTGTTTTCCCATGCTCTTGTGTACCAGTCAATATCTTCACTAAGTAATAATTTTTCTTCGAATCCTCCTACAATATCAAAAACCTCTCGACGAATCATGCAACTACCAAAGTTACTCATGAAATATGATTCAGGAGAGAAATCTAATTCATCTAAATTTTTAATAACTCTAAATTCTCTGATTTTCCCTTCAACTATCTGTGTTAATTGGTTTTTATCTAAGTATTCTGAAAGGATCGATAAACTTTCTTCTTCCCAAAAATCATCACTATCAATAAAAATGATGTAGGATCCTTTTGCATATCCAAGACCTAAATTTCTAGCACTTGCTGGACCTCCATTTTCTTTATAAATATAAGTAATATCATCATGTTGTTGCGCAAGCTGTGCACTTGAATCTGTTGAACCGTCGTCAACTACAATTATCTCATACGCTGAAATATTTTGTTTCTTAATTTTATTAATAGTCTCATTAATAAAATTTTCTCTATTATATACTGGGATAATAATACTAATCTTAACCTGTGAATTCAATGTTGTTAGATTTGATACTAGTTTTTAAAAATTAGTTGATTTCTTTGTAAAGTTACTAAAAACCCTTGAAATCTATGGAGTTAGTTCGATCAAAAATGGAAATTTGGGAACAAAAATGTTTAAGAGATAATGTTTTTAAAAAATTAATAAGAAGACGTATTTTATCTTTTTTAGGTTCATTATTTGCTTTTATTTTTTTATTTGCTTTTATTTTTAAAGTGACTATTTTACCTTTTTGTTTTAAGTGTAAATCATTATATTTTAGTTGGTTATTTCCTTTTCTAATCTTTCAAAGTTTTAAATTTATTGTTAAGCATTTGAGAATTTATCTTGATTTAACTAATGGGACTAAAAAAACCATTTTCACTAAAATCGATTGGGTGTTTTCTTTTCTAGGATATAAAATTATTATTTATGAAAAAATGAGAATTCTAGTTTTAAACTCGATGCAGCCTTATTTTTTGAGTGTTAAAAATGAGCAGAAATTAATTCTGAAAATTTCAATGACTTTTCAAATAATAGATTTTAATGTAATCGATGAAAATGAAGTTGTTAAGGGGGAATTAAAATCTCAAGATTATACAACTATTAACCTAGATAAACATGGTTTGGACGAAAAAGGATTTTTAACACTACCTAGTGTTTATTCTTTACAAGAAATGAAGTCTATGATAGAATGTATAAATAATCAAGAGTTTAGTATGGCTCCATCTATCAAAAAAAGCACTCTAATTCTTTACAAATCATTTTTTAAGAAAAACAAAATAATCAAAAACATAATGATGAATGATAATTTAAAATCAATTATTCATCAACTTTTTGGAGATGATTATTTCATTGTCAATTCGATGTATTTTGATAAGCCTGGTCGTTCTAAATGGGGGGTGGCTTATCATCAAGATAGACAAATCATTGTTTCCGAAAAAAAAGAAGTAAATGGATTTAATGAATGGTTTAATGATTTTGGTTTGTTAACGGTAAGGGCTTCGAATGAAGTTTTACGCCAGATTTTCACGATACGTATACATTTTGATGAAACCAATTTTGAAAATGGATCATTGCAAGTGATAGA
>CANCJF010000009.1 GCA_947378245.1 Bacteroidota bacterium
AACTACTGTAAAGAAAGATTTTGCTTTTTCTAAATCTTTACTCCCTGAACTATAATAATAATCTCCTAGATATTTAGACGACTCAAGTACCATCGATTTATTTGCTGGTAATATTCTTTCTTCTGCTTTAATCATTTCAAATGTTTTCTCATAATATGGTTTTGCAGGGTATGTTTTATCCGTTAAATTGCTAAAATAGATAGAACGTGCTTTCCAATAATATCCAGCAGTATATGTAGGTGATTTTACTATCACTTTTGAAAAAGCGCTATCAGCCATTGCATATTTTTTTGGACCAAAGAAATATGCTTTCCCAAGATCAAAGTATTCCGAAGAAGTTAATCCTGTAGATTTTAATTTTTCTTCTAGTACTTCAATTCCTTTTTGATATTTTTTTGTTTTCAGATATGCTTTAGCAATTACCGGTAGAATTTCGCCCTTTTTAGTTTCATCTTTTGTAATTGCTTTTTCGTACTCTAAGACAGCTAATGAATCTTTATTTGCAGCTTGTAATAATTGACCTCGATATTTATAGTCTAAGAAATTTATTTTATCTTGAGGAACCTTTTTAAAGAATATTTCTGATGCAGCTAATCCTTTTTCAATATTAGTTTTTTCAGAAATTGTTTCTGCATATGAAAATGTTATCATACGATCAAGATAAAAATTTGTAAAACCTGTTGTCATTAGATTGTTTGCTTCTGTAATTACTTCATTGTATTGTTTTCCTTTATAAAGAGCTGTTATGTATCTATAACGAGCTTCTTGGCTATTATTTAATTCAAGATATTTTTTCCAATTTTCAATTGCTTTGTTCGCTTTATTTGAATATTTTAAGTATAATTCTGCATTTTCTCTATATGCAGGTGCATAGGTTGGGTCTATACTTATTGCTTTTGCAAAGTTTGCATTTGCAGCTGAATCAGAATTTACTCGTGTGTATAGTTTACCAATACGAACTAAACCACGTGGTGATTTAGGATTGATATCCAAAACATCGTTATAATTTTTAATTGCTTCATTTGGATTAATCGGTTCGCTTGTCAAATATGCATCTCCAAGTAATAAAAAGTTAAATTCATTTTTTGGATCTACTTTAATTGCTTGTGTCAACAATGTAATCGATTCAGCTGTATTGGGAAAATCAGATGTTAAATATGCTTTAACAATCATACGTATTACTTCTGCATTTTTGTTTTTCGTTTTTGTTAATACATCTGTAAATAAAACTTTAGCACCTGCTATATCTCCTCTAATCAATTTCACTTTACCTGCAGCTACTGTCGATAATGGGTTTAATGCATCTTTTTCTATTGCTTTATTCCAATTTACGATAGCTGAATCTATTTCTTTTTGTGCTAAAAAATTTTCACCTAAATAAAAATAATTATTTGCATTAAGTGGTTCTGCTATAATTAATGCTCGAAACTCTTTTTCTGCTTCCGTAAAGAATTCATTATCTGTATTTTTTGTGGCGTTTTGTATATTTTGTCCAAAAGCTGTACTTGTTGCAACAAGTAGTATTCCACTAACAATTTTATATAATTTCATAAAAGATTATTTATTTTTATTAATCAATTTTCTTGCCAAAATTTAGTTTTCCAAAATTAATTGTTTTTTTTTTTTATTGTCCAGTAAATTGTATTAATCTTACCGGTGAGTTTGCAGGTACTAATCCTGCTTGTTGAATGATGGTTTGACCTATTTCATTTTTCATGAATAAAACGAAGCCTGAATGTAATCCTGACCTTCTCCCCTTGTTTATCATCCAAATATCACGAATCAAAGGATATTCTTGTGTATACATAAATCCATTATAAGGTTGATAATACGAAGCATCTGCTTTCTTAGCTACTCCCATCACCTTTATTCCTTTTAAAAAGTCTTTCGTATCAAAATCATCGTCATCACTAATCCAATTCAAACCGATTATACCCATCGCATTTGGATTTTTTTTCACAAAATTGATAACTTCTTCATTCGATTTTGTTGCATAAATTGATTTGTTGTGCGCCTGATTACCGCATAATTTTGTTAAATAATTAAAATTTGCTGAATTTGGTTTGTCATATACTACCTTAATTTCTTTCCCAGAGGTTTTCCAATGGTTATTTTTACCAGTAAGTAATGCTTTTAATTCACCAATAGTTATCAAGGTGTCTTTGTTGGATGGATGTACAATCAATGCGATAGCATCTACTGCAACTTTTTCGCTTCGAACCTCAATTTTTATGGAGCTTAAATACTTCTTTTCTTTTTCATCTAGATCCCTTGAAATAACTATTGTTTTCGCTTTACGATCATACATCGCTTTTACTATATCGTTTTCCGTTTGATAGTTAGGAATAATTTTCGCTTTTGGATACTGACCTTCAAATGTTGAAATTGCTGTTGTAAATAATGGTTTAAAAGCTTCTTCGATATATACTACTGCTTTTCCTCTACTATGCGTTTCGGTTTGGTATGCTAATGGATTCTGAGGGTGATTGCATGAAAATGCAATAATTATTAATATTATTAAATTTATTTGTATTAAATACTTCTTCATGTTCTTATTTTTTTATTAATTTATATACTTTATAAATTCTAAAACTTGCATAAATTGATAACATTACAATAAGAAGAGTTCTTTTTGTGCCAATTAATCGATCTGAAAATAGTTGAGTTGAACTTAAGTAATAAACTAACACCAAACAAATAATTATGGTAGTTGATGATAGTAATGCATTAATGTACTTCATAGTTTAAAAACAAAATCCCCAAACAATTTCTTGTTTGGGGATAGATAAATATATATAATTAATTTATTCTCCAATTAAAATAGGCAAACTGAATCTTGAACGTACAGCCTTTCCATTGTTTTTTCCTGGTTTCCAACGAGGCATAGATCTTATCACTCTAATAGCTTCTTTATTAGCCTCAGGTGATAATCCTCTTACAACTTCTACATTGGATATTGCTCCGTCCAATTCAACTACAAATCTTACGATAATTTTCCCTTCAACATCTTGTGCAGCATCACCATTAAAATGGGAACTAACAAAATCTTGAGGTTTACCACCTGGAAATTCTGCATCTTCTTCTACTGCATCAAATATTTGCTCCACTTTAGGAGCTTCAACTACAGTTTCTGTTGGACCTACAGCTGCATTAAAAGAATCATCAGAACCTTCTTGATCTTTAGTAGAAACCGTTGTACTTTCTACATCTTGTTGTGTTTTTGGTTCAGTGTCAACTTCTACATCAACAATTACTGGAGGAGGAAATGCTACTAATTTTTCCACTTCTGGCACTGGTGGTTCTGGTGGAGGTGGTGGCAACTCTTCATCTGGTTTAGCAGGTGGAATAGTTGTAACATCTACAGGTTTGATGTCTATCACTTCTTCTGGAATACTTTTGATATAATTAAAAATACCAAAAGTTAATCCTAATGTAGCTACAAAGCTCACTAAGATAATAACCATACGTTTGTCGTAATCTCTACGCATCGTATAGGCACCGTACTCTTTGTTTCTGTCAGCAAAAACGATCTCGTTTCTGTCTGCAGAAGTTACTTGTTGCCAATTTCTAGCTGAGAAATAGTCGTACAAGGAAATACCTGCTACGATCAATGCAACTATTAATACTACTGTCATACGCTTTTATAGTTTAGCTTTTAATAAATCTGCTTCACTTTTCATTAATTCTAACGGAGCAACAACACCAATTTGAGCGATTTTTACTTCATCCACTAAGTCGATAAAGTTTTCACAAGTTGTTTTGTCGTCTGTTTTTATTAACACCTTTAACGCTTCTTTTTTAGACATGAATTGATTCAACATTCTTTCGTATGTAGTATCAGCAATTTGTTTGCGTTTTAGTTTTTCATCTAATAATAATTTTTCTTTTATTACAAATGCATTTTTATCCGCTAACAATTTACGTAAGCCTTTTGGGTCGGAAGGACTAAAGTTTGTTTCTTCTAATATAGTAACTGGTTTACCATCCGCATTTCCTGGAGCATAAAATTGACCAGTATAGTAAAACACTTTGTCCTTCGTTAATAAGAAAGTAATACCGTTATTAATAGGTAAAGGTTTTTCAAGTGGTTTATCTTCTATTTTAGCTGGGTAAGTTAAACTCATTACTTTTGGTTTACTAAAGGTAGTTGTCATTACGAAGAACGTAAGTAACAAGAAACCTAAATCCACCATAGGTGTCATATCGATTCGCGTAGAACCTTTCTTGGGTCTTTTCTTACCGCCTTTATCGTGGCCGCCGCCACCTTCTGCTATTTCTGCCATTTTAGTAAGTTTTTATTTAGGAGCTTTCTCCGCAGATGTAATAAAGTTCAAATTATTCAAATTCAAATCTCTGAAGATGTCAATCACTTGTTGAGCAAATATATATGCAGCTTTACCATCTACTTTTAAAATGAACTTTGGTTTAAAATCATTTGCATTTGGTTTGTCACCTTTCATCTCTGCTTCTAAGAATTTTGTTTGCCCTGTATTAAGAGCAGCAATATTCCCGTAATAAATCCAATCTTTCAACTCATTTTTTGTTGAATCCGTAGGAATCCCTATCGTATTGAATCTTTTACGCTCTTCACTGGTTAAATCCAAATACTGAGGTAATTCTTTCATAGAACAACCAAAACTAGTCATGATTGTAAACTTTTTAGTTTGTTCTTCAGTAAGACCTACTTTGTATTTAGCAGCCATATTTTGTAACATTTCAGTACGTGCATCCGAGTGACTTAAATTCATAAACACACGTCCACCTTTATCAATTGTTACCGTCAAATTATTGTCAGGAATAATTTTTTCACTAATACTTGAAGGCGTTGTTACATCAACTGGATCTGTTTCTCTTGGAATAGCAGCAAGCATAAAGAAAGTCACAAGCAAGAATGCCAAGTCAACCATCGGCGTCATGTCGATCGACGGTGAATGTTTTGGTACTTTTATTTTAGGCATTGTTTGTTGTTTTAATAATTGCTAACTATTCTTATTTCTTTTTAGTTCTTGCGCTAAAGTTTTGAGCGATAGAATGACTAGCTTCATCCATACTATAAGTCAATGTATCGATTTTAGTAGAGAAGAAGTTATAAGCAATAATTGCTAATGTAGAAGCCAAGATACCTAAGAATGTATTTACAAGTGCCTCAGAAATACCGGTTGCTAATTCAGCTGGATCAGGAGCACCACCCGCCATTGCAGCGAATGCTTTGATCATTCCTAATACTGTTCCAATCAAACCAATTAATGTAGATACAGATGCAGACGTAGAAAGAATACTTAAGTTTTTAGAAAGCATTGGTAGTTCTAATGCTGTAGCTTCTTCCAATTCAGATTTAATTGCTTCCACTTTTTGTTCGTTATCTAATGTTTCATCAGAAGAAACAGATTCAAATTTAGTTAAACCTGAACGAACAACATTTGCTAAAGAACCTCTTTGTGCGTCACACGCATCTATTGCTTCATTGATTTGGTTATTGTCTAATTTTTCACGGATATCTTCTACGAATTTATCAGTTCTTCCTTTTCCTTTTCCTTTTGCTAATGTAATGAAACGCTCTATTGAGAAAATCAATACGATTAAGTTCATCGCGATCAAGAAAGGTACGATGAAACCTCCTTTGTGAGCAATACCTAAAAAGTTACCTTCTAAAGGTTCAGCTGTTGGATCGTTATCTACGAAGTTTGCAGGATTACCAAGTACGTATACGTACAAAATAATTCCAATTAAAATACATAAGGCAACAGTAATTGTTGCAACTAATGAAGTAAATCCTCCTGATGTCTTTTGTTTTGTGCTCATCACTTTTAAATTTTAATTTAAATTTTTAATTTTTTTACTAAATATGGTTACAAACATACATAAAACTTTTTCTAATTCAAACAGGTTAAAAATCGTTTTTTCGGTTGTTAATAATATCTTAACGTGAGCGTGAAGTAAATATTGTATTTGACTGATGGCACTCTTGGAGTCTTAGTAGCCTTGAATAGATATTGTAGTAATTTTTTTAATCGTTTTTTTAGAAAATTATTTCTGAAGTAGTTTTGACACATATTTTCCAATAATGTCGAATTCAAGGTTTATATGATCTCCATTTTTTAATTGATGGAAATTTGTATGTTCGTAAGTATAAGGTATGATGCATACCGAAAATGATTGTTGTTTAGATTCAACCACAGTAAGACTTACTCCATTGATAGTTATTGAACCTTTGTCTACTGTTACGTTGGTTGGTGAAGTGTATTCAAACGTAAATTTCCAACTGCCATCTTGATTCTCGATTTTTGTACACACTCCTGTTGTATCTACATGACCTTGTACAATATGTCCGTCTAGGCGTCCATTTAGTTGCATGCATCTTTCTAAATTTACTTTAGTTGTAATATCCCAAAGACTGATGTTTGTTTTTTGTATTGTTTCATGTATTGCAGTGACAGTATAGGTGTTATTTTCTATTGCCACTACTGTTAAACAAATTCCATTGTGCGCAACACTCTGATCAATTTTCAGTTCTTGAACAAAGTCTGCTTCTAATGTTATGTGTAAGTTTTCATTTTCTTTGACTATCTTCTTGATTGTCGCTAATTGTTCAATAATACCTGTAAACATAATGATTTGCGGGTTAAGTGTTATTAGAAATGAGTTAAGGATTAGCGAGCAATCCAGCTGCTAGGGTTCATTCGATTTATTTGACCATTTGCTACTTGGTGAATTTCGAAATGAGCAATAGAAAGTGATTCTTCATCAATCGATAAAAGTGACCCTATTGCTTGTTTAGTTTTCACTTTAGTACCTACACTTACATAAACTTCTTGAAGATTAGAATAAACTGTTCTATAATTTCCATGTTTGATTATTACAATTTTTCCTGCACCCGGTATTGATAAAACACTTGTAACTTCTCCATCAAATACAGCTCTTACGTTTGCATTTCGGTGAGTACTTATGTCAATACCATTATTATTGGTGTATATATCTTTCAATTTTGCATGTGCTTGTCTACCATATCCTTCAGTGATTGTTCCACGTTCAACAGGCCATGGTAATCTACCACGGTTAGTTTCAAAACTTTGATTTAATTCAACTTCTTTTGTTTCATTGATTGTAATTATACGTTTTGGAGATTCAGCAGTTGTGTTTGTTTTTGAGGAATTTGTTTTATCGTTATTTGTTGAAGTTTTTGTCGATAAAGGAGTATTTGTAGACGTATTTGTTGTTGCCGATGAATTAGTATTTTTAATATTATTTTTGCGTTCATTCGCTTTTTTTCGTGCTTCTTCAGCTACTAATTCCGCACTAATTGCTTCTTTAATTCGTTGTTTTAATATAATTTTTTTGTTTTCGATCAATTTCATTTCAGCAGTTAATTTATTTTCTGCTTTTTTAAGTTTATCGTAATTTTTTTCTTGTTCTTTTTTATCCACCAATAAATCTTCTTTTTCTAATTTCTTTTGTTCAGCAATAATTATTTTACTTTGTTTTTCTTTTTCTAAGGAAGTTTTTTCATTCGAAATAAGTCTCTGATGTTGAAGTATAACTTGCTTTTGTTTACGTTGTAGCTCTGCAATTTTGATTAGATATTTTTTTCTTTTAATTGCTTCATTGTAGTTGTCAGCAGCAAAAACATACATCCATTGTCCTTCTTTGCTTCGGTGTTTATAAGCATAGAATAAAAGTTCTTTATACTGATAGATTAAATGTTGTAGCTTATCTTCTAATTCTATAATTTGTTGTGATTTTTGATCAATTTTTAGTTCAGTACTTTTAATTTGACTATCAAAGTTTTTTAACAATTCTTCTCGGTATTTAACTTGATTTTCAAGTACTCGAAGCTCGCTTAATGTTGCTTCTGTACTTGATTTTGCTTTTTTGAGTAACCCTTTTGTTACTGAAATACTTTTTTCTAAACGTTCTTGTTCCTTGCGTAATTTTTCGCTATTTTTTTGAGTAAATCCAACGATTGGAAATCCTACAACACATGAAAGTAAAAGTAATTTAATTGCAATGTTCATAATTTTCAGGAATCGTAAAATAAATTTCTTGTTCTTGATTTACTTCAATTTTCTCATAATTGAGCATAATAAGAATTATATTTTTTTTAATAGCTATTCTAATTTCTACCTCATCAGGTATCCAATAATTTTCAATATTTTTTTTTGATTTATAATTAACTGAAATGTATGTCGAATCTTTGTTGTTTTCAATTTCAATTTTTTTAATTCCTAATCTGTCATTTGTAAAATAATATTTAAGAATAAAATCGTCAAAATTTTTGCGTTCCATTTTCTTTATTTCTCTTTTACGATGAGAAGATACAATATATGAATAAGGATCATGAATTTGATAATATTTTTGTTGTGAATTATATCCAAGTGGGTGACCTAATAAAATTTCTTGTAAATTTTTATAATCAAAATCTACTCCCAACTCTTGTCTTAAGATTTTCAATGTTGTTTTAACGAAGCAACGATCCTTTTTATTTGTAAATTGTAATGAATCCTTTGTAATTATAGAGTTTACAATAGGAATTCCAGCATAAGTTATCATAGCCGTTATAGCACTATCTTTAATCATTCTAACTGAAGTTTTAAATGATACTTCTTGATTGCTATCTTTATAAGAAGTAGAAATCTTCGTATATAATGTATTTGGTGTGATTTTCGATAAACTATCTAAAACCAACATTAATTCTGAAGTACGCTTACGTTCTACTTTAATTTGCGGAATTTCTCCAACTATTTTCTTTGCACAGGAGGGTAATGTTATACCTATACATACTATGATTTTTAATATGTTAAAATACTGTTTCATAGTACTGTTTTTTCTCAATCTTTTTAGGTAGAATCGAATTTTTCGATCCTTTTTCAAGTGCCATTTTCCAATGTATTAGTGCTTCATTAATATTTCCCATTTTAAATTGACAATCACCGATATGTTCTAAAATTAACGGCTCTTTTAATCCGTTTTTTTGAATGGATTGAAATATTGATAAAGCCTCGGAGTATTTTCCTTGTTGAAAAAGAATCCAACCATACGTATCTAAAAAATGATAATCATTTGGAGAGACAATCAATACCTCTTTTATCATTTTTTCAGCTTTTTCTAAATGCATTTTTTCGTTTGCCAAATAAAATGCATAATTATTTAAATTAAGTTGATTTGTTGGAGCTAAGTTAATGGCATTTTCATAAGACTCATTTGCTTCTTTGTGTTGTTTATTTTTAAAATGAGCTTGGCCTAATTGTGCATAAAATTCAGCCTTTAATTCTTGATTTTTACCCGTATATTCTTTCCCCATTTCTAATGCTGCAATAGCTTCTGTATATTTTTTCAATTGAATAGCACTTACACCTGCTAATAGATACAACTTACCTTTCGTTGGAAAAATCTCAATTGCTTTTTTACAATCTGAATACAGCTCATTATATTTTTGAAATTCATATTCCATAATAACCACTTCTTCCCAAATAGAATAATGTGTTGGATCTAACTCCACTGCATGATGATAAGAGTCAAGCGCTAAAGTGTCAAAGCCATTTTTACTTTGAATATCACCTAAAAGGGTGAATACTTTTGCTTCTTTTGGATAATCAGTTGTTAATTGTTGAGCTAACTCTGTAATTTGAGGGTCTAATTTCGCTTGTTTTTCAAAGAAATATGAAATAGATTTTGTTTTAGTTTCTAGTGAAATCTCTGAACAACTAAATGCTAATTTTAATTCTTTATAGGTATTCAATTTATCGTCTCTTTCTAAATAATACTGTGCTAAAGTTAAATGCACATTACCATTTATCGGATCCGATTCAGCTAATCTAAAAAGTAATTTAATCGCGGCATCATCATTTTTAGTTTCAAAATAATAATCTATTAATTGTGCAAGTATTTCATTTTCAGAAGGAAACTTTTCGATTGCTTTTATTAATATTTCTTCGGCTTCTTTATCTTCGTGTAAATACCTTTTGACTTTATATTTTTCTATATAAATTTCTGGAGTTTCACCAAGAACTGCTTGAAGTTGATTTAGTGATTGAAAAGCTTCTTTTAATTTATTAGACTTCAATAAACATTCCGAATAATTAATTAGCCATTCTGGATTTCTAGGGTTCTTTTTAAGTAATTTTTGATACGTGTTAGTAGCTTGTTTGTAATTATTTGTAGCCAAATACTTAATAGCCAAATCTTGAATATAATGGTCGTTTTCAGGATCTAATTCTGCTGCCTTTTCAAGAGCTCCTATTGATTTTTCTTTTTGATTAGTATACCCGTAAAGTTCTGATAACGCAAAATAAGCTGCATCATCTTTTTTATTTTGTGTAATACATGCTTCAAAAATTGAGATTGCATTTTCGTATTGTCTACGCTGCTTTGTCCTTACACCTTCATGAAATAACTCAATATATTTTGGATAATAGGCAATTTCGGCGGTAGTATTCTTTTTACTTGTACCACAAGCGTATACGACCAAAACAATACAAGTAAAAAGTATAAAATGCTTCATTAAGCTATCGTTGAGTAATCCCCTAGACTAATATCTGCAATGTTTCCTTCGTAATTAGCAGTGTTTCCAATCATTGAATTTTGTAAAATTGCATTTTTAATTTTTGCATTTGATTGAATAATTGAATTTTTAATCGTTGCATTTTCTACAAATGAACCTTCTCCAATAGAAACATGTGGCCCTACTACAGCATTAATAATTTTAACATTTTTCCCTATATAACATGGTGGAATTATTACTGAATTTTCAGAAATAATAGTGTCTGAAATTGTCTTTATTCCTTTTGAGGCATCGTGTTCTAACACACGTTGATTTGTATGAACAGTTACTTCTTTATTACCACAGTCTAGCCATTCATCTACTTTACCAGGTTTAAATTTATTTCCAGCTTCTGTCAAACGACGAAGTGCATCCGGTAATTGGAATTCTCCACTTTTAATAATATTATTTTCTAGGAGAAACTCAATTTCTTTACGTAAATCTTCCCCTTTTTTAAAGTAATAAATACCAATCATTGCTAGATCAGACACAAATGTTTGAGGTTTTTCTACAAAATCTATAATTTCATTACTTTCATTTAATTTTACAACTCCAAAAGCAGAAGGGTCTTCAATTTGTTTTACCCATAAGATTCCATCTACTGTTGCATCTAATTTAAAATCAGCACTAAAAAGTGTATCCGCAAATGCAACAACTACAGGGCCTTCTAATAATTCTTTTGCACAATATACTGCATGCGCAGTGCCTAAAGGTTGGTCTTGATAATGAATAGAACCTTTAGCTCCTAGTTTTTCAGCAACCTTAATTAATTCTTCTTCTACTTCCGTTCCAAAATCACCAATTACAAAAGCAATTTCATCAATTTTATCTGAACAAATTGAAGCAATATCTTCAACTAGTCTGTGAACAATCGGTTTTCCTCCTACAGGAATTAATGGTTTTGGTATAGTTAATGTATGTGGGCGAAGACGACTTCCACGTCCAGCCATAGGTACGATAATTTTCATAGATTTTATTTTTTTCCAGTACTTCCAAATCCACCTTCTCCTCTTTGGGAATCATTTAAGGTATCTGTTAAATTCCAAATTGCTTGTTCAACTTTTGCAAAAACTAGTTGTGCAATTCGATCACCAGAATTGATTTCAAAATTTTGATTTGAGTGATTAATTAGAATAACTCCTATTTCTCCTCGATAGTCTGCATCAATAGTTCCAGGAGAATTCAATACAGTAATTCCATTTTTTAGAGCTAGGCCAGAACGAGGTCTCACTTGTGCTTCATATCCTTCCGGAATTTCAATATACAATCCGGTTTTAATTAATTTTCTTTCACCAGGTAGAAGTGTAAATTTCCCGTCTAAAAATGCACGAATATCCATTCCTGCAGAAGCAGTAGTTTCGTAGGACGGTAATGTATTATTTGATTTATTAATTATTGCAACATTCATAGCTTTGTAGTTTTTTTAACTAATTATACATGAAGATTTTTCCCACTTTCAAGTACAGCTTCCTTGAGTGATTGCATATAATCCACCAATACTTTTAATAACTCAGAATCATTAGTTGCAATCATTTTTGCAGCTAGAATTCCAGCGTTTTTAGCTGCATTTAAAGCAACAGTAGCAACAGGAATACCGTTCGGCATCTGAAGGATAGAAAGAATACTATCCCAACCATCGATCGAGTTACTTGATTTAATTGGAACACCAATCACAGGAAGTGGTGTCAATGAAGCGGTCATTCCAGGTAAATGTGCAGCACCTCCAGCTCCTGCAATGATTACTTTTATTCCACGTTTGTGAGCGTTTTGCGCGTACTCTACCATCAGTTCAGGCGTACGATGCGCAGAAACAACATTAATTTCATATTCAACACCAAACTCTTTCAAAATATGAGCAGCTTCTTGCATAATCGGCAAATCCGACTTGCTTCCCATAATAATTCCAACTTTTGCCATTTTACTATTTTTAACAAATGTAAGTACTTTCGTTCTTGTTTTGTAATCTTCTAAACTAAGTTCTGAAAAAATGAATGTTAGTATATCTAATTTTTAAGTATGATCAACCTTATTTTAAAAATATCGTCTAATATTAAGTTTGTGATTATATTCATTGCAAAATTATTTGTTTAGATATTCTTATTATGAAAAAAATATTCTTTTTGTTTGCATTTATCTTTTTAAGCTTCAATTTTTACAGCCAATTATTACCATGTGGTCAGCACACTAAGTTACAAGACCAACTGAAAGATCCTGACTTCAAAGTTCAGTATGAATCTGATCAAAAGATTCAAGAACTTGTAATGCAACAGATGTTTAAAGATCCAGTACAAAAACGAGGTACGGTGTACAAAATACCGGTTGTATTTCATGTGTTGCATTCTAATGGGCCAGAAAATATTTCTAGAGAGCAAATTTTAAATCAGCTAGCAATATTAAATAATGATTATCGTTTACTAAATATTGATGCTGCTAATGTACATCCTGATTTTAAAGGTATGCCAACAGACGTAGGGGTTGAGTTTGTATTGGCAACTAAAGCACCCGATGGGACATGTTTCTCGGGAATTACAAGAACTTACACACCAAAACTGGTTACACAAGACACCTCTCAGTTGAGAATAATTTTAACAGGAAATGATGTATATAGAAAGGAATGGACAGGTTATCAATATTTAAACATCTTTGTAAGTGCAGGGTTAAATGGTCCTGCTGGTTTTACGCGCAAACCATTTGGTAAAGGTACTAGTATGTCTAGTGGGATATATATATTACATAATTATGTTGGTAGTATTGGTACAAGTAATAGCATTACAAGCAGGGCGCTAACTCATGAGATTGGTCATTGGTTAAATTTAGACCATACTTGGGGTCCAACGAATAGCCCTGGTGATACTTCTAGTTGTGGGGTTGATGACGGTGTTGCTGATACTCCAAATTGTATCGGTGATAAGAGTTTATGTAATTTAGATGATAAATATTGTGGTCCAAGAGCCAATATTGAAAATTTTATGGAATATTCTTATTGTAGCAAAATGTTTACAAAGGGACAAGTTGATCGTATGCGTGCAGCAATTATTTCATCAGTAGGAGGAAGGAATAAAATTTGGACATTAGAAAATTTAGCATTAGTAGGTGCAACTACTTCACCAATTTGTAAGGTTGACTTTACAAGTGATAATCCTCAAACATGTGAGGGAGGTCATATTAATTTTAAAGACGAGACATATAATACGCCATTAAGCTGGTATTGGGAGTTCCCTGGAGGTACACCAAGTAGTTCAACTTCACAAAACCCTACTGTTATTTATTCGTCAATTGGAAATTATTCAGTAACATTAACTGTTTCAGATGGAATTTCCACTAAAACTATTGTTAAACCAAATTTTATCTTAGTAGTTCAAGGAAATAAAGAGATTCCTTTTTTAGAGACTTTTAGAGACTCCAAATTATCTGATTTTTGGAATGTTTCCAATTTAGGTAATAACGAAGCGTTTGAATTATATCAAGGCACAGGGTTTTTAGATGATAAATGTTTAAGATTAGCTAATTATAATAGTACTATAAGTAGTACTGATGACATCACATCTAATTGTTTTGATTTAACTAAAATAATTGATCAAGGTCAAGTAACATTAACTTTTCGTTATGCATATCGAAAAAAGTCAATTGAAAATTCTGAAGTTTTTAAAATTAGTATGAGTGGTGATTGTGGATCTTCATGGAAAATGTTAAGAAGTTTTATAGGAGGAAATTTATCTTCGAGTATTAGTCAAACTAATTGGTTTCCTTCAAGTATTTCGGATTGGACAACTGTTCATATTACAAACATTTCAAATACTTATTGGAATTCTAATGCTAGAATTCGTTTTTCTTTTGATGGAAGTGGAGGGAATAATTTTTATTTAGATGACATAAACTTGTATGCTGGATCTCCTTCAGATCAAATTGTCTTATCCGTTCAAGAAAATATAGTACACAATACAATAGAATTGTATCCAAACCCTTCTGACTTACAGTTGATTATTCCTTTGGTATTAATGGAAAGTGTAAATGGGTTTTATGAAGTTAAAGATGTATTAGGAAAAACAATCATTAGAAGTGCGATAAATGCATCCATAGGAAATAATTTAATAATAGTACCAACTAATGAATTAATTAAAGGAAGCTATTTTATCAAAATCATTTTCGGGGAAGAACAAATTACTAGACAATTTCAGGTAATGAGATGATTGTATATTATTCTTTTAGTTCTTTTTCAATTTGATGGCTCTCTTATGAACATTTTAGAAAAATCTATAATTTCTGTTGAATTTGTCGCGAAATTTTTCACTCTAAAATTAACCATTGTCATAAAATCTTGATGAAATAATGGCATAATAGCAGCGTCATCAATGATTTGTTGATCACATTTAACAAAAAGATTTCTTCTTTTATAATCATCGCGTTCACGCATAGCATTCTTAAAGTTTTCATCAAAAACTTTATTTGAATATTTAAATGGATTTGAAATAACAGATGATTTGGAAATATTTTCACTAAAAAATAAATTCAAGAAGTTTTCTGGGTCAGGATAATCAGCAATCCAACCACCTCTCCATATTTTTGCTTCGCCAGTTTGTATAGCTTTTTCACGCTCCTCAATAGAACATAACTTAATAGTAATGTTTACATTTAAATTCTTTTTTAATTGCTTACATACACCTATCGCAGCTTTATGAGGAGCCGTTCCTTCTTTTGCATTCACAAATAATGAAATTGTAGGAAAGCCAGTACCATTTGGATAACCAGCATTTGCTAAAAGTTTTTTAGCTACTTCAACATTAAAAGTATATCCTTTTACTAAAGTATCATTGTAATCTAAAACTTCAGGTACAAAGCCAGATAATGCAGGATTTCCTTCACCTTGCAATGTGTTTTCAATTAAATTTACACGATCTAAAGCTAGATTAAAAGCTTTACGAACATCTGTCTTGTCAAAAGGAGCACTCGTATTTGCAAACCCATAATAAGCTGTACCCAAAGCTTCTCTAAAATCAATTTTGTGCTTAACTGTTTTTCCTGCTAAAGCAGTATTTAAGTCTCCCAATATATTCTCAATTTCATCAACTGGAATATCCATTACTAAATCAATTGACTTATTTCTAAATGCAAATAACTCACTTTTTTTATCTTTAGAATAACTCACTTCAATATTTGCTAAAAACGGCAATTGATTTCCTAAATTATCTATTCTCCAATAATTTGGATTTCTAGCAAGAATAATTTTATCATCTGTCCACTCTTCTAATCTAAAAGCCCCTGTGCCCACTGGATGTTTACCGATTTCATTTCCATACTCTTCAAAAGCTTCTTTAGGGAAAATTCCCAAGCTGCAATGAACAAGCAATTTATCAAATCCTGCAAATGCGTATTCTAATTCAATAGACAATGTATTTTTGTCTATAACCTTAATTGATTTTAAGTCTTTAGGAGCGACTCCTTTTGTAGAATTATCATAATGTTGTTTAGCTCCTTTAATTTTAGAAACTAAGAACCAATAAATTTCATTGTCAACAGCTTTACTACATGCAAATTCCAACGTGTTTTTAACATCATTTGCAGTTAATTCACGACCTTTTCCATCTTCGAAACAATCATCATCATGAAAAAATACACCTTTACGAATCTTAAACGTAAATTTTGTAGCGTCTTGATTCATGCTAAAGCTCTCCGCAATTCCTGGTACAATTTCATTGGATGTAGGATCAACTTTCAATAGTGTTTCAAATATCTGACTACCTACACGTTGATTGTAAATACTTGATGAAGAAATAGGAAGTAAAGTTGTTATTTTTTCGGCAGACATAAATCTGAATGTTCCACCATATTTTACATTTCCTTTAGCTTTTATATTTGAGAGATCACTACTGTCAGAACATGAGGTGATAAAAAATAACGATAAAACTGTTGTAAAAAGTACTATTCTACGCATAAGCTAATAAGTTTATCTAACAAATATATTAATAATAGAAAGATAATTCTACCATTCTTTCTTTGAAGTTTATTTTTTTAGTAATTTAGATAGACAAAATCACAATATGTTACAAAAAATTACACTTGATAAGATTCTATTTTTAGATATAGAAACAGTCCCACAATTTCCAACATTCTTAGAGTTGGATGAAAAAACGAAACAACTTTACAGTCAAAAAACGAAGTTTTTACAAAAAGAAAGTAGTGTTGAAGAACTTTATGACCGCGCTGGAATTTATGCGGAATTTGGGAAAATAATATGTATTTCAGTTGGGTATATTCACGATGGTAGTTTAGGTGAACAAATTCGGTTAAAATCGTTTTATAACGATGATGAGGAAGTGTTGTTACGAGAATTTGTGAGCCTACTCGAAGAAAACTATAAATTTTCAATTTTATGTGGTCACAATGCAAAAGAATTTGATTTCCCATATCTTTGTAGAAGATTGCTTATTCATGGTATTACTCTTCCATCTATATTAGATATTGCGGGTAAAAAACCATGGGAAATTAGTCATTTAGATACTATGGAATTATGGAAGTTTGGAGACTATAAAGCTTATACATCGTTGGCTTTATTGTGTCATGTTTTCCAAATACCTACTCCTAAGGATGATATTTCAGGGGAAGATGTAGCTCGTGTATATTATATTGAAAAAAACCTTGAAAGAATAAAGGTCTATTGTGAAAAAGATGTGGTTGCATTAATTCAATTACTACGAAAAATGACCGGTAAGTCATTAATTAAGGAGGCTAAAATATTTTTTAGTGAACAGTAAATAACTTACTGTTTCTTCTTTCTTAGAATTACTATTGCTGGCTTTGTTATTCCTGCGTCTAATTGTACATACGAAGCACCTTCTAAAGTGTCATTACCAGTAATGAAAATTCCGGTTATGTCAAGTACGGCAACACCAGCTTGTCCATCTTTATAAATTGAAGTGTAGTCAAATTCAACCTGACCTTTAGAGTTTGTATAGGCTGAATCAGAAAGATTCCCTTTTGCTGATACAATTTGTGATGGTTGCGCACGTATAACAACTTTCACATTTGCCATTGGAACTTTCATTTCATTAACTGCTGTTATTGTTGTTTTAGTTGGTTCGATTTTATGACAACTAATTAGTATTAAAATAAAAGAAATAAAACAAAAACTAAAATTAAATTTTCTCATATGTGCTAAAAATTATTATTTATTTTCTGGGAATTTAACAGTTTGAACTTGAGTTGTTTGGTAAGTCACTCTTACAGTTCCAATCGCTGTGAATCCGCCTTTTTCTGCTATAATATCAAAATAACCATCTCTAGAAGTTGAAATCTGAGATTTAAAGAAAGTTGTTAAATCGAAAGTACAATAAGAAGATACATTTGTTTGTTGCTTGTCATTATATTTTGAAGTTATAGGCACTGATGAAGTGCTAGAAATAATTTTCACTTCAGCACCTGGAACAGGGTTACCACTTGAATCTCTTACAAAAATTTTAAGTTGAGAGGCAGGTTTTTCACAACTTGTTAAGTTTAATAAAGAGATAGTAATTAAAAATATAGTTAAAGGTCTAATAATACGTTTCATCAAAAAATTAATTATAACAAAGTATCCAAAGTTACATATAAATTTTACTATCTGTAAAAATCAAGCGTAAAATATTCTAATTGTTCGTGTAGAAATACATATTTATGTAACTTTGAAATGATATAGTGTTATACTATTAATAATATATTTTTACAAACTAATATCTATGAAGGATAAAATAGCTGATGTTTCAACAAAAATTAATTCTTTTCAAATTAAAGATTTAAATGAACTTGAAGCATTTAGGATTCATTTTTTAGGTTCAAAAAGTGATATAAAATTATTATTTGGACAATTAAAATCTGTTGCCAATGATGAAAAAAAATCAATTGGAAAAGAATTGAATGATTTACGTATTCTGGCTGAAGAGAAGTTTGCTAATTACAAATCTCAATTAGAGTCCACTAACTTAGGAAATGAAACGATTGATTTTTCAAAAACTGGAGAGACCTTTTCTGTTGGTTCTCATCATCCAATTTCATTAGTTCGTTCTGAAATTATAGAGATTTTTAATCGAATTGGCTTTGTCGTTTCTGAAGGGCCTGAGATCGAAGATGATTGGCATAATTTTTCTGCTTTAAATTTTCCACCTGAGCATCCTGCAAGAGATATGCAAGATACTTTTTTCATTGAAAAGGGTGAAAAAGAGATGGCATTGCGTACACATACTTCCTCAGTTCAGGTTCGTGTAATGGAAAATCAAAAACCACCCATACGTACTATTTCACCTGGTAGAGTTTATCGAAACGAAGCGATTTCAGCAAGAGCACATTGTTTCTTTCATCAAGTGGAGGGATTGTATATTGATAAAAATGTATCCTTTGCTGATTTGAAACAAACTTTGTTATATTTTGCTAAAGAAATGTTTGGAGAAAAAGCACAAATTAGATTAAGACCTTCTTATTTTCCATTTACAGAACCAAGCGCTGAAGTAGATGTTTCTTGTTCTATATGTAATGCCAAAGGTTGTAATGTTTGTAAATATACTGGATGGTTAGAGATTTTAGGTTGTGGTATGGTAGATCCAAATGTACTAGAGGCTGCAGGAATTGATTCTACGATCTATACAGGTTATGCTTTTGGAATGGGTATTGAACGAATTACACAATTAAAATATAAAGTCAATGATTTACGTTTATACTCAGAAAATGACGTTCGTTTCTTAAAACAATTTACTGCATCTATTTAATATGGGACTTCCTTGGATTGAATTAACAAGTATTGATCAATTAAATCATATTTGGAATAACTCATTAACTCAGCCTGCTGTTTTTTTTAAACACAGTACTCGTTGTAGTATTTCATCCATGTCACTTCGAGCTTTTGAGCGTTCTTGGGTAATAGATGATACACAATTGTTTTTCATTGATTTGATTGCTCACCGTGATGTTTCCAATTTATTAGCAGAAATTAGTCATGTAGAGCATCAATCACCTCAGGCTATAGTTACTAAAAACAACATTGTGATTTATAATGATTCTCATGGGACAATAGATTCAGAAAAGATTCAACAATTAATTCATTCTTAGCATGTCAAAAACAAAACGTATTTCGATAATAATTATCCTTGCATTGTTATTAGGGGCATATTTTATTATCCCTTTGATTGATAATTTTAGTCCACAACAAATTGATGAGGAAGTTGAGGAAGAATTGGCTCATTTTGATTTTTCAGACAATTTCACATTAAAATATGGGTCTGAAAAAAAAATGAGTTTCACTGTACAAAGTTCTAATGTTTCCAAAATTGAACTTGTAATTTCAGATAACTTGATTCAAACTTGGTCTAAACCCAGAGGGAAAATTTATTTTGATTTTAATACTAAAAAGTTATTACTAGGAGCGCAGGAAGTTAAAATCAACATTTTCAAGGGGAATACACTACATTCTGAAGATAGTCGACTTATTCGAGTATTATCTGATATTATTCCTAAACAAATCATTGCTAAAGTAAAATCTTTATCGTCTCATAATCCTTTAAATTTCACCCAAGGATTGGAATTTTATAAGAATCAACTTTTCGAAAGTACTGGTCAATATGGTGAAAGTAAGGTGATGAAATTAGATTTTAGTTCGGGTAATGCAACTAAATCCGTTGATGTAGAAGCTACTTATTTTGGAGAAGGAATAACAGTGTTAAATGATAAGATTTTTGAGATTACTTGGAAGGAACAAAAGTGTTTTGTATACGACGTAAATTCACTTGCTTTGGAAAAAACGATTTCATATGTAGGAGAGGGATGGGGATTGTGTAATGATGGAACTAACATTCTAATGTCTGATGGATCTGAAAGAATCTATTTCAGAAATCCAAATACTTTTGAAATTACTCGAACTATTGAAGTATATAATAACAAAGGACCTATTATCAATTTGAATGAATTAGAATACATCGAAGGTAAAATATATGCCAATGTATGGCAAGCTAATTACATTGTTGTAATCGATCCATTAGTAGGTAAAGTGGAAAGAATTATAGATTGTGGAGAAGTTATTGGTCAGGCAAGAGGAAACGGTGAAGTACTCAATGGGATAGCCTATAACAAGCTAACCAAAAAAATGTATTTCACTGGGAAAAATTGGAGTAAAATCGCCGAGGTCAAATTATAGTGACGTGAAATGAGTTACGAGTTACGGAATGAGAAAAATACAGTATACGAAAATTATTGTGGATAGAATCCGATTGCTTTTCTAGTTCTATTTAATGTTATTTTGGCAATTTCTCTTGCTTTTTTTGCACCTTCTTCTAGGATTTCATCCACTTTAGAAGGGTTTTCTAGGTAAAAGTTGAAAAGAGTTCTTTCTTTTTCAAAATAACTCAACATAAGATTTAATAATTCTGTTTTCGCATGACCATAACCATACCCTTTTGTTTTATAGTTTATTTCCATTTGCGAAATTTGTTCTGAAGAAGCAATTAATTTATATAATTGAAAAACATTACAAGTTGTAGGGTCTTTTTCATCGTCTAAACCTTTTGTATCGGTAACAATTTTCATTATTTGCTTTTTCAATTCTTTTTCAGGAAGAAAGATATCTACACAGTTGTTGCGTGATTTACTCATTTTCTCTCCATCGATACCTGGGATAAGTTTTGTTTCTTCTTGAAGATCTTCTTTAGGAATAACAAATACTTCTCCCATTTTATGGTTGAATCTTGCTGCAACATCTCTTGTAAATTCAAGGTGTTGTAATTGATCTTTACCAACTGGTACTACTTCTGCATCGTACAATAATATATCTGCAGCCATTAGCATAGGGTAACTAAATAATCCAGCGTTTACATCTTCTAATCTATCCGCTTTATCTTTAAAGCTATGAGCAAGATTTAAACGTTGAAATGGAAAATGGCACATTAGGTACCAAGTTAGTTCTGTCGTTTCAGGAACGTCACTTTGGCGATAAAAAAAAGTTTTGTCTGGGTTTAATCCAAATGCTAACCAAGCGGCAGCTGTCTCTTGTGTGTTCTGGTGTAATTCTACAGGGTCTTTGATTTGAGTTAAAGAATGCATGTCTGCAATAAACAAAAATGCTTCATTTTCAGGATTGTTTGCCATTTCAATCGCTGGTCTGATTGCACCTAGTAAATTTCCTAAATGAGGTCTTCCTGTACTTTGAACTCCTGTTAAAACTCTTGCCATATTGGTTAGATTGTTTTGATTATTTTTATTTATACATCGGATGTATCACGATACATCCTTACATGTGCTTGTTATCCTATACTACTTTTTATCTTTTGTTCTAATGATTTTGGATCCATTCCACCGGCTTGACGCCATAGGATTTCTCCTTTTTGAAATAAAACCAATGTTGGAACACTGCGCACTTTAAATTTTGTAGCTACTTCTTGGTTTTTATCCACGTCTATTTTAACGATTCGAATTGAAGTACCCATTTTTTCTTTTAATTTATCAAGTACGGGATACATTTGTTGACAAGGCCCACACCAAGTTGCGTAAAAATCAACTAATGTAGGTGTTTCAGATTGAACTATTTCTCTAAACTTCGACATTTATTTTACTTTTTCTGGGTTATACGCTGAAAACATATTCATCCAAATCATTCTGCTCAAACGATAATTTATTGGAGCTATCAACAAAGATACCAAGGAAATTATTATAATATGATACCAAGCATCTGTTTCTGGATAAATTAAATAGGTTATTACAAAAGTAGCAATTGAGATAGCAACGGTTAGTGCATAACTTACATACATTGCCCCTTGCCAAAATCCACCTTCAATTTCAAATTTATGGTTGCAATTTTCACAACGGATAGGCATTTTATGAAATGTTTTAAGATCGTATTTTTTTGAAGAAATAAACGCATTTCCTTCGTGGCATACAGGGCATTTTTCATTTAAAATACTGTACATTTTACTTTCTTTTTTCATCCTCCTATTTATTTGGAAACAAAAAAGGCACCGTTTAAATACGGTGCCGTCTTTCTACGTTAACCGTAACTTATTTATTAGAAACTAGAGAAGCTTTTAAAAACTCTCTATTTAATCTAGCGATATTATCTAATGAGATTCCTTTAGGACATTCAATTTCACAAGCCCCTGTATTTGTACAGTTACCGAAACCTTCTTCATCCATTTGACGAACCATATTTAACGCACGTTGTGTAGCTTCTACTTTACCTTGAGGTAATAATGCATATTGCGAAACTTTTGCTCCAACAAAAAGCATCGCAGAACCATTTTTACAAGTAGCAACACATGCTCCACAACCGATACATGCAGCTGCCTCGAAAGCCTTGTCTGCATCTTCTTTTGGAACTGGAATAGCGTTTGCATCCATTGTTCTTCCAGAAGTATTTACAGATACAAAACCTCCAGCTTGTTGAATACGATCAAAAGCACTTCTATCTACTACTAAATCTTTGATTACAGGGAAAGCAGCAGATCTCCAAGGCTCCACATAGATTGTCGCACCGTCATCAAACATACGCATATGTAATTGGCATGTCGTAACACCGTTATCTGGTCCGTGCGCTCTTCCATTGATGTATAAAGAACACATACCACAAATACCTTCACGACAATCGTGATCAAACGCTACAGGTTCTTTTTTCTCATTTACTAATTGCTCGTTTAATTGATCTAGCATTTCTAAGAAAGAACTTGCTGTAGAAACATCCTTTAATGTATATGTTTCCATCTGACCTTTCGCATTACAGTTTTTCTGTCTCCAGATTTTAAGTGTAATATTTATTGATTTTGCAGCCATTTTTTTTTAGTAATTAGGTTTTAGCTTTTATTTTAATAATTTTTCTATTTGAAATTCAAGTTCTTCCAAATAAGTTTCAATAATATCCCAAACAACTTCGTAGTCGATTCCTGAATAGTCGTGTATCATTCGATTTCTTAGACCTCTCATTCTCTTCCATTCAACTTCTGGGTGTTGTATTTGAAATTCTTCATCTATTTTTGAGCTAACCTCGCCAATAATTTCAAAATTTCGTACCACAGCATCTATTGTTTTATCATCGTCTAAAAACATATCTAAATTAAATCCATCTGTATATTTTCTAATTTTAGAAATAGACTCTAGAATATCATTTAACAATACGTTTCTATCTTTTTTAGACATAAATTAAATCATTTTTAATATGCTCGAAATAGGAAGATTTGATTCCTTTTCTAGACACAACATCTGTTTTAATTCCTAAACAATCTTCAATTTCATCAGCAAGATCAATAAATTTAATTCCGATTTTGCCATTGAATTCAACCATAACATCTACATCGCTATTTTCGTCTGCTTCTTGTCTCGCATACGAACCAAATATTGCAATAGAAGCTAAAGGATATTTTTCTTGTAACCTTGGCTTCAATTCCAATAATTTAGATTTTATAGATGTTAAGGTTAACATATTTTATTTGTAATTTCTTGCAGCAATCGTAATGAACTCATATTTAAGTTCTTCTTTGTGTAATTGCTCTTGTTTGATGTCATCTCCTTTGTATTCCCATGCACCAGCGAATTTGAAATTTTCATCATCTCTTAATGTTTCTCCTTCTGCATCTTGGTATTCTTCACGGAAGTGACCACCACATGACTCTTTACGTTGTAAAGCATCCATAGCCATTAATTGTCCTAATTCGATAAAGTCAGCAACGCGCATTACTTTTTCTAATTCTGGATTTAATTCATCTGCACTTCCAGGTACATATACATCCTTGTAGAAATCTTGTTTTAGTTGATCGATCTCAGCAATAGCAGCTGTTAAGCTTTCTTCACTTCTAGCCATACCAACTTTGTTCCACATGATTAATCCTAATTTTTTGTGGAAGAAATCTACTGACTTCGTTCCATTATTTGTTAGGAATTTATCAATTTGAGATTGAACATTTTTTTCAGCTGCTTCGAATTCTGGAGAATCTGTTGCAATTTTACCAGTACGAATATCGTTTGATAAGTAATCTGAAATTGTGTAAGGTAATACGAAATAACCATCTGCTAACCCTTGCATTAATGCAGAAGCACCTAAACGATTTGCTCCGTGATCTGAGAAGTTTGCTTCACCAGCCACGAAACAACCTGGAATAGTAGATTGTAAGTTATAATCTACCCAAACACCACCCATTGTGTAGTGAACTGCAGGGTATATTTTCATTGGAGTTTCGTATGGATTTTCGTCTGTAATCTTTTGATACATTTGGAAAAGGTTACCATATTTTTCTTCCAACCATTTTTTACCTAATTCGATAATTTTTTCGTCGGAAGGATTGTGGTCACCAGCAGCATAAGCAGCTTGTTTTCCTTTATTTTTGATTTCTGTAGAGAAATCTAAATAAACACCTTCGTTTGTGTCATTTGCTTCGATACCATAACCAGCATCACATCTTTCTTTAGCAGCACGAGAAGCCACGTCACGAGGAACTAAGTTACCAAATGCAGGGTATCTTCTTTCTAAGTAATAATCTCTATCTTCTTCCGCGATTTGTGTTGGTTTTAATTTTCCAGCACGAATAGCCTCTGCATCTTCTTTTTTCTTTGGAACCCAAATACGTCCTGAGTTTCGAAGAGACTCGGACATTAACGTTAATTTGGATTGATTCGTTCCATGAACTGGAACACATGTTGGGTGAATTTGAACATAACAAGGGTTAGCAAACAAAGCACCCTGTTTGTGTGCTTTCCAAGCAGCAGTTACGTTACTTCCCATTGCATTTGTAGAAAGGAAATACACATTCCCGTAACCACCAGTTGCTAAAACAACAGCGTGAGCAGAATGTCTTTCTAATTCTCCTGTAACTAAGTTACGAGCAATGATACCACGTGCTTTTCCATCCACCTTAACGATTTCAAGCATTTCATGACGGTTGTACATTTTCACACGACCCAAACCGATTTGTCTAGATAATGCAGAATAAGCACCTAATAATAATTGTTGACCAGTTTGGCCTGCAGCATAAAACGTACGTTGAACCTGTGTACCACCGAAAGAACGGTTATCTAACAAACCTCCATATTCACGTGCAAAAGGAACGCCTTGCGCAACACATTGGTCAATGATACTTCCAGATACTTCCGCTAAACGGTGAACGTTTGCTTCACGAGCACGGTAGTCACCACCTTTGATTGTATCGTAGAATAAACGGTAAACAGAGTCACCATCATTTTGGTAATTTTTAGCAGCATTGATACCACCTTGTGCGGCTATAGAGTGTGCACGACGAGGTGAATCTTGGAAACAGAATGCTTTCACATTGTATCCCATTTCTCCTAAAGATGCCGCCGCCGAAGCACCAGCTAAACCAGTTCCTACAACGATGATGTCGATTTTCGGTCTATTGTTTGGAGCAACTAACTTCAAATGATCTTTGTAGTCTGTCCATTTATCTGAAATATTACCTGCTGGTATTTTTGAATCTAATATTGACATAGTAGTATATTTTAATTCGATTAATTATATAGTTTCCAAATAATTACTGGAATGATAGCGAATAAAAGTGGAATTAGAATTGCAAATCCATTTCCTACATTTTTGATTGTATCTGTATATTTTGGGTGTCTTGCACCTAATGATTGGAAAGCAGATGCAAAACCATGCATTAAGTGAAATGCAAGAACTACCATCGCAATTACATAGAAAATCACTGCAAACAATGCATTTTCATTTCCTGGAACTCCATTAGTTTCTTTCCCTGAGAAGAAAGCAATAACTACAGAATGTAAATCTTTGTAACCCTCTCCTAATTTAATATCTACATTTGGTTCAAAGAACTCTGTGTGATTTTTCACTTTCACCCCTTGTACAGGTAAATAACTTCCAGCAGTTGTTACATATAATTCAGCTGGTCCATTTGGAGATTGCACAACCACTTTATGTAATAACATATCGTGTTTTATTTTTGCTTTGTACCAAAAATGAGCACCGTGCATTACGATAAATACAAGAATCAACGACCCAAGTAATGCCATATTTCTTGAAGACCATGTTGAACTTTTCGTTCCTGCAGCATGCGCATATCCAATTGGACGTGCTTTTTTGTTTTCTACCGTTAAAAGTATTCCATCGATAATATGAAAAAGGATAGAAATGTAGGTCATCCATGACATCACTTTGATGAAAGGATTGTGAGCCATGAAATAGGCGTATTCATTAAAAGCTCTTCTTCCTGACTCGCCAGTATGCGTAATCAATTGAAGGTTACCTAGTAAGTGTCCTACCAAGAAAAGGCAAAGGAACAACCCCGTTGCAGCCATCCAATATTTTTTGGCTAGAGAGGATTTTAAAAGTACAGATTTACTCATAATTAGTTAGAAAATGGATGAATATTCAGCACAAATTTAATGCTTACATAAAGACGAAAATAGAATATTTACTATTTAGATTGATTTTAAATAATATTTTTTAGTTTAAAATTATTTTTCGACCTTTCTTTTCTTTTTCCGCAAAAGAAAAGAAACAAAAGAAAACTCCTCGCTTAATTTTATAAAGTGCATTTCACTCTTGAAATTGCTACCATATCAGTGATCTCTCCGCATCCGCTTCGAGTTACCTCATGGTACCAGCATTTCAATTCGTTACATTGCTTTATAAAATAATGCGAGAGATGACTTACTTCGGTTTTTTATAGTTATATTCTTTAATCCAAATGAACTCCTTGTTTTTTGAGCATGCGTTTTACGACGATTGCAAATACAGCAAGGTAGATAAAGCATAGGGATCCTACGACGAAGGATTGTTGAATACCAACTAAATCACTTAATTTACCTTGTAGAGGAGGGATGATTGCGCCACCTAAAATCATCATGATTAAAAATGCAGAACCTTGTGATTGGTATTTTCCTAGTCCACCAAGGGATAAAGAGAAAATGCAGGGCCACATAATGGAGCAGAAAAGTCCGACACTAAGAAATGCGTAAATAGCGATTTCACCCGTTGTAGATAGGCCAATTAAAGTTGCTATTACTCCAAGTAAGCTAAAAATTAACAGTGTTTTTGCAGGTTTATTTTTACCAAGATAAAACCCTCCAATTTGTATGAACACACAAACAACGTAGAAATATAAATTTGACACATCGTGTCCAGCAAGATGCGTTAACCCTAAAACCACTCCAAACGCTATCAAAGGAATTAATGTGGTTAGTATGTTTTTAGTTTTGTCTTTCAGGTCGAAGGCGTGTATTGCACTTGCCCAACGTCCGATCATTAAACTTCCCCAGTAGAGGGCGATGAAAGGTGCAATGTTGGAAGAACTATACCCGCCAAACTCTTTTTGTTTTAATAATTCACCAAGATTACTACCAACTGCGACTTCTACACCAACATAAATAAATATGGCAAGCATACCAAGAATTAGTTGTGGGTATTGCATGGCCCCCCAACCTTCGCTATTTTTTTTAGCACTTCTTAAGGAAAGTAATAATCCTCCTACAATTACCACTAATCCAAGGGATAGCCACAACATTCGTTCATTTTCTAGCGGAACCTTTAGATCTAAAATTTCTTGTTCTAATACTTCAATCACTTTCGTGTTTGATACCAAGCTTTCTTCTGCTTTGATCAATTTAGTTTTACTTATGATTTCTTGTGCTTCCTGACTTCGATAGCTATTAAATACAGGTGCAAAACACATCACAAGTAATCCAGTAATAATTAATAAGGAACGTAAGGCTTTTTTAGAATTCTCTGTTTTTTCTTCATTTATTCCAGAAGGTAATTTTTTTGATAGAGCGAAAAGCGAAGCAATACCAACAAACAGTAAGCCAACACAGATATATAAAACGATCACTTTATTGAGGCTGAGGTGTTGAATTTGTTCGTCATTCACTGCTGCACTACCGAATAATGCGAGTGCTACAACCAGAGGGCCGATGGTTGTGCCTAAACTATTGATTCCTCCTCCTAAACTGATTCGATTAGAGCCGGTTGATTCATCTCCCAAGGAAATCATAAATGGATTCGCGGATGTCTGTTGAAGTGAAAAACCGAGTGCTACAATAAATAAACCAAACAACATACCCGTAAACACGTCAAAATATACGGAAACAATCATAGCACCAGCACCTAGGGCAGAAAAAAGTAATCCATAAATGATGCTTTTTTTGTAGCCCCATTTTCCAACCGGATCAACCCCTTTATTGGATCCGATTGCAAATAAGGTTAACGCTCCAATATAGTAGGCGAAGTAAAATGCAAAATCGATTAATTGACTTTGAAATTGATCTAGTTTGAAATAATGTTTACAGAAAGGAATAAAGATACTGTTACCAGCAGCAATGAACCCCCAGAAAAAAAATACAGTGATTAAGGTAAATAGGGCGCTATAATTTGTTTTAACTTGAGTCATAAAATGATATTTTTTTTCAAAAGTAGAAGAATAATAACTAGTTAAGAAGAAGAGTAGAAATAATTTATACTAACTGAAATGTTGATAGATTGAATTTGGAATTTATTTCAATTTATTTGATATGATTTATCATAAAATTTCGTTTCTTGTAGTATGAAAAATTTGTTTGTTACAATTTTAGTAGTTTGTTTACATTCTATTAGTTATTCTCAAATCTTTGAAAAAATCACCTTTCAAACTTCCTATTGCTTTGGAACCTGTCCGGTATATCACCTTGAACTAAACTCTGACAAAACCTTTAAACTACATGTAGAAACTGTCTTTTTGGAAAACAGTCAAATGCGTGCATTAGATTCTTCCAAAATGGGATATTTTTCAGGGAAATTAGATCAAAAAACCTACGATAAATTTATCGCTGCTTTTCAACAAAGTGACATGTGTAACCTTACTTTTGATGGGATTACATGCTGTGACGGCTCTTTGATTACAATGGTTGTCAATTACGATGGAATTCAAAAAGAACTAGTTTCGATGTTTCCTCCCTATGAAGCACAGCCATTAATTCAAGTTTTATACGAGATATGTCGAACTACAAAAATGAAGCGAGTAAATTCAACTGATAGATGAAAACTACTTTAAAATTTTTACTATTTGGAATAGGAATAGCCTTGTTTTCCTGTGGAAAAGTGCCTACTTCAGTGCCAAATCAACCGATAAGCTATTTCGTTGGTGATTTTGAAAATGGAACTGTTTCTGGATTTCATTACCTGCTTGTTGATACAACTAACAACACTCAAATAGTTACCAATCCTGTTCGTAAAGGAAAATACGCACTTAAAAATATTCTACATCCGGATGATTTTACAAGCAATGGATACAGAACAGAATTGGCGATCTACAACAGTGCAAATTTCAAATCAGAAGCTTATTACAGTTTCAGCTTTTGGGTAGATTCCAACTACCTCGATACTGCTTACAATTTAGTTTGTCAATGGCAAGATTTACCTTATTATTTACAAGGGGAAGATTGGACACCAAGTCCTACTTTACATGGATCACCCCCACCAATTTCGTTGACTTATGTAAATAATACCATCGAATTAAAAATGAATGATAACCCTTCTTTTTCTAACCAAACGTTCTTGGTTGGGGAACCTTTAAAAATCAAAAAAGGCAAGTGGTATGACGTGGTTGCACACATATATTGGAACGATGACAAAACCGCATATCAAGAAATTTCGATCAATGGAAAATTCATCACGCCCTTTAATGGTGTGGACTATAAATATTATCATCGTAACCTTTTCAACCGTGCAGGAAACTATTTCAAGTTCGGACAATACCGTGGAAAAAACAAATCTGAACACACCAACATTATCTATTTCGATGAGGTAAAAATTGGATCCACCTTAAATGAAGTTGCGCTATGAGACAACTATTTTTCCTTTGCTTACTTTTAAGCAACTTTATTCACTCTCAAGAAAGTAGTTCTTTAAATAAAAGCAGTTTTTCCGTTGACTTTGGAAGTTTAGGTAATCGTTATATATACCCAAAAACGGATATCAACTTTTCCACTTCCTTGATTAAATCGAGTGCATTTCGTGTGTCAGCGCGACTTCGATCTTATGGCACCTTGTATTTTTTCTCTAAAACTGCCTACGATTTTACTCCCCTCATGGAATACTATTTCACCAAAACAGAACAACTCTTGTATTTTTCTGCTGGAATTGGTTTGGATGCACGGATTCGTTTAGTACATGACAGTAGAAGTTCTGCATCCTCATCGGTAGAACCACTATTGAGTTTAGCATTACATGGGAATTATAAAAAAGTTTCGTACTCCGTACCGCTTTGGACCCGTTGGTATACAAATGGTATGTCTTATGCTATCTTACCTCAAATCAATTGGGAATTAAACAACAACGCGCTATTTATACGTTACGAACTGAACTATCTACGAATTTCCAAAAATGTTTCAAGTGAATGGAGTCAGGATCTATTTTTAGGGCTTAGGAGATCTCTAAATTAATACCAACTCTTCTCTTCGTCGCTCTTCTTTTCATCACCCGTCACTATCTCTCCTACACTCGACCCCGTGCCCTGAAATTTTCGAAGGGCCGTCACTCCAAAATAGTCATTTATAGCTATTTTATGAACTATTTTTTATTCGTAATTTTACGCAAAATTTTTATACGTCATCATGAAGACAACCTATTTCAAACTGATTTTAGCTACACTATCGCTTTTACTTAGTGTACACACCTACGCCAACACTTTGTATTGGATTGGGGGCACTGGAGATTATAACGACCCTACACATTGGTCTACCACTTCAGGAGGGAGTGCTTGTGGTTGTATTCCAACACTTAATGACGATGTGTTTTTTGATGCAAACTCGTTTTCTGACAAAGGACAGGTCGTAACGCTTTCAAGTATTTCGAAAGCCAATGCGATGGATTGGACTGCGGTTACAAACATGCCTACCTTGGCGGGAGACTATAATGCAAATTCCAGTTTTTACGCAAACCAAATCTACTATACTGAGTTGCACATCGGTGGAGACTTGCGCTTATCGCCAAACATGAAGTTTGATTTTGCAGGTTCTATGACCTTTGTGAATGATGAAGTAGGAACGAAAATTACGTTAGCAGGACAAGTATTGAAATGTTCGGTTATGTTTAATCATGAAATGGGAGAATGGGTTTTTCAAGATACTTTTCAATCTGAAAAAGGGATTATTTTAAACAGTGGAACTATAAATACCAATGGTAAAGATGTTAAAATTTACAATTTTTATGCATCTAATAACAACTTAAGAGCTTTGGTGATGACCAATTCGTTGTTTGAAATAGCAGCATCAGGTTATGGTGCAATCAGTACACATTTTTATTCACAAGGTGGTTTTGGACTATATGGCTCTTGGTATGTTTCTTCCACCAATTTTAACTTGAATGCACAAAATTCAAGATTAAAATTTCTTGCAAATGTTGCATCGGGGACAGATTTTGGATCTAACCTTAATTATGGCACCATTCAGTTTAACAGTGTTGGAGCAATCAAAGATGCGAACATACAAAAATTAATCGCGAATGATGGAGTAACTTTTAATGGAAATTGCAAAATCATTTCCGCGACGATTAAAGGAGACGGTAATTTTGCAGACAATAATACGATCGATAGTTTGTATTTAACAGCAGGACGTGTTTATACATTTGGTCAGTCGAATGGAATTACCACCATCCAAAAATACCTAAAAGCGGT
>CANCJF010000010.1 GCA_947378245.1 Bacteroidota bacterium
TTTTATTTGACACCTATTCAAATGCATTTACAAAATAGAATCAAAATAAAAACTTATAAAAACAAATATCCCAGTAAACACGTGTTTACTGGGATATAATTATGTATTTTAGTCTTTAATAATCTGTATCGCTTATTTAGGACTAGTCAAAGTTTTTTATAAAGGATATAGCTTATAGGCTGTTTGTTATTCAAATGTGTGAGTAGTTATTAGTCTGAGTGAAATCGTCAGTCTGAGTGAAATCGTCAGTCTGAGCGAAGTCGAAGACTAATTCCTTTTATCCATTCCCCAAGACATCTTATTACGGATGTTATCCAAAAAACTAATATCGTCGAAACGAACCACATTTATCATAAATTCTGCTTTGTGTACTAACACTTCAGAACCTTTAGGAATATTCTTTGTGTTTGCATCTAAACTGATTAAATAATTACGTTCTCGTCCTTCTACACTAAGTTTAATAGGTAAGTGATCAGGGACAACCATAGGACGCACATTTAGGTTGTGTGGCGCGATTGGAGTTAAAATATGAATCTGACAACCAGGAGTCACAATTGGGCCGCCACAACTCAAATTATAGGCAGTAGATCCTGTAGGTGTTCCAACAATCAATCCATCTGCCCAATAAGAATTTAAATAGTTGCCATCCAAACTCGCATGTACAGTAATCATCGATGCTGTATCTTTTTTATGTAAGGTCAATTCGTTCAATGCTAAATTATCCTCACCAAATAGGTTCTCTTCAGTTTCAACACGAATTAATGATCTCTTTTGATAAGTATACCGCTTGTCGCGAACCATACCCATAGTCTCTTCAATTTTTTCAGGAGTAATATTCGCTAAAAATCCAAGACGACCAGTATTAATACCAACAATTGGAACCCCGCTATCTCTAATAAAACCAACCGTTTTTATGAATGTTCCATCACCTCCAATACTAAAAGCCATGTCAATGCCAGAAGTTAGGTCATGATAGGTAGAAAAACTTTCGAAATTTTGACCCAAATTTGATTTCTTGATCAATTGTTCTTTGAGTTCATATTCCAAAACTGGTGTCCAACCTAAAGATTCAATACTTCGTAATGTCTGTTCAAATACAATACTATTTTGTCGCGTAAGTTTTCTTCCGTAGATAGCAATTTTCATTCCCTAGAATTAAGTGTAATTATAATTACATTTTCAAGAAATTCAGTAAAGAATCATAACGATCTTGAATATCATCATTAAAATCGCTTTTTTGATATGATGCACTAATGATATAGTCATAACGTTCAAATGTACGAATGATGCTATCTAATTCTGTCTTATTAATTTTCAAGGTAACTTCCAATTTGGTAGAATCAGGAGTTGACATGATGTATGAACTCAAAATACGAGCATTGTTGCTTTCAACGATCTGAGAGATTTGAGCCAATGAATAATCAATTTGATTCACTTCTAAAACTAATATTGCCCCATGTTCTTTAATACTTCCAGTACTAGCTACCATAGCAAGTATGTCGTGTACAGAAGTACAACCAACATATTTTTCGTTTTTATCTAAAATAGGAACAACTGAAATTTTATGTTCAGAAACTTTATACAGAACTTCGTAAATATGTGCTGATTCAAGTACATATGGACGTGGCAAATGATCAAATAGTACGTCTAAAGTTTGATCTAAATCCATTTTATCTAAAATGTCAGATTCAGAAATTAAACCAACAAAATTTTCGTTTTTTAGTACAGGTAAATGTGATACCTTAAATTCATCCATCCATCGTAGAGCAACTTCACCAGTATCTGTATGAGTTAATGGGGGGATTTCGTCTGTAATTAAGTCTTTTGCTATCATGATAGTGCCAAATTACAAATAATGTAGCTATTTCGAAAAAAATATCGAGTGTAAACTAATTTTTCTTACGTTAATTTATGCTAATATCTACTTTTCAGAATGCTTTTAGTTCGATAGCAATTTCAAAAGTGTAAATTTGTTTCATGGATTATGATATTGAATTACGCTTTCAAACACTTACTAAGAAATTAGAATCTGATTTTGGTGAAGGATTAGATACTCAGGCAATCTTATTTTTAATCGGTGTACAAGAGCTAGGATTGGGTTACAAAGAGTTTACTAAACAAGAAAAAACAGATTTGTTACATATCGCTGTATGTACACTTCTCGAACCGCATGGATATTACGAATTTGAAGCACGTGATGTAGAAAATTGGCCGCATTTTAAATTATTGAAACCTCTTCCAGTTTTAACAGACAAGGAACAGCAACATCTAATTAAAGAAGCAATATTAGATTATTTCGAACAAAATGACATATATTAAATTTTTTTCGATTATATCGATAATAAAATTCCCATTCTTTTTTCGTTTATTTGTTCTAGAATTTTAAACCTCAACATTATGTTAATTCCTATTGGGTGTGATCACGCTGGCTTTGAACTAAAAACAAAAATTATTCAACATTTAGAAGCAAAAGGGTTTACCTTGGAAGATAAAGGTTGTTATTCGGAAGCAAGCATTGATTATGCAGATTATGCACATCCTGTAGCATCCTTGGTTGAGTCAACACCAGGCATGAAAGGAATTTTATTGTGTGGCAGTGGAAATGGAATTAACATGACTGCCAACAAACACCAAGGGGTTCGTAGTGCTTTGTGTTGGTCACCTGAAATTGCGAAATTAGCTCGTGAACACAACGATGCAAATATTTTGACTTTACCAGCTCGTTTCTTAACAGAAGAAGTTGCATTAGAAATCGTTGATATATTCTTTAGTACAGCATTTGAAGGAGGCAGACACCAAAACCGTATTGAGAAGATTCCTTGTATATAAATTAATTAAAAATACCGTTCTACTTTACTTACCACCACTACATCTGGTTTTAAACTATCTATAATTTTTTGATCGTAATCTTGCCAGTAATAGTAGGACTCTTTGAAGTGTTGTGTAAAAAATGGTATTAGATTTCGTGTGTAAGAATCTCTAAAAAACAATATTTTTTTTGAATTTTTTGCTGAGGGATTTATATGTTTGTAAGCAGGGTCGTCTGGAGTTGAATAAATTTTCACTTGATTTTTAATACATAGATTAGGAATTATTTCTAAAAATTGTGATGTTGTACATATTCCTAACCCTTCTAATAAATCACCTTTTGTCACCTTTAGATGTTCTAAATAGAATGCTGATAATGGCATTTGAGTTTCTTGAAATAACTGGTGTGTGTAAGTTAAAAAATATACATATCCATAGTAAGCACCCAATTGATTCCAGTGCGTATCATTTTTAAGGTAAAGTCGTTCGTTCTTATGCTTAAGTAGAAAATTCTTCGGATAAATAATCGGAATATCCGTGTTTGTATTATGAAAATATCGGATGATTTGCTCTACCTTTGAAAGGGTATCTTTTACCATCCACTGTAAATGTCGTGGAACATATTCAGGATAGATAGTTGCTTTATTTGGCCAAACTGCTAACAGATACTCACAGTTTCTTTTGTTTAAAAGGATTTTTCTGTCTAAATGTATCTTTTTAAAAACTGTTAATTCCTGCGAAGTAAGAAGATCTCGATGCGAATAACTACCGTATGAATAGTCAATTCTAGAAGTTGGATAAAACCAATTTTTTTTACCTAATTGTACATCTTTCGGATTTGTACTACTATTAAAAATAGTTAGTTTTAATAAGGATTGCCAATATGTAAATTCATTTCTTAAACCAAAATGCTCTTCGTAATATCCTCCTAATTCTTGTATAATAGAATCATTCCATGCGAACGTAGGAAAAGCTTTTAAACTTCGTTTTTCGCAATTAACAGTAGAAGTATACATGAAATAACTTTTGATAGTCGGACTTAACAACACCAAAAAGAAGAGGATGCAATAACTTATGATATGTAAACGCGAGACCCTCATTAAAATCGAAAATAGATAAAAGGATTATAACTTAAGGAGGATAATTCCATTAACGAAAACAGTAACAAAAGCAAATGAAAAACACTCACTAAATAACTATAATTAACAGTAGAAGTAGATCGATTGATGGAAGTGTAGATATACCTTTTCACAGGCATTACAAAAACAATACCGACCAAAAAGAGAGCGAGTGTATATGGTGTAATTAGCGTTAAAAAATAATTGGATCCTTCGATATCACATGCGACCAGTTTTTGTAAGTAGATACAACTGCCTTCAAAGGATTCGACACGGAAGAAAACCCATGCAACAATTACAACCAATAAAGTATAAATACGTCTCAAAAAAGAATAGGATGTTGTTTGATTAAACTTAACTAGACGTTCCAGTATAATAAATAAGCCATGAATTAAACCCCACACTAGAAAGTTAATACTCGCGCCGTGCCAAAGACCTGTTAGCACAAAAACGATCATTAAATTTAGTAGTACTCTTCCATTTTTTCGTTGATTGCCACCTAAAGGAATGTAAACATATTCTTTAAACCAAGTCGAAAGTGATATGTGCCACCTACGCCAAAAATCTTGTATCGAAGTCGCGATGTATGGATAATTAAAATTCTCTTTGAAATGAAACCCCATCATGCGCGCTAGACCGATAGCCATGTCCGAATAACCAGCAAAATCATAATAGATCTGTAAGGTATAGCAAAGAATACCCACCCATGCAGAAACGGAAGAAAGTTCCATCGTCGGCGTATTCATGATTTCGTCGGCTATAAACGCAAAATTATTCGCCAAAATGATTTTTTTCGCTAAACCACGAATGAATCGATTGATACCACTATAGACTTCCGTCAATAGAATTACACGATTTTTTAACTCTACATGAATGTCGTGGTACTTGATAATTGGTCCTGCAATAAGTTGAGGAAAATAGGCTAAGTACAAACCTAAATCGAGGATGTTTTTAGAGGCAGAGGTATGCTTACGGTAGACATCTACTACATAGGATAAACCATGAAAGGTGAAAAATGAAATTCCAATCGGCATGGCAATTCCTTTTAAAAACGGGCTTTCCGTTAAGGAAGTTATTCCTAGTAATTTGATGAAAAAGAGTAAATACTTGTAATAAAAAAGCAAAGAAAGATTACCAACAACACATAGCACTAAATAGGAATAAGCGTAGTTTTTTGGTTGTGTTTGTTGTCTTTCAATGATCAAGGCAATTACGAAATTCCAACAAATGGAAAGCAACAATAATAAAGTCAACCCTTTCTCTCCGTAGTAATAAAAAAGTAAGCTAACGATTAATAGAAAAGTATTGCTGAATTTTTTGGGTAGGACATAGTTGATTAACAGTGTAACCGGGAGGAAAAGAAATAAAAACGTAAAGGAACTGAAGACCATTTTGTAATTACCTTTTTCCCACAAAAAAAGACTTCATTAATTCCCCACATTCCCTCTCCATCACGCCGTTTGTTACTAAGGATTTTGGGTGGAATAAAGAAGGATGTACCTTACAAGCACCGCGTTTTTCATCGCGGGCTGCATAGACAATTTTATCAATTTGAGACCAATAAAGCGCACCAGCACACATACAACACGGTTCAAGTGTTACGTACAAGGTGCAACCGTGTAAGTATTTGCCACCTAAGGAATTTGCCGCTGCTGTAATGGCAAGCATTTCTGCATGAGCGGTTACATCCGTGAGCTGTTCGGTAAGGTTGTGGGCACGCGCAATGATTTGGTTGTTTGCAACAACAACAGCACCTACAGGGATTTCTCCCAAGTCGAAGGCTTGTTTGGCTTCCTGAAAGGCTTGTTTCATGAAGTAATTGTCGTCAAACGGATTGATCATAGTTCGTTTGTAAATAGTATTATTAATGTGTCTACCCTTCGACTTTGCTCAGGGGGACACAATAACAATTATTCGAAAATCTAAAAATTAATCATTCAATTTCAATACCGCCATAAACGCTTCTTGAGGTACTTCTACGCGACCAACTTGACGCATACGTTTCTTACCTTCTTTTTGTTTTTCCAACAATTTACGTTTACGCGAGATATCCCCACCATAACATTTTGCAGTAACGTCTTTACGTAAGGCTTTGATCGTTTCACGTGCAATAATTTTCGCACCAATCGCAGCTTGAATTGGAATTTCAAATTGTTGTCTTGGGATTAATTCCTTTAACTTCACACAAATTTTCTTTCCTAATTCGTACGCGTTAGAACGGTGAACCAATGCTGAAAGTGCATCGATTGGCTCTGCATTCAACATGATGTCTAACTTAATCAAATCCGATTTTTTATACCCAATTGGATGATAGTCAAACGAAGCATACCCACGAGATACCGATTTCAAACGGTCGTAAAAGTCGAAAACGATTTCCGCCAACGGCATTTCAAACGATAGCTCTACCCTATCTTGTGTTAAATACACTTGATTTTTTAATTCTCCACGCTTTTCGATACACAAACTCATTACCTGACCAGTATATTCCGATTTTGTAATTACTTGTGCCTTGATGTATGGTTCCTCGATACTTGCCATGTGTGATGGATCCGGCAATTCCGATGGGTTGTTTACGATAATTGCTTTCTCAGGATCTTTCGTCAAATAGGTAAAATACGAAACGTTAGGAACCGTCGTAATTACGGTCATATTAAACTCGCGCTCCAAACGTTCTTGGATAATTTCCATGTGTAGCATTCCTAAGAATCCACAACGGAAACCAAAACCAAGTGCTGCAGAAGATTCTGGTTCGAACACCAAGGAAGAGTCATTCAATTGTAATTTTTCCATGGAATAACGTAACTCTTCGTAGTCATCCGTTTCCACGGGATAAATACCTGCGAATACCATTGGTTTCACATCCTCAAATCCTTTGATGGAAGTCAAACAAGGATTTGCAGCATTCGTAATTGTATCTCCAACTTTTACTTCATTCGCTTGTTTAATTCCAGAAATGATGTAACCAACGTCACCCGCTTTCACCTCATTTTTAGGAACCAAATCCATTTTTAAAATACCAATTTCATCGGCGTTATATGTTTTTCCTGTATTGAAGAATTTTACCTTATCTCCTTTTTTGATTGTACCATTTTTGATACGGTAGTAGGCAATAATTCCTCTAAAAGGGT
Source organism: Bacteroidota bacterium (assembly GCA_947378245.1). GTDB lineage: Bacteria > Bacteroidota > Bacteroidia > Flavobacteriales_D > Crocinitomicaceae > CANHVK01. The sequence goes on from CANCJF010000010.1 coordinate 7,055, forward strand.
TAAACACAGAGTCAAAAATCATCGCTTGCAAAGGCTCATTTTCGTCACCTTGTGGTGGTTTGATACGTTCAATAACCGCTTTCAAAATAGCATCTACCCCTAAACCTGTTTTACCAGATGCTGGGATAATGTCTTCCATTTTACAACCAATTAATTCAATAATTTGGTCACTCACTTCCTCAGGCATTGCCCCTGGAAGATCCATTTTATTTAAAATTGGAATGATTTCTAAATCGTGTTCTAAAGCTAAATACAAGTTGGAAATCGTTTGTGCTTCGATTCCTTGGGAAGCATCTACGATCAACAATGCTCCCTCACAGGCAGCAATCGAACGAGAAACTTCGTAAGAGAAATCCACATGTCCAGGGGTGTCAATTAAGTTTAGTACATATTCAACACCTTCATATTTATAATTCATTTGAATCGCATGACTCTTGATCGTGATACCGCGTTCGCGTTCAATATCCATGTCATCCAATGCTTGTGCTTGCATGTCTCGATCCGCAATTGTTCCTGTAGTTTGTAATAATCTATCTGCCAAGGTACTTTTACCGTGGTCAATATGAGCGATGATGCAGAAATTACGTATGTTTTTCATCTAAAAATGTTGGAAATTTGTTTGTTACACAAAAATATAACAATTCATGGATATATTATTATTTTTTTTGAGGTATGGTGTAGGGATTTAACATGCCACATCCCTACACTATACCCCCGACCATCTCTACAGCATACCTCAAATATTATTATTTTTCCTCTGAAACTTATTCCATAAAATTCCGTTTAACCAAACTATGTCAAGATTAAAAGAGATGCTAAAAAAAAATGGATTGTTGCTTGCAACTGCAATTTCTTTTATCCTTTTTTTGACCCATAATCAGTTTGTTTTTCGCTCTGATTTCTCCTCCGATATTGAAAATTATCAAGAAAAATTTCGAAAAAAAATGGTCAAATTAGACGCATTTTTAGCCTTTAAAAAGAAACATTTTTCAGAGGAAAAAATCTCCATTTTGAATCGAAAAGATTTGGAAGAAAACAGTTTTTTTCTACACATTTATCGCAACGATTCCTTGTTGTTTTGGAACACAAATCAGCTTCCGATTTCGCGTTTTTCAGACATTCATTTTCCAAGTGAAGGGATTGTTCATTTACAAAATGGATGGTATTATTCTAAAATTTTGAAGGTTAAAAATTGTCAATTAGTAGCAAGTTTTTTGATTAAAAAAGACTACCCTTACGAAAATTTAAACCTCAAAAACACCTATAATTCGGAGCTTAATTTGCCGTTTAGAGCAAGCATAATGTTGGAAAAAGACAATGCATATCCTATTTATTCTTCGGATAAAAAATTTCTTTTTGCCTGGTATATTTTCCCAAATCAAGTGATCTCCTCGTTGGATAGCGACCTCCTTTTTTGCTCCTTTTTACTCTTCCTTTCGTGTGCTTTTTTCGCCCTATATAAATTCCAAAAACGATTAAATAGCACCTGGTTTTTAGTCTTACTTTCCACCGTGATTTTAGCACGTGTTGCGAGTGTTAAATGGCGTTGGTTTGTCTTCGTTAACGGTATCACTGCATTCGATCCTTCTCTGTATTCAAGCAATTATTGGTCACCCAATTTTGGTGAATATATCCTCTCCTGTATTGCTGCAATATGGTCTATTTTCGCAATAATCAATTTTATTAAGCGAAATTCAGATAAAAAAATGCCTTTATGGGCATCTTACACGCTTTTACTTTTAGCGGTTATTTTCTCCTTTTTTTTAGGAGAAGCATATCGAGGGTTGATCGAAAATTCTTCCATTCCATTAAAAATAGAAAACTTGTTTGAGTTGAATTTCTACTCCTTTTTGACTTTCATTTCAATGGGCGTTTTGTTCTTTTCGTACTTCCGATTTTTCAGACAAATTTTACTTTTATTACACGCTCAAAATCAAAAAAAGAGTATTGTGTTTTTTGCATGGTTGGGAATTAGTTTCGGGTGTATTATACTCGATATGACTTTCGGAAATCAGCAAATTTTGTTGTTGCTTTTACTATCCCTTATTTCCTTTTTGATTTTTCATTTCACTTATTTTTGGCGAGGTAAAATTCATTTTGGTTATGGAATGTTTTTACTCTTTTTATTTTCATTTTTTATAGCACTCAATTTGGAAGTGTTTCACATGAAAAAAGAAAATGCTGAACGTGAATTGTTAGCAAAACGGTTAGCATCCGATCAAGATATCTCCACCGAAATTGAGTATCTCTCCTTGAACAAAAAAATTGCAGAAGACGATTTTATTCGACGCATTTTAGTGCAACAAAAATCGATGGGAATTTCCGAATTTAAGGAGAACATGGAACGTCGTTTTTTTAATGGATTTTGGGAACGCTATGACACCGAATTTTACCTCTACGATAATGTCAAAAATTCACTCATCAACTATGCTAATTTTCAGACAACGAATCTGGAAAATTTGGAGGTAATTATCAATCGACATAGCCTTCCTTCTACAGTAGATGGTCGCATGTATTACATTAAAGATTACACTAGTCAATACAGTTATATCATACGTCAAGAAATAAAAAATGCGAACGATAAAATTATTGGCACACTTTATTGTGCATTAAAATCCAAAAAGATTCCGGAAAAAATTGGGTTCCCTCGTTTATTAATTTCTGGAGAGGCACATGTCATCGAACCGCTTGAAAAATATTCCATCGCAAAATACTACGAAGGAAAATTGGTTAGTCACAACGGAAAGTTCTCCTACCCTTCCGAAGATTTTGGTTTGACGAATAATACACCCATAAAAGATGGATATTACAACAATGGTGGATACAACCACTATTTATTGCGCAAAAACTATTTGGACTTAATTGTGCTATCCATCGAAAATCACAGCACGTTACATTGGTTCACTTCCTGTTCGTATTTATTTAGTTTTTTTGGCGTCTTTTTAATCATTCCATTATTTGTACGCAGAAGGAATGAGATATTTTATTTCAAACAATTTTCTTTAGCACTTCGTATTCAAATCATCTTAATTGGAATTGTCTTTATCGCATTATTGGTTTTTGGTTTAGGAAGTGGATCTTTTGTGACGAATCAATACAAAGAATATACGAACGATATGATTAAAGAAAAAATCCGATCCTTAGAACGTGATTTGAAACAAAAGTATGGTGCAGCAACAAATTTGAGTATTGAACAAAATGGAGATGCCTTGGAATATGTATTACAAAAATTAGCTACCGTTTTTGTGACCGACATAAACATCTATGATCAATCTGGTTTTTTAGTAGCATCTTCTCGACCTAAATTATTTAACATCGGTTTACTTTCAGAACAAATCAATCCAAAGGCACTTTTCGAATTAAATCAATTCCGTAAATCAGAATATATCCACGAAGAGACGATTGGTAATTTACAATTTCAATCTGCTTATCTTCCGCTTTACAACAACGAAGGAAATTTATTGGCGTTTATCAATTTGCAGCACTTTGGACAGCAACAAGGAGTCGAATTCCAAATCAAGCAATTTTTGGAAGCAATTATGAATGTTTCGATTTTGTTATTGGCTTTGTCTGTTATTTTTGCATTATTCGTTTCTACTTGGGTCACGGCACCGTTACGTTCATTACAAGAAAGTTTATCCAATATTCAATTAGGTAAATTTAACAAACCGATTTCTTATACAGCTAAAGATGAAATTGGAGCTCTTGTAGACGATTACAACAATAAACTAGAAGAACTCGCTTTTACAACTCAAAAGCTTGCTCAGAGTGAACGAGAAAGTGCTTGGCGTGAAATGGCGAAACAAGTTGCGCATGAAATTAAAAATCCATTGACACCGATGAAATTGAGTTTACAGCAATTACAACGCGTTTATGATCCAAACAATCCTATTTCTAAAGATCAATTAAATAAAATTTCCGTTTCACTTATCGAACAAATTGATGCCTTAGCAAAAATTGCGAATGAATTCTCTAATTTTGCCAAATTACCCAAAGCGAACGAACAAGAGTTAGATTTAGTTGCATTTTTAGAAAGCGTAATTGTTGTATTTCGTCAGGAAGAAAAAGTAACCATTCATTTTGAAAGTGAATTAAAAGAAGCAATCATTCACGGAGATAAAGATTTATTGTTGCGTGTTTTTAATAACTTGATTACAAATTCAATTCAATCAATACCATCTGAACGCAATGGTGAAATAAATATTTATTTAACTATTGAGGATCAGTGTTTTATTATTGCAGTAAAGGATAATGGTTTGGGAATTTCACAAGAAGCACAAAGCTCTATCTTTGTACCTTATTTCACGACTAAAACAACCGGTACAGGATTAGGTTTAGCAATGACTAAACAAATCATTGAACAACATCGCGGGAAGATATGGTTTGAGACATATGAAGGCGAAGGAACAACATTTTATGTAGAGTTTAACAAACTATAACCATACCTTTGTTCCTTCAGAACAATTTTTACAAATATCAATTTGATTTCTTTTTGTCAAAACATTTAATCGAAAATCTTGATATTTTTTTGATCTCCATATTATATCAAATTGATTATTATTCGCTGATCCAAGCTTATATTTCGCATCTTTATCAAAACAACAAGGAACTACTTGGGCATCCCAAGTGAGTACACACGATGACCACATTCGCCAACAATGGTTTCCAGTTTTATATTTTAACACGTATGTTCCATCTTTTTGTTGTTTGTATCTTGCGTATTGTTCTTGTTTTGGTATAAGTTGATTTCCATTTTTGAAATCATATAATTGAGCGGATTTTAATCGAACTTCATCTACTCCAATTTCTTTTGCCAATTGATAGATTGAAGGTATTTCATGTTCGTTAGGCTTGACTACTAAGAATTGAAAAATAAGATGCGGAGTTGTTGAATTTGCTTTTCTTTTTGCGTTTACCATTACTTTAGTTCCTTCAATTACTTTTGATAATTTTCCATTAATTCTATAACTTTCGTAGGTTTCTTGTGTTGTACCATCAATCGAAATGATTAACCGATCTAAACCTGAATTTACAATATCTTCAGCCTTTTTTTGGGTTATAAAATGTGCATTAGTTGATGTAGAAGTATATATTTTATGCTTTTTAGCATCTCGTATCAATTCTAAAAAATCTGGATGTAAAAATGGTTCTCCTTGAAAATAATAATTGATGTAAAACAATTGTCTTCCTAAACTTTGTAATAAATTACGGTTTACTTCTAAGTCTAATTTTCCTGTTTCTCGGGTAAAACTTTTTAATCCACTAGGACATTCAGGGCAAGATAGATTACAAGCAGTAGTTGGTTCGATACTAACAGTAAAAGGTTTACCAAAAATGATTGGTTTTTTGATTATTCTTGATGAAATAAATGACAAATATAAAATGAATAGATTCCAGACACGATAGAGTGTTAAGTGTTTTAAAATATTTACTGTGTCTCGATTAATTAACATATTTTATATATCCCAATGTTTTCATTACTTGCCATAATTCAGCGGTTGGTAAACCCATTACATTATAATATGAACCATTCATTTTTTCAATACCTATGTAACCAATCCATTCTTGAATTCCATATGATCCAGCTTTATCTAAAGGGTCGAATTTTTCTACATAATAGTCTATTTCCCATTTTTCTAAAGGTAAAAACGTGACTTCTGTTGTGACATCAAATGTATAAGATGATTCCAATGTGGTTAAATGTACACCAGTCATTACTTGATGTGTTTTCCCCGAGAGCCAAATGATCATTTTTTTTGCATCTTCTTGATCCTTAGGTTTTCCTAAAACTTTTCCTTCAGTAATTACAACTGTATCCGAAGTAAGTAGTAATTCATTATGTTTTAATGTTCCTAAAAGTGCTTTAGCTTTTATTTCAGCTAAAAATGAGGCTATTTGTTGTGGTTTTATTGTTTCTGGATAGTTTTCATCTGTATCAAGTGTACGGATTTCGTATGTAAATCCTAAACCTTTGATCAGTTCTTGTCTGCGTGGCGACTTTGAACCTAGTATTAATTGGTGAGTAAGTTTGAACATATTAGCTAATGATTACATGAGTCGATTGTATAGATTTATTTAAAAATGATGATGCTTTTTTATCGAAGTCGAAAGCTGTTTCGGTTGTATAGTAAGTAGTTTCACCGTTTTTTGTACACTTTTTAGCTAATTTTTCATGTCGGTGTAAATAATCTACTAAACTATTCGCTATAATTTCACCTTGGGTGATTACTTGGATATCTTCACCTACAATTTCTTTTACAATTTCTGCAACAATAGGGTAGTGGGTGCACCCTAATAATATTGTGTCTATCGCTGGATCTTTTGCCATTAATTTCATTACATCTTGTTCTATAAACCATTTTCCACCAATTTGATTATAGGCTTGATTTTCAATCAACGGCACCCACATTGGACATGATTTTTGTGAAATTTCGATATCAGGGAAAAATTTAGCAATTTCTAATCGATACGAATCTGATTTAATTGTTCCTTCTGTCGCTAGTATTCCGATATGTCTACTTTCAGTTATACTTCCAATTATTTCGGATGTTGGTCGTATGACCCCTAAAACGCGTTTATGTTCTTCTATTGTCGGTAAATATTTTTGTTGGATGTTTCGTAACGCTTTGGCTGAAGCTGTATTACATGCTAATATTATCAACTCGCATCCCTGACTGAATAAAAATTGAACCGCTTGAAGTGTAAATTCATAGACTACATCAAAAGAACGAGAACCATAAGGAGCTCTTGCATTATCTCCTAAATATAGAAAATCATTTTTTGGTAATTTTTTTTGTAAGTCAGCTAAAACGGTTAATCCACCATAACCGGAATCAAAAACTCCAATAGGTTTTTTCATAAACTATAACTTTGTTTATCAAAAATCAAAAAAGGCAACCGATCAGATTGCCTATTTTATAAATATTTATTTATATTTTATTTTTTTAAAGGAGCTTCAATAGCATCTAATTTCAGTAATTCAGTCATCACTTCGTAAGTTATATCTGTACCTCCAGCAAAATACAATGTTGATGTTTCATCAACTACATAATTTAGTTTTTTTCTCCCAGCAATTATTTCGATTGCTTTTTTTACTCTTTTTAAAATAGGTTCATTTAATTCATTACCTAATTGTTGCATTTTTTGTTGTAATTCTTGCTCGCGTTGTTGCATTGCTTGTTGTTTCTTTTGCAATTGTTCCTCTTCATATTGCTTTAATACTGGAGTTAAACTTGCTTGCTCAGACATGTATTTAGAATATTTTTTTTGTAATTCTGTTTCCATTTCTTTTAATTCCTCCATCCCTCTTTTTTCAAAATCTTCAATTTGCGTCATTGCTGCTTTTCGTGAAGGAAGTGTATCCAACAATTTTTGAGTGTTTACGTGTCCAATTTTTGATTGAGCAATGGATGTTAATGAAACAAAAATTGCAAATACTACTACTAACTTTTTCATTTTATTCTTTTTATTTATTTATTATATAATTTAAGATTGCCGAAAACTTATGTATCGTCACTTAATTCCCATTTCTTTCATTACTTCATCACTTAAATCTGATTTTTTGTCAGCATATATCAAATTGCTTTGATTCGCTTTATCGAAGATAAAAGTATAATTTTTTTTAGAAGCTGTTTTCTGCATAGCATCAAAAACTTTATCTTGAATTGGTTTAATTAATTCTTGACGTTTTTGAAAATATTCTCCACCTACACCAAATCGATTTTTTTGCAATTCTACAATATCAGTTTCTAATTTTTGTAATTCTGCTCTTCTTTTCTCTTTTTCTTCAGTAGGTAATAAAACTTCTTCGCGCAAAAATAAGTCTTTCTTTTGATTTAATACCACATATCTTTCATCAATTTCTTTTGTCCATCGTTCTGATAATTTGTCTAAACGATCTTTAGCTTCTTTATATTCTGGCATTTTTGAAAGAATAAACTCGGAGTTTATATATCCAATTTTTTGAGCATTTGCAAAAGAAACACTTATATAAAAGAAGATTAATACATAGATTATTTTTTTCATAATTTACAATTCACCTAGATTCATACCGATGGTAAAGTTTAGTTTACCAAAATACCCTTTTTCTTGGATTGATTGATCTGATCCTCCAGCTACGCGATATCCTTGAGCATTTGGATCTAAATAATCGAATCCCCATCCATAGTCTACCCCTAACATTCCAAACATTGGTAAAAAGACTCTAATACCTGCACCAGCAGATCTTTTTACATTAAATGGATTAAATGTTTTGATCGAAGGGAATGTATTTCCAGCTTCAGCAAATGCAAGAATATAAAAAGTTGCTTGAGGGTTTAAGGATATGGGATATCGAACTTCTAATGAGTATTTTGCAATTACTGGGTCACTCGCTTTACTTGATAAACTATTGTCATTATAACCTCTTAATGCAATAATTTCACGTCCTCCAAGTTGATTCATTCCTGATAATCCATTTCCTCCTAACGTAAATCTTTCAAATGGAGTTAATCCTTTTGAAGCACTATACCCTCCCATAAATCCAAATCCTATACGTGGCCTAAGTACTAATTTTTTATCTCGTGTGAGAGGTAAATACCATTCTCCAGTAAATTTAATTTTGAAATATTCTAAATATTTGTATTTTTCTTGTGTAGATAATGTTGAGTAATCTTTATTTCCATTAAGTAGGAAATATGGAATTGAACTTTTAGCAGTGAATGTTAGGTGAGACCCTTCTTTAGGGTAAATTGGACTATCTACAGAGTTTCTTTGCAAAACGTATTTTAAACTAATATCATTCGCATAACCTTCACTAAAACTCGGAAAATAATTTGGATAATTTATTACCTCATAATATTGATAGCCAATTTCATAATAGGCATTAAAAAAATCATCTGGAATTTTTAGTCTTCTACCTAAACCAATTCCTGCACCTGTAATCGATATACCACCATAATTCGGGCTTGAACGTAGTAGTCCAGTTCCAAATTGTGAGTAAGTAGCCCATGTTGATAATGAGTTTGGTTTTTTCCCTCCTAACCATGGCTCAGTAAATGAAAGATTGAAAGACTTGTAATACGTTCCATTTGTTTGAAATCTAAATGAAACTCGTTGACCATCACCAGTTGGTAGGGGTGACCATGCATGTTTATTTAAAGCATTCCTCATAGAAAAATTACTAATAGTTAATCCTGCTGTACCGATTAAACGGCCAGCACCATATCCCCCAGATAGTTCAATTTGATCGGAAGGTTTCTCTTCTACAGTATACTCAATATCTACTGTTCCTTCTTGTGGATTTGGTAATGGATTGATTTGGAATGCTTCTGGATTAAAATAGCCTAATTGAGATAATTCACGTTGTGTTCGTATGATGTCGTTACGACTAAATAAATCACCTGGTTTGGTTCTAATTTCACGACGAATTACATGATCGTTTGTTTTGGTATTTCCTTTGATGATAATTTTGCGAACACGTGCTTCTTTACCTTCAATTATACGCATCTGATACGAAATCTTGTGGTCTTTTACGCCCGTTTCAATAGGTACAACTTGGAAGAATAAATAGCCACGATCCATGTATAAGGATGATATGTCTCTTCCATCTTGACTCATGGACATTCTACTATCAATTATTGACTTATTATAGATGTCACCATTTTTTATTCCTAAAATTGTGTCTAAAAATCCACTGCTAAATTTTGTGTTACCAACCCATTCTATATCACCAAATCGATAAATACTACCTTCTTCAATATTGATTTTAATACCTAAATTCTTTTCATCAATCAAGTATACCGAGTCTTTCATTATGTGAGCATCTCTTAATCCAATACTTTGAAATAGTGTAAGTAGCGTTGATTTATCTTTTTCATAAGAAGAAACTGAAAATTTTGAACGTTTGAAAAATCTCCAAAATGCTTTCTGTTTGGTGTCTTTCATCGCTCGTTTAACTTTCGAAGTTGAAATAGATGTATTTCCAGTTATTAGTATATGTCCTATTTTTACTTTATTTCCTTTCTCTACATGTATAGTAAACATTTCTGAATTGTTCATCAATTTATCTGCTTCTCTTGATATTACTACTTTCACGTTGTAATAACCTTTATCGCGATAAAACCCATGTACTTTGTGCTTGGTTGTTAATAGTAAGTTTTCTGTAATTGTTTTACCTGAAAACAGGTGAATAGATTCACGAAGTTTATCGGCTTCTTTTTTACTAACTCCTTCAAATTTAAAACGAGAAAGTTTTGGTCTTGGAGTTAACTTTATGAATAAAAAAGCAATATCACCTACTTCTTTATCCAACCCAATTTCAATCGTTGAAAATAAACCTTCCTTCCAAAGATTTCGGATGGCTTCAGTAATTGTTACTCCAGGTATTTTAATACGTGTTCCTGGACGAATCCCAGCTAATACTTTTATTGCTTGATGATCAAAATAATCTGCACCTTCAATACGAATAGCTCCTATTTCATATTCTTTTGGATTTGAATAATCCAAAGTGCTCTTTCCTCCAATGATTTTTGAGTTTGTTAATGTACTGTCTGATTTTTGACTATACACAAACAACTGCGTCCATATAAGTAATGTTAAAGAAAAAAGGTACTTCATATACTTATATAATTTGTTCTGATGTTTGTCCAAATCGACGTTCGCGTGATTGGAAATTTGTAACTGCTAAATATAAATCTTCTTCTTTGAAATCTGGCCACAGAACCTCTGTAAAATAGAGTTCACTATAAGCTAATTGCCATAATAAGAAATTACTAATTCTATGTTCTCCACTTGTTCTGATAATTAATTCAGGATCTGGTATGTTTTTAGTGCACAATTCATTGGATATTAGTTCATCTGTAATTTCTTTGGAATTAATCTTTCCATCTTTTACTTGTTCGCTAATGTTTTTAATTGCATTTTTAATCTCCCAACGAGCACTGTAGTTTAATGCTAGAACTAAGTATAATTTATTATTTTTAGAAAGATATTCTTTTGCTTCATTTAGTTCATCACGACAAGAATCAGGTAAACCTTCTTCATCACCTATAACAATTAATCCTGTCTGGTGACTATTTAATAACTCTAATTCGTTTGAAATTGTTTGAACCAACAAGTTCATGATTCCATCTACTTCATCTTTTGGTCTGTTCCAATTTTCGGTGGAAAAAGTGTAAAGAGTTAGGTATTTTACTCCCATAGATAAACAAGCGTTAATTGATTCTCGAACGGCTTCAACACCGATTGAGTGACCATATAAACGCTCTTGACCTTGTTTTTTAGCCCAACGTCCATTCCCATCCATGATGATGGCTATGTGTTGTGGGATATTGTTCTTATCTATTTTTTCTAATGAATTCATAGTATTAAAAAAGATACTAAGGTAATAATTTTACATTGGATATCACTATGTTTGGGATTTCAACTTAACAATGCTTAACAAAAAGAGGGATTTGGTTGCCCAAATCCCTCTACTATCTGTTTTATTTTTCTTATTCAGCAAGAATAATCAATTTATTGTTTAGCATTTCAATTACGCCACCTTTTACATCTACACGAATAATTTTGTTTGAAGCGTCTAGTTGAATTAATGAATTCAATTTAGTTGCCTTTTTAGTTTCTATAGCCACAGCTAAATCTATTTTTACTGTACCTTCAGTAAGCGTAGAAATAATCGGTGAGTGATTATTCAAGACTTGAAAAAGTCCGTCTTGACCTGGTAATTGTACCGCGGTAACTTCTCCTTCAAATACTTTTGATTCTGGTGTAATAATTTCTAATTGCATATCTTGTCGATAATATTAGTGAGTATCTGCTAACATTTTCTTACCTGCTTCGATAACTTCATCGATGTTACCTTTCAAGTTGAATGCAGCTTCAGGATATTCATCCACTTCACCATTCAAGATCATGTTAAATCCTTTGATAGTTTCTTGAATATCAACCAATACTCCTTTTAATCCTGTAAATTGTTCCGCAACGTGGAAAGGTTGAGATAAGAAACGTTGTACACGACGTGCTCTGTGAACTACTAATTTATCTTCTTCAGAAAGTTCATCCATCCCTAAGATAGCGATGATGTCTTGAAGTTCTTTATAGCGTTGTAAGATTTGTTTTACATTTTGAGCACAATCGTAGTGTGCATCCCCTAATACTTTAGCAGAAAGGATACGGGAAGTAGAATCCAATGGATCCACTGCTGGGTAGATACCTAACTCAGCAATTTTACGAGATAATACCGTTGTAGCATCTAAGTGAGCAAACGTATTTGCAGGAGCTGGATCCGTTAAGTCATCCGCTGGTACGTAAACCGCTTGTACAGATGTAATAGAACCATTTTTTGTAGAAGAAATACGCTCTTGCATCGCACCCATTTCAGTTGCTAATGTTGGTTGGTAACCTACTGCAGAAGGCATACGACCTAACAACGCAGATACCTCAGAACCAGCTTGTGTAAAACGGAAGATGTTATCAACGAAGAAAAGGATATCTTTTCCTTGTCCATCACCTTCACCATCACGGTAATATTCAGCTAATGTCAATCCAGATAAAGCAACACGAGCACGTGCTCCAGGAGGTTCATTCATTTGACCGAAAACGAAAGTAGCTTTAGACTCTTTCATTTCTTCTAAGTCAATTTTAGAAAGATCCCATCCACCTTCTTCCATAGAGTGCATAAAAGCATCACCGTATTTGATAATACCTGACTCTAACATCTCACGAAGTAAGTCATTACCCTCACGAGTACGCTCACCTACACCAGCAAACACAGATAAACCTCCGTGTCCTTTAGCGATATTATTAATTAACTCTTGAATCAATACTGTTTTTCCAACTCCAGCACCACCGAAAAGACCAATTTTACCTCCTTTTGCATAAGGCTCGATTAAGTCGATTACTTTGATACCTGTGAATAACACTTCCGTAGCAGTTGAAAGTTGATCAAATTTTGGTGCATCACGGTGGATAGATAAACCTCCTTCGTTGCTCACTTCGTTGATACCGTCAATTGCTTCACCAACTACGTTAAATAAACGTCCTTTGATTTTTTCTCCAATTGGCATTTTGATTGCACTACCTGTAGCAGTAACGACCATACCTCTTGTGAAACCATCTGTTGAGTCCATTGAAATTGCACGTACAGAGCTTTCTCCAACGTGAGATTGAACTTCAAGAACAACGCGTGTTCCGTTGTCTCTTCTTACTTCCAATGCATCATAAATGTTTGGAAGTTCAACTCCTTTATCGAAGTTTACGTCTACTACAGGACCAATTACCTGAGATATTTTACCTTGAACTGACATAGTTGTTGCCTTTTAAGTGTAATTCTGAATTTGGGTGCAAAGATATATCTTTTATTTTTTTATTTACTATGATTCAATGGAAAATTCATTTTTTTACGAAATTAATCGCTCAATGTGATTTTCTCCAAAAGCATAAGGTATATATGCTAACGAAGGAATTTCATTTGTAATAATCACATTTCCACTTTTGCCTAACGAAATACTTCCATGTGTATTATTAATTCCCATTGCATAAGCAGCGTTTAGGGTTAGTGCATTTATCGCTTCTTCAGGGGTTAATTTCATTTTAATACACGCTAAAGAAAATACAACTTGTAAATTTCCTGTTGGAGTAGTACCAGGGTTGTAATCACTCGCCAATGCAATAGGTAAACCTGCTTCGATTAATTTTCTCGCATTTCCAAAAGGGATTGAAATGAAGTGAGAACAACTAGGCAGAAGCGTTGGCATACACTCAGAGTGTTTAATGGCATCGATATCTTCGTCTGAAATTTCTTCTAAGTGGTCTACTGATAAAGCACCTAACTCAATTGCTTTTGCTATGCCTCCCATCACAGAAAATTGATTCACATGAACCTTAGGGATTAAACCATGTCTTTTACCAGCAATTAAAATTTCTTCCATTTCTTCTAATGAGAAATAATTTCGTTCACAAAACACATCAATGTAATCTGCTAATTTTTCTTCCTCAATTTTTGGAAGCATTTCATTAATTATCAAATCGATGTAACCTCTGTGATTTTCTTTAAATTCTGTTGGAAAAGCATGCGCTCCTAAAAAAGTAGCTTTCACTGCAATTGGAAGGGCTTCTTTTAACCTCTTTATAACACGTAACATTTTTAATTCTGCCTCAACCGATAAACCATATCCTGATTTAATTTCAATGGCGCCCGTTCCTGTTGCCATTACCTTTTTCACACGGATCAAGGCCTCTTCGAATAATTCATCTTCCGATTTTTCAGCTAAACGTCTGGCAGAATTTAATATCCCACCACCTTTCAATGCAATTTCTTCGTACGTCAGACCTTTAATGCGATCTACGAATTCTTCTTCACGACTTTTTGCAAAAACAATGTGGGTGTGTGAGTCACAGAAAGCAGGAAGCACATATTTACCTTCTGCATCAATCACTTCCACATTTCTCCAATCTGTAATTCCTTCCCATTCGTTCATCGCACCATAAGCAACTATGACATTATCTTCGATTGCCAAATAAGCGTTTTCAAGAATAGGTAAGTATAGCATATCTCTACCTACACGAGCAATCGGCATATCTTCACCGTATTGAACTAAACCTTTAATGTTTTTAATTAGAATTTTTGACATAATTCTTACTTTTTAACGATTATCTTTCTCCAATTTGTTGTCTCCACATTGCGAAATATAAGCCTTTTTCATCCAACAATTCACTATGTTTACCTTCTTCAATGATGTGTCCTTTTTCAAGAACAAAAATACGATCCGCATGCATGATAGTACTTAATCTATGAGCGATTAAGATGGTTACATGTGATTTAGTAGACGATAATTCTCTTACCGTTTTACTAATTTCTTCTTCTGTTAATGAATCTAAAGCAGAAGTAGCTTCATCAAACACTAACAAAGAAGGATTTCGTAGTAATGCACGAGCAATCGATAAGCGTTGTTTTTCACCTCCAGAAACTTTCACTCCACCTTCACCAATCATTGTGTCAAGCCCTTTGTCTGCACGCGCTAATAAAGTTTGACAAGCAGCTTGTTCCAATGCTTTCATGCATTGATCATCACTCGCATTTGGAGCAACAAATAATAAATTCTCTTTAATCGTACCTGAAAATAATTGGGTGTCTTGTGTTACAAAACCAATTTGAGAGCGAAGTTGATCTAAATCTACTTCATGACTACTTATCCCATTGTAAAATATTTCACCTTCTTGCGGTTGATATAGTCCTACGAGTAATTTAACTAAAGAAGTTTTTCCAGATCCAGAAGGACCGACAAAAGCAATTGTTTCTCCTTTTTTAGTTGTAAAACTGATGTTTTCAAGTGCCTTAGAAGTGGCACTTTGGTGTTTAAAAGAAACATTTGTAAAACCAAGGGTATCTATTCCAAGAATTTGAGTTGGATTAGACGGTTTTTTCTCAATCGGAGTATCCAAAATGGCTTGAAAATTATCCAATGAAACTTCTGCTTCACGATAAATATTGATGATGTTTCCTAATTCTTGTAGTGGACCAAAAATAAAGAAGGAATAAATTTGAAGGGAGAATAACTCTCCGAGGGTCATGTTATCTGCAAAAATCAGATACATTAACAAGAATAATATACTACTTCTTAATAGATTCACGAATGTACCTTGGATAAAACTGATACTACGGATGTAGCGTACTTTTTTAAGTTCTAATCCTAAAATCTTAAGGGTTGTATCGTTTAGACGATTGATTTCTTGGTCTGCTAAACCTAAACTTTTTACTAATTCAATATTTCGAAGAGATTCCGTTGTTGAACCTGCTAAAGCAGTTGTTTCACCAACAATTTTCTTTTGAATTACTTTGATTCGTTTACTTAATACCGAACTAATAAAACCTAATAAAGGAACTGCTGCAAAATATACTGGAGCAATTAACCAGTGGATACGAATTGCATATACCATAACGAAAATGACACCGATTAAGGAAGTAAAAAGAATTCCGATGAAAGCATTAATCAATTTCTCAACGTCTGTTCTCACTTTTTGAAGTTTACCTAAGGTTTCGCCACTTCGTTGGTCTTCAAAAACTTGGTAAGGTAATTCTAAAGAATGTTTTAATCCATCGGAATATATTTTTGCACCCAATTTTTGGGTAATTACATTCACAAAATAATCTTGGAAATTTTTAGCGATACGAGAAACCATCGCTGCACCCATTGAAAGTAATATTAGTCCGCCTACTCCTTTGATATAATATGCTTTATCATGTTCATGAGGATTTGTAGCATACTCATCCACAATGCGTTTGAAGAATAATGGATCAATAAGTGAAAACACTTGATTTATTGCTGCTAATAATAAGGCAAGGACGACTAAGCCTTTGTAATTTTTAAGGTAGGATAGAAGTAGTTTCATGAAGTATTAGGGTTTTGTAAGCTTAGAATTTAGGATTTAATTAATTATTTATTTTGAGTTTTTAAAGAGTTAAGCCAGTTAACTCCATCATTACGTGTTTTGAATGCTTTAGTTGGAATTTTAACATTATAAATTTGTAAAAAAATCGAATAAATGAATTTCGCAAAGACTGTATTTACAACAATTGCTGATGCTTGTAAATTGTTTTGACCATATTTTTCTCCGTATTTACGAGCATCAGAAGTCATAGATTTTAATAATGAAATGTCATAACAGAAGAATTGAGGTACACCTTTTGAGATTTTTTCACGCATTTCATATATTTCTTTGGAGTTTTCTAACGTCATATCAAATGGGTGTTTGTATTCACTAAAAAGGATGTCATTTTCTATCCAAAAACGTATGTGTTGATTTTCTATTGAATCCATAATTACGACTTATTTTCAGTAAAGATATACAGAATAGAATGGAAAAATAATTTTTGCATATAAGTATGAAAAATAATAATTTACCCTGAGATTATAAGTGTCTATCTATTAAAGAGTAACAATTTATTTTGTTAAAATAGCTGAATTTATTCGTTCAAAAGCTATTTGTTTTATTGTTTCAGTTTCATTATTCATTACTGTTGTTTTATCAATAATGGAGTGAACAACGACATTCGCTACTCCTGGTCGAGCCAAACTATGCTGAACTGCAGGGTCTTGTAACAAATCATGATTATTCATAAATGTGATCGGTACTAATGGAACAGAATTATTCTTCGCCAAATGAAAAGCGCCATCTTTAAAAGGTTGTAAGGCAGGAACCAAGTTTTCTTTAATTCCTCCTTCTGGAAAAATAATCACGCACCATCCATTTTTTATTGCTTTATCAGCGGCTTCTAGGGCTTTCTTAGCGTTTGGACCTCCCTTACGATATACTGGAATATGTAAACGCTTAAAAAACGTTTTAACCAAGGGTATTTTCATTAGTTCTGCTTTACCTAAAAACAAAAAAGGATGTTTTGGAAATAATAAATACATAAACACAATGTCCAAAAAAGAAGTGTGATTAGCAATCAAAACAAACGGAGCTTCTGGAATTTCGTAAGCAAACCTTGGTTTCACACGGTAACCTGCCAAAAAACAAATCAGTCGACACCAAAACACAAAAATTGGAAATGCCTTTTTCTTCGTGTCCTCTCTTAACAATAATAGTAAAATAGGAATATAAAATAGTACCAAGGTCACTAAAAACAAGAGTGCCAAATACAATTTAAAGAAATAAGAAAATACAATTTTCATAGAATTGTCAATTGATAATTGACAATTATTTAAAACTCCAATCGTAAGTATCCAAATCCGACACACACGCCGTCAACAATTCAATACTCGCTTGAATATCGTCCTTGTTAGCCATTTCAATCACTTGGTGTAAATGTCTAGTCGGAACAGAAACCGCTCCAGCTATCGAACCTCCTTGTGTCATACGTTGAATCCCTGCTGTATCTGTACCACCAGCTGTTAAAATTTCTGGTTGCCACTTGATGTTATGTTTATCTGCAGTTTTCTTCATATAATCCACCATACGGTAATCACATATCGTAGAAGCATCCATGATTTTAATCGCTGTACCTTCACCTAATTTGGTAATCATTTCGTGTTCTGCTGCTCCTGGTAAATCAAAAGCAATCGTTGTGTCTAAACCAAAACCAAAATCAGGATTTATTTTCAACGAAGCGACATTTGCTCCGCGAATACCAACTTCTTCTTGTACGGTAAAGACCCCATAAATATCATAAGGAACTTCTTTCCCTTTCAACGTTTTGAACATTTCAATCAAGATAAAAACTGCCAAACGGTTATCCAAAGATTTAGAATTAACACAATTACCCATTTCAATAAATTCTCGTTCACGCGTAATTGGATCGCCAATCGATACGTTCTCCAATACTTCTTCTTTAGTCAAACCTGTATCGATGAAATAATCGGTCAACTTAGCGACTTTATTGCGCTCGTCTGGAGTCATGACGTGTATTGGCTTGGAAGCCATAACACCAATAATGTCTTTTTTTCCGTGAATAATTACACGTTGAGCAGTCAATGTTTTTGGATCAAAACCTCCTAAAGTAGTTACGCGAATAAATCCTTTATCGTCAATATGTGTCACCATGAACCCAATTTCATCCATGTGCGCACCAATCATTACGCGTTTATCTGATTTACCTTTTTTTACAGCATATACATTTCCTAAATTGTCTGTAGAAAGTTCGTCTACGTATCCTTCCAATTCTTTCATTACCAAAGCACGAACTTGTTGTTCAAATCCAGAAGTACCTGGTGTTTTACATATTTCTGCTAATAATTTTATATCTAAAGCCATGTGTTTTAATTTTTTAGAAAGGTAAGAAATATTTTATTTTAAGCTACCACCTCCAACAACAACTTCCAAAATTCTTCCGATGATTTTACACATCCTTGTGCTATCATTTGATGTATTTCTTCCTCACGTTGTTTTGAATATGCTTTTGTATGTTTAAAAAAACCAACTTGTTTTGGATGAACCGATAAAGCAACATGGATAGATTCAGGAGTTTCAAAAGTCACAATATCTGAGTCATTATCTTTCTTTTGTAAACCAATCATCTCAATGGAATCCTTACCGAGTTTAAACACCAAACAAGCATCTTTACTTCGGTGTTCTAAATAAGTAATATTTTCATAAACCCTTTGTAAAACTTGATCGCTAAACAATCCAACTAAATCTTGGGCAGTTTCGGGTGTATCACGATTCATTCGTTCCCACTCCTCTTTGTAAACGTGATTAATGATCAAAAACTGCTTTAACTCTTCTTCTAAATGAGTTAATTCTTCGGAGGTAAGCATTCTGTATTTCATGACATAAAATTAGTTCGGTAAAATTAAAATATAATCTTTTCGCTTGAAATAAACTGGTCACAAATTGTGACTGGTTCCAAAAAACAAGTGAAATATAGAATTGGAAGTCACAGATTGTGACTTCCAATTTCAGACAACAACAAAAAACCGCCAACTTTTCAGCTGGCGGTTCATTTCATATTATTTCAATCAAATTAACCTAACCTTTCAAGGAATTCAGGTAATAGATCATTCATTTTTGAAAATGCAAACCACTTTTTCCCTAAATCTTTTAAAGAAGCTCCTAAATGATAAAGTTCTTTCTCATCAATGATTAAAAATCGATCATGACTTTTCTTTAATTGTTTTAATTCAATTTCAGGGTATTGTTCATGGTGTTTTGCTAACGTTAATTGTAATTTATCATTAAGTTGGGAAGTAAACACGATCGCTTTCACCTTTTCATTTCTATTAGCAAGCATTATCAATGTATTCTCATCCATATAATTATCAATCAATATAATAGAATACTTAGCACTTTTTATCAAGTCAAGTGCAAATTTATAGGCATCGAAAATTTCTCCTTCGTAAAAAATTCCATGCGACAACGGAAGTTCATTTTGTTGAAGTGCTTTAAAAAGCTGGTTTACCTTTTCATCTGTAAATTGTTGTTTAAATTCTATACTCGAAATCCTAGAATTAATTTCCTGATTTGTTATATAAGTATGACGCATAGTTACAAAAGCTTTCATAATTTGTATACTTACTTGAATAGCAATATCGCTCCTTAAAACACCTGATAACATTGCAACTCCTTGTTCTGTGAATGCGTATGGTATTTTTCGTAATCCCATTTTGTCCATATTGGAAGTCACAAATTGTGACTTCCAATTTTCGAACTCTTCTTTAGTCAATTGAAAACGAAATTCTTCTGGAAACCTTTCTATATTTCTTTTTACTGCTTGATTTAATACTTTGGTGTCAACTTGATAGATTTTTGCTAAATCTCGATCAAGTAAGGTTTGTTTTCCTCTTAAGATTAAAATTTGTTGTTGAATCGCTATTTCTGAAGTGTGCATTATCTTGTTTTAATTTAAAGATAATGAAAAAGATTAAAATATAATCAATATTAAAGCTAAAATTTAACCTGTTATTGGTGTTTATCTAACAAAAAAAACCGCCAACTTTTCAGCTGACGGTAGAAAAAACATATTATTCGTCTTCTAAATTTTCTTTCCAACTTTCACTCTTAATCATTTCTTCTAACCGTTGAAATAATTCTAAATCTTGGTGGTAGTATTCAGAATCATAATCTAATAATTTCATTCCAAGTTGACAATATTTTCTTGCTTTACTTATCTTACCTAAATCACAATAAACTTGACTTATAAAGCCTATAATAAATAATTTTGAATGCTCATTGTTTGATAAATAGGAAAGATGAAGCGAAAATTTGGCATCAATTAATGCGCACTGCATTAGATTTTTTTTAGCTTCGAAAACAGACCTTTTAAAAAATATATCCGTCTGTTCTTCATAAAAATCGCCAAATTTATGCGTCATTTCATTTTTGAAATCCAAATAATTTGTTGTTACATTTATCATTTTGATTTTTTTACTTCATCTAGTAAAAAGTAAATTTGTCTGTTCTCGTTTTCTTGAATTTCAATTACATTAACATTTTCAAATTTACCACTCACAAATTGAGTTAAACAATAATTAGGCGTTATAGAACCATTCATTGCTCTTGCCATGCCTTTTTTACCATAAGGTTGTAAATTTGGAGAATCATAAGGAAGTTGAACATCTACCTTTCCTAAATCTGCAAACATTCCCCCCTCAACTAATTCACATACTACGTTAATTTCTTTACGTTTTTTATAATGTTTAGCTATTACATTGTATAAATGTGCACCTGATCCATTAGCGTATATCTTATAAGTCGTAATATAAATTGAGTCTCCGATTGATTTATATTCTCTATTATATTTAAATTTTACAATATTATCATATGTTTCTGTTGCTTGAAGTCCAATTTTTAAATTTTGACTGAAGCCTTGTTTAGTTACTATTAAGAGTAATAGAACGAAAAATATTTTAATTTTCATTATTTAACAATATATCTATTTGTCAAATAATTTATCCATTTACTATAACGCTCATTTGGTGCGTTTTTTTTGCAAACATTCAAAAAATCTTCATAAGTTAGAGCAATGAATTTTCGTTCATTATTAATCAACATTTCCTTATATTTTTCACTAACTTCTACAAAATGAGTGTTTCCTTCAGGAAAAATAGTCAAGGATGAAAAGTGTTTAAAATCATTATTGCTTTCTAAAACAATACTTTCTCCCAATATTTGATTTCTCCACACTTGTCTGAATAAATCTGTGATTAAAGTATCAATCACATCATTTTTATAGATATTACTTTCTTCTGTAACTTGATAATACCTTGATTCTTTATTTAAAATATCCTTCTCTTGTTTTGAGCCAGATTTCAATGCGTATTCATGTTCTGTATATTTAACCTCAATCCCAATAATTCCACGCTCGTTATTTAAATTAGTATATTCAATATACGTATCGAACGAGGTCTTATCATTCAAATATTTTTCTGCATTTTCTGGTGCATATTCGATTTGAATCGTATCTATTGATTTAATCGTATTATCCATGAAATGATTGAAAACGATTTTTGCGTATTCTAAATCATGTTTGAAAGGTATAAAAAGGTTAAATCCTATATGTTCACTTCTTAGTAAGTTAGCATATAAAGGTTTACTGTAATTTTTGTAACGTTTTTTTACTTCTTGAAAAATGTAAAAATCAGCATAAAAATTTAACCCTTTATTTGCGTCCTCTGTTATTAAATAGTTACCATAAGTATCACAATCAACATTTAATACTTCTGCTCTATATTTCGATTGATGTAACCTCGCTTTTTCTAAAAATCCTGTTTTATCTGTTATTCTATCTTTAGAATATTGCGGTCCAATTTTACTCTCCATAACTTGTTTAAAAAAATTTATACTATATATAATAACGAAATTATATCCTATCGGTTGCACAAATATCAAAAAATATATTTTAAATCACTGATTTTCAAAATAAAAAAAACCGCCAACTTTTCAGCTGACGGTTCTACTTTCGACTTTTAACTTTCGACTTTCTTCTCTCTATAATCCCAAAAGTACTTGTAACGGATCTTTACCTCCGAATATCATTCTTTCTGGATTTTCTAACATCTCTTTCACTTTTACTAAGAATCCAACAGATTCCTTACCATCAATGATTCTGTGGTCATAAGAAAGCGCTACGTACATGATCGGACGAATTTCAACCTTTCCATTAATTGCTACAGGACGCTCAACAATATTGTGCATTCCTAAAATTGCAGATTGTGGAGGATTGATAATTGGTGTAGACAACATAGATCCAAATACGCCACCATTCGTGATGGTAAATGTGCCTCCTGTCATATCATCTGGTGTGATTTTTCCATCTCGAGCTTTAATTGCTAAACGCTTAATCTCACGCTCAATCTCCGCTAAAGACATTTGCTCAGCATTGCGAACAACAGGTACCATCAATCCTTTTGGTGAAGATACTGCAATTCCTATGTCAGCATAATTGTGGAAAATAATCTCATTTCCATCAATTTGACCATTAACTGCTGGATAAATATTTAACGCTTCCGTCACTGCTTTCGTAAAGAAAGACATAAATCCTAAATTCACTTCGTGGAATTTCGCAAAACTATCTTTGTATTTAGCACGTAAATCCATGATTGGTTTCATATCCACTTCGTTGAAAGTAGTCAACATCGCTGTTTCGTTTTTCACTGCAACTAAACGTTCTGCAATTTTACGACGCATCATCGACATTTTCTCACGAGATTGCTCACGTGTTCCTCCCCAACCTTGCGTAGCATCTGCACTAACTCCAGCAGACATTGCAGCTACAACATCTTGCTTCGTAATACGACCATCTTTACCAGATGCCGCTACTTTATTCGCAGGAATATTGTTTTCAGCCATAATTTTTGCAGCAGCAATAGATGGTGTTCCACTAGCATACGATGTTTTTTCATTCACCGGATTTGGAGAAGGTGCTGCAGTTTTTGTTTCAACCGCTTTTGGCGCTTCTACAACTGGAGCTTCTTCTTTTGCAACTGGAGCAACACTTCCTTCCGGACGAGCCGCAGAAGTATCAATCAAACATACTACCTGACCAACTTTTACTACATCGCCTTCTTCTGCTTTCAACGTAATAATTCCACTTTGTTCTGCAGGCAATTCTAAAGTCGCTTTGTCTGAATCTACTTCAGCAATCGCTTGGTCCTTTTCTACGTAATCTCCATCAGATACCAACCAAGATGCAATTTCAACTTCTGAAATCGATTCTCCTGGGCTAGGTACTTTCATTTCTAATACTGACATGCTATTCTATTTTTTAGTAACTTTTATAAATTGCTTTTTCTTCGTTCAACTTCAAAATTTAACTCCTCATTTACCAATGTAAACTGCGGGTTAAATTTTTTGTTTGCCTCAAAAAATCTAATTTCTAAAAGCCCCTTATTGTTTTATATAGTTATTTGCATATTGAAATAAATCATCATGCAATTTTTTCAATCTGCGTTTGTGTAAGGATGATGATCCTTCTGCTGCTGCTGCTGACGCTTGACGTGTAATACCAATGATTGGTAAATGTCTTAATGTCATCGCGATGTGTCTCCAAGCTCCCATGTTTTCAGGCTCTTCTTGTGCCCAAATTAGGTTTTTAGCTCCTGAGTAACTAGCAACAACTTCGTCAAATTGTTGTTGAGGGAATGGATATAATTGCTCAACACGAACAAAAGCCATATTTTCCACTCCTAATTCAGCTGCTTTTTCTGAAATCTCATAGTAGAATTTACCTGAACAAAATACAACAGTATCCACTTGATTTCTGTTTGCTTTTTTATCATCAATAATTTCTTGGAAACCTCCAGTAGCCATTTCTTCCAACGTCGATACTGCACTTGGATAACGCAATAACATTTTTGGAGAGAAAACGATCAATGGTTTTCTGAAATCACGTTTTACCTGACGACGTAATAAATGGAAGTGATTTGCTGGTGTAGATGTATTCACTACTTGAATATTATCATCCGCAGCTTGTTGTAAGAAACGCTCCATACGTCCGGAAGAGTGCTCAGCACCTTGTCCCTCGTATCCATGTGGCAACAACATCACCAATCCTGATTGAGTCGACCATTTATCTTCACCAGCAGTGATGAATTGGTCAATCATAATTTGAGCTCCATTGAAGAAATCTCCAAATTGTGCTTCCCAAATCGTTAATCCTTTTGGTGTTGCTAAAGAGTATCCATACTCATATCCTAATACACC
>CANCJF010000011.1 GCA_947378245.1 Bacteroidota bacterium
TTATTGAAAGACGTTGCAAATGCGATTGCTGCAAATCATCCAGAAGTATACTTAATTGTATTATTGATTGATGAGCGTCCTGAAGAGGTTACAGACATGGCACGTAGCGTAAAAGCAGAAGTTATCGCTTCTACATTTGATGAACCAGCTGAGCGTCACGTGAAAGTTGCGAACATCGTACTTGAAAAAGCAAAACGTATGGTTGAATGCGGTCACGATGTTGTGATTTTATTAGATTCTATTACACGTCTAGCACGTGCATACAATACTGTTTCACCAGCATCTGGAAAAGTACTTTCAGGTGGTGTGGATGCAAATGCATTACACAAACCAAAACGTTTTTTCGGAGCTGCGCGTAAAATTGAGAATGGAGGTTCACTTTCCATCTTAGCAACTGCATTAACTGAGACGGGATCTAAAATGGACGAGGTTATCTTTGAAGAATTTAAAGGTACAGGTAATATGGAGTTACAATTGGATCGTAAAATTGCGAATCGTCGTATCTTCCCTGCAATTGATATTATCTCTTCTAGTACGCGTCGTGATGACTTATTGGTTAAGAAAGAAGTATTACAACGTGTACATGTATTGAGAAGACACATTGCAGATATGAATCCTGTAGAAGCAATGGAATTCTTGAAAGGACAAATGGATCACACCTTGTCGAATGAAGAGTTTTTAGCATCTATGAATCGTTAATTTCATGAAAAAGACAATCAAAATAGGGTTATTATTTGCGGCGGTTTGGATGCTGATTAAATTAGCATTTCATGCAACTCTTCCTACGGAATCGACTTTAAAAGTTTCGGTATTCATCAATATTTTACTTTTATTGACTGCGATCGCTGTAGGATTGTTTTACCATAAAAAAGAAGAGGGATTTACCGAAGGAAATACATTGAGTGATATCAAGGCAGCAATGACATCCGGTATCCCCTACACCATTTTGGTTTCTATTTTTATTTACTTGTATTACAACAACATCAATCCAGATTTTAATAAACTTCAAATATCCGAAGCAAAGAAAACAATCGAATTGTCGTTGAATAATCCGGTTGAGTTAGCTAAAATCAAAACCCAAAATGAAGCATTTGAGGTTATGACGAAAGAGAAGATGTACAAGGAATTGGTAAAAGGTCCTGAAAACTTTTACAAGGCTAGTTCAACTGCATTGATTTCTTTATTGTCGTTGATGATGTTGTCGACGGTTTATTCGATATTGGTTACGGTGGTGTACCGTAAGGTATTGGTTAGAAAGATATAAGTGAAATAAAAATTGCTTTTTCTTCATTCAACTTCAAAATTATTATTTTCATTTACTAGAGTAATCCCGATAATTATCGGGACAAATAACAATTTATTGTTTGTCTCAAAAAATCTAATTTTTATTCCACTTATACAAATTATCAAAACTTGTAAAATTTGCAAGTTTTGATATTTTAAGAAGTAAAACATTGATTATTAACTACAATATAACTCCAAAATTATAATCTATATTCCATAATCTCTACGCTTCCCCAGCAAACATGAACTTATTAGGGCTAATAATTCTTATTTTAAAAGGATACATCAGAATAAAATATGAGTTTTTAAACTTTGACATTTCTTACAGGTAATTTTGCGTTCGCAAGTAATTTATTAGCCAATTCAAGTTTTTTCGGAAATAATATCTTATCTCTAAATTTGTCTAAACTTGAGTCGATTGCTACTAATGGAACCTTATTAGTAATTAATTTCTCTGTTTTTTTCATAATCAATTTATTTTTTAATTGCTAAAAAGCCATCATAATCTTCGCCTATCTGAAATTTTACGAATTCATCTCCAATTTGACCATACAAATAAAATTCTTTATTCATTTCAATCAAATACTTGGTTATGCCCATTCGATAAAGACGATTTCTTGCTTTGGTACTTCCAGTTGTATATACATACGCTAAAGGATATTCATCAAAAAACACATAAACAGCTGCAGCTACAGTAGATAAAACTTTTTCTGCGTCACCATTATTACTTACTGATAAATCATCTATTTCATCTGAAATTGGATCTTAATCACCAAATGCAAGATTGAAAACATTTACATTATTTGTTGCCTGAAACTCAATTAATTTTCTAAAAATTCCATTTGAACCTTCACTAATAAATTCAAATCGAGTGAATTTAGATTCAGATTTTAAATGATATTTTTCGTTTTTCATCAACTACAATTTCTAAACTAAATTTACATAAAAAGATTTATTCATACAAATAAATTATCAAAACTTGTAAAATTTGCAAGTTTTGATAATTTAAATCATAAAACACTGGTTTACAATAATGAAAATTATTTTGTTTTTCGATTTTTTAGTATTTCAATTTTAGTAATACCATGAATAACATCACATTGTGTTTTGTATGTGATTCTTACTTTTTGACCATTACGACAAATAAGACCTCCATAAACGCATGAGTTATTATAAAATCCTGTTGGAGCAAAATCAGAATAAGCGAACATAACAGAATCCACTCCAAAAATCTCGTTAGATCCGTGACCTTCTTTGTTCATAGGGTAATAATTTGAAACATATCCTTCAACAACTCGCTCCTCACTCCATTTCTGCAAACAACCTAAATCATTTGTATTCGAACAAGAGTTAAAAGAATAAAGAATAAACAATAAAACAACGAATTTCATTCAATCAAATAATTAATCGGTTGCTTACAATTCATAACTTATAAATAAAAATTCATAATCTCTACGCTTCCCCTGCAAATAGAAACTTATTTGGACTTACAATACCTGTTTTCACAGCATACATAACAATTCCGGCGGTGTTTTTTACGCCTAATTTTGCCATGATGTTTTTACGGTGGGTGTTGATAGTATGCGTACTTAAGAATAAGATCTCTGCAATTTGCGTATTTGTTTGACCTTCAGCAATAAATTTTATGATTTCGTTTTCGCGCTCGGATAATAAGACAGGTTCGCACGAAAAAGACTCAAAGTCGATGTCTTCCACATTGATATTTGCACGTTGGATGGTTTCTAAAATTTGTCCGCAGAAAAACTTGTTGCCGCGTTCTGTTTCTTTGATAGAGTTGACAATTTCAGAAATATCACAATCTTTCTTCACGTAACTTTGTACTCCACATCTTAGAGCATCTACGAGAGTTTGAGCACTTTGCTCAGGTGTAATTGCTACAAATTTAATCGAAGGAAATTTTTGAAGTACGTTTGGAATAATATCAATGGTAAATCCTGGTGATGTATAATCAATTAAAATAATATCGGCTCCAAAATTTTGGATTTCGCTTAATAATTCTTCGCTATCTTTTGCTTCACCAACAATTTCAAGTGTTTTTTCAGAGTTTAAAATCGTTCTGATTCCAACTCTAATTAACTCATTACTATCTGCAATTATTACCTTCATTATTTAGAATGATTATAAGTAAGACAAATATAGGGAGTCATTTTGGATAAAACTATGACTTTGGTTGTTTTTTGAAGAAAATTAGGAAATAGGCAATAGCTTCTAGGAGTTAGCAAATAGCAATTGGTAACTAGGGAAAAGTAGGTATGAATTTGGAGCTGTAGTATTTACACATTCCTGTAGCAACTAATATAACTGACTAAAATCATTAATCCATCTGACAGCAATCACAAAATCAGCTAAATGGTTTTCAGAACTTTGTAAAAATGATTAGAATATGAAAAAGATACTTATTCCCACCGATTTGTCACAGAATGCAGGAAATGCGGTTCGATATGCATTAAACTTCAGTAAGAACCTTTCCACGGAATTGGTTTTTTTACACGCAACCCATCCTATGTTGGATTTACCAGATACATCCTTGGAATTTTATGATCCAATTGTATTTCAAGATGAAAAGGAACAATTAAGTTATGTAAGTAATAATTTAAAATTCATATTTGAGGAAGAAAAAATTGATCTTGATCAATTAAACTATCGTATAGAACTTCGTGTTGGATTTGCAGCAGATGAAATTGTAGAAACCGCTAAGAAGTTGGAATGTGATTTAATAATTATGGGTAAACAAGGAGCTACAGGATTTGGAAAATTATTTTTAGGAAGTATCACCTATTCTGTCATTAAAAAAACGGATATTCCGGTATTGGCTATACCCATAGGATATCAATACAAAGAAATTGATAAGATTGTATTTGCAACAGATTATGAAGGTATTTCCAATAAGCATGTTTTAGCGCCTTTGTTTGATATTGCTAATTCATTCGATTCTAAAGTATTGATGTTTCATGCCATCGAAGCAAAAGAACCCATCGCAGCATACATTGAAGAATTACAGGTTTGGAAAACGGAGAAGAATTTTCATCACGTGAAACATACCAATAGTATTGCAACCTGTGAAAATGTCACTCAAGGAATCTTAGAATTTGCAGATGAAAATGACGCATCAATCATTGCTTTGATTCCTCATTCTTATAATTTCTTTAAAAATTTAGTTCATAAAAGTAAAACTAAAGAAATTGCATTAGAAAGTAAAGTCCCGTTGTTGGTACTCTGCTAAGTGAGAGACGAGAGACCCTTCCTTTCGACATGCTCAAGGTAAACTAAGCTCAGGGTAAACTTAGTGACGAGTGACGATTTTAATAAACGAACAAGTAAATTATGAAAACAGAAACGATCTATATTGCGAATTTAAAATGTGGGGGTTGCGCAACTACAATTACTAAAGAATTAAGTGCTCTACAGGGTGTTCAACATGTTCAAGTGAATAATGATACTGATAGTGTAGAAGTTAGTTATGATGAAGTATTAGACAGAAAAGAAATTACTGCCAAACTACATCATTTGGGTTATCCTGAAGCTACTGAGGATAATGGTTTACTTTTGAAGCTTAAGAGTTATGCAAGTTGTATGGTTGGTCGACTAGACAATTTATAATTTATTCACAAAACTTGAAAGTTTTCATTCTTTCTGTGAGTGTTGGTTAGGTAGTATTTAAAATTTTATATATTTACAACTAAATTTTTAATACTAAAATCTAAATTAACACATAAAATCGTATGAAAAGATTGATTCTTTCAGTTGGTATGTATTGTTTTTCTGTATTAGCGTTCGGTCAAGATACTGTAACCAATGCAGAGCACAGTCACTACAAATTCACTAAAATTTACCATTTAGATGCGACTCCTGTACAAAGTCAAGGATATGCAGGAACTTGTTGGAGTTTTTCAGGTTTATCCTTTTTTGAGTCTGAGTTGATGCGTTTGGGGGTTAAGAATCCAAAGGTATTATCTGAAATGTATGTTGTTCGCAAAGCTTATGAGGAAAAAGCTGATAAATACATTCGTATAGATGGCAAGTTAAATTTTAGTCAAGGTGGAGGATTTGTTGATATTCCATTTATCATTAAAAAGTATGGTGTTGTACCTGAGGAAATCTACAAGGGATTGAATTATGGTTCTGACAATCACTCACATGGAGAGATGTTTAGTGTACTTGATGGTGCAGTTCAAGGAATGTTGAAATATTCTAAGGACGAAATGGAAAAAGATGATTCTAAAGGTATTACAACTAAAGCATGGAAAAATGCCATTGGAGGTATTTTGGATGCTTATTTAGGGAAGGAACCATTGGAATTTACACTTGATGGAAAAAAATATTCTCCTAAATCTTATGCAGAGTCTTTAAAGTTAAATATGGATGATTATGTTTCGATTACTTCCTTTATTGGTCATGATCTATACAAACCTGCACATTTAGCAATTCCTGACAATTGGTTATGGGAAGGTTCATACAATGTTACTTTAGACGATTTATATTCGATTGCAGAGTATTCTTTGAAAAATGGATACACGATAGCTTGGGGTTCTGATGTTTCAGAGAAAGGATTTAGTTTCCGTAATGGAATTGCTATTTGCCCTGAAGACGAAAGTTCGATTGATGTTAGAGGAAGAGATGCAAAAATGTTCTCTGATGCAGGTGCAGAGAAGCATGCTAATGGTTTCTTAAATCCAGTAAAAGAATTAACGATTACCCCTGAAATGCGTCAGGAAGCTTATGATAAAAAATTAACGACTGATGATCATGGAATGCACATTGTAGGATTATATAAAGATCAGACAGGTAAAAAATTCTTTTTAGTGAAAAATTCATGGGGTACAGATAGAAACTTTCCTAAAGGATATTTCTATGCATCTGAGAATTTTTTCCGTTACAAAACCATGAATTACTATTTACATAAAGATGGAATTCCAAAAGACATTCGCAAAAAATTAGGTATCTAATCATCGAATAGAAAATAACTTATGGAAAGATTAACGCCTGCTGAAGAACAAGTCATGTTAAAACTCTGGAAGCTTGAGAAATCGACAGTAAAAGAAATAGTAGCGCTTTACGACGAACCACGACCTGCGTATAATACAACTTCAACCATTGTTCGTATTTTAGAAAAGAAAAAGTTCATACGTCACAAAGCGGTAGGTCGAGGTCATATTTACATTCCCAAGGTTACGCGTGAGCAATACCGAGAATATATGGCAGACTATTTATTAAAATATTATTTTGATGGTGAACGAAAAGAGATTGTTAGTTATTATACTAGTAAAAGTTCTTTAAATGAATTACTTTAATTAAACGGTTTTTTAAAAGATTAAAGTTTTCGATTTTATATTATTAAATAGGGTGTCTTGAATTTTCGGACACCCTATTTTTTTTAATCATTCTATCCTCCTTTTTTCCGAACTCTATACTGAGATTGATATTCTAGGAAGGGAATCACTTTATGTCACTCTAAATATTTTACTATTTTTTTTTGTGAACTCAGTTTATTAGTTTTAAAACTTCTACCAACTAAAAGAGGCCGTCTCAACTAAGTTGAGCGGCCTCTTTGTACTATTATTGTGATTAGAATTATGCGTTCACATTCATATTATCCAATACATCCATGACAGATTTTACAGCTTTAGCAGACTCGTCTAGCAATGCTTTCTCTTCAGTGTTTAATTGTAATTCGATAATTTTTTCGATACCATTTTTACCTAATACAACAGGTACTCCTAAATAAATATCTTTTAAACCATATTCACCATTCAACCATGCGCATACTGGGAAAATACGTTTTTGATCACGAACAATTGCTTCAACCATTTGAGCAGCTGCAGCACCTGGAGCATACCAAGCAGAAGTACCTAATAATTTAACGATTTCTCCTCCGCCAAATTTCGTTCTTTCGATGATTTCGTCTAATTTCTCAGGGGAGATTAGTTCAGTAACAGGAATACCAGCTACAGTTGTATAACGTGGAAGTGGCACCATTGTATCACCATGACCACCCATTAGTACCGCTTGAATATCTTTTGGAGATACATTTAGTTCTTCTGCTAAGAAAGCACGGTATCTAGCTGTATCTAAAACACCAGCCATTCCGAACACTTTAGAAGAATCAACTTTCGCATTCAAGTAAGCACAATAAGTCATCACGTCTAATGGATTAGAAACGATTACGATAATTGCATTTGGAGAATGTTGGATGATGTTTTCAGTTACAGTTTTAACGATACCTGCGTTAGTAGCAATAAGATCATCACGAGACATTCCAGGTTTTCTTGGAAGTCCAGAAGTAATTACAACAACATCTGAATTTGCAGTTTTAGAATAATCGTTAGTAGAACCGATTGTTCTTGAGTCATACAAATTGATAGGAGCTTTTTGCCAAATATCTAATGCTTTACCTTCAGCAAAACCTTCTTTAATATCTAACAAAACAATTTCATTAGCGATCTCTCTTTGCGCTAGCACGTCTGCACACGTAGCACCTACGTTTCCAGCACCTACAACAGTTACTTTCATATTAAATAGTGTTAAAATTTAAATTTTACTTTACAAAATTAAAACAATTGACTAACAGAATCTATTTTTCGACATTTATTTTTCTTACTTCTTAGAAAATATTCTAATTTTAAGCAACTATTAAAAAAGAGTTTCGTCCATATAATATAGCACGAAGGTGGAAAAGAAAGAGCAGTTGGATATTATTATAGCGGGTTGTGTTAAAAACAGCCGTGTTTCCCAGGAGAAGTTATTTAAACTTTTTTATGGTAAATTGATGGTAGTATGTCAACGATATACGAACGACAGAGATTCTGCTCAAGACATACTACAGGAGGGCTTTATAAAGATATTT
This sequence comes from Bacteroidota bacterium, assembly GCA_947378245.1. Classification (GTDB taxonomy): domain Bacteria; phylum Bacteroidota; class Bacteroidia; order Flavobacteriales_D; family Crocinitomicaceae; genus CANHVK01. The sequence goes on from CANCJF010000011.1 coordinate 8,150, forward strand.
GATAAGATTTCAACATTTGAAAACAATGGTTCATTTGAAGGTTGGATGCGACGTATAGTCACAAATACTGCGTTAGATTACCTACGAAAAACTAAGAAGTACAATTGGGTGGAAGAGAATGAAATTAATACAAAAGAAGAATTTATTGAACCTGGAGAAGAATTAGAAAGTGATAATGTGATGCAACTTAAAGCAGAATTTGCTTTGGAAGCGATACAGCAGCTTTCCCCTGCCTATCAAACAGTTTTCAATTTGTTTGTTATGGAAGAATATTCTCACAAGGAGATTGCTGAAATGTTAGGGATTTCAGAGGGTACCTCTAAGTCAAATCTTTCAAAGGCGAAGATTAATTTGCAAAAAATAATAGTAAAAAAATATAGTAAAATAAGCAATGAATAACGACATCTCAGATAAAATTAAGTCGAGTTTAGAAAATTTTGAGGCTCCGTATGATGCTAAAGCTTGGGATCAACTGTCTCAACGATTAGATGCTAAATCAACGAGTGGAAATAGTTTTACGTCTTATCCAAAAACTTGGATTGTAATTTCTATTACTATTATTGGTGCTTCACTAGGAATTTATAAACTTTCTACTGCTGTTGAACAACCGATTTTAGTGAATCAATCACAGTCGAAAGCTAACCAAGAATTTAAATCTGAACAAGTTATTTTAACAGGTTCTGAGCCGGTTAAAAAAAGTAATGAAAAGATTGTTTTACGGTCACCAAAAACTGAGTCTACAGAACAAACTACATTGAATTCTAAAAATCAACTTATCCAACAAAATTCGGTGCAAAGTGTTCATTCAGATGCTCCAGTTCAAAAAAATACGCCTGTTCTAAAAAGTAATGAACGACCATTGAAAAGTTACATTTATCCTAAAACAACTAAAGTTTATTGTGTAGGTGAAAAGATAGAAATTTTTAATGCAAACACTGCTGATATGTACTTGACGCATGCAAGTGGTAAGCAATTTAAAATTGATGGACAAGAATCTTTACTGATTTCACTCAAACAAGATGGTTTGTATACTTGGAATTCAGGTGAGAAATTCGCTTTTGAAGTGAAGGATAAACCTGTTGTAAACTTTACACTTCCTTCTGATATTATATATGAAAATGGTATTCCAACGATAACGTTAACTTCTGATTTAAATGTAAAAAATCAAAAATGGTATTATGATCAAAAGATTGTTTCAAGCAATGAACTTTTAAAATTAAACATTTTCAGTAAAGAAAAATATGCTGTAACGTTGCAAGTAACTGGCGTTAATGGTTGTGAAAATCAATTAACAAAGACGTTTTATCCAGATCCTAGTTTTCATTACAATTTAAAGGCTCCAACTGGATTTGATCCTACGTCGTCTAACCCAAAGCGCAACACCTTTTTACCACTTTCTCTGTATGAACGAGATACTCCATTTAGAATGTTGATAATTGATCCAAGAGATGGTACTGTGATATTTGAAACTACGGATAAAAATAATCCATGGGATGGAAAGAATCAAAAAACAGATCAATTAGTAGCTGAGGATAGTGAATATATTTGGAAAGTAATTTTAATGAATCCTGAAAAAAACGAGAAAAACGAATATAAAGGAATGATTACTCGAAAATAATTTTAATCTAATTTTATGAGATACTTATTCCTCCTATTATTTATTTCAACAGTAAGTATTTTCAAAGCTCAGACGGTTTCGATTGTTAAATCTTCAGAATCAGCGTTAGAACTTTTGTTTCAATTTGAACCAAGTAAGTTAATGGTTAAGCAAATTAACCAAAAAGACTATGTTGATTTTACACAATCTTCTGATTTAACACTTTTTGAAAAAGGTGCTCCAGCATTGCCTTTTTATTCTAAATCGATTCTACTACCTTCTACAGGAAATACTTCTTTAGAAGTTGTTTATGATGATGTAATTGAATATTCAGGTCAAGAAATATTACCTTCTTTAGGTTTACAAAAAAGGAAGCAAGTTACGGATGAGTATGTATTTGGCAAAATTTATTCTGAAGATTCATTTTACCCAGGAAAATTAGCAACTACTACTCCCCCATTTTTATTGAGGGAGTTGAGAGGTCAAACGATACATCTTTATCCTTATCAATATAATCCGATTCGTAAAACGCTTCGATTTTATAAAAAATTACGCGTGATCATAAAATTCGATGTCACTGGTCATGGAATTAATGAATTACTCAACCCATCCGAATCACAATTGGGAAAACAGCATTTTAAACATCAATTTATCACACCATTTACTAAAAAAGAAAAATACTTAGAAAAACCAGATCAGGGTGAAATGTTAGTTATTTGTCCAGCGCGTTTTAAACAAACGATTCAGCCATTGGTAGATTGGAAAAATCAAAAAGGAATTTTAACTCGTATTGAGACTATTGAAAACATAGGTGATTCATCTCATTTAATTAAAAATTATATTCTTGATTACTATAAACAACATCCTTCTTTGTTACACTTACTTTTAGTTGGTGATCATCAAGATATCACATCTTATTCTTATGGATTTTACGATAGTGATGTATATTGGAGTGATTCATATTATGGTCAAATCTCTGGAGATGATTTATATAGTGAATTATTTGTAGGTAGATTTTCAGGAACTGTAGATGATGTAAAAATTATGGTTCAACGAACATTAGAATATGAAAAAACTCCGTTAAGTGGTGATTGGATGACTCGCGCTATTGGTATTGCTTCATCGCAAGGTCTAACAATTGGGGATAATGGGGAGTCAGATTGGCAACATGAACGATTGATAAGAACTTCTTTGCTTGCGAGTGGATATACTTCTGTTTATGAATTTTATGATGGAGATCAAGGAGGAATTGATGAATCTGGTAATCCTACAAGTACAGCTATTGTTTCTGCAATTAATTCTGGAGTAGGTTTATTAAATTATACTGGTCATGGAGATACAGATTATCTTAAAACAGGTAATTTATATTCTTCTGATGTATTAGCAGCAGAGAATTATGGTACATATCCTTTTGTGGTTTCCGTTGCTTGTAACAACGGTAAATTTGTGAATAATACTTGTCTCTCTGAAACTTGGTTGAGTGCAACACATCACAATCAAATTACAGGTGCTATAGCTATGTGTGGATCATCCATATTAATGGATTGGGCTCCTCCAATGAAAACTCAAGACGAAATTGTCCGTTTGTTAATTGATACAAACTTAACTATTCGTAAAACTTCTTTGGGAGGGTTATTTAATAACGGTCAATTTAGCATGTTAGAAAAATATGGAAATGATGGAAATGGCGTTGTACAAACTTGGGTGTTTTTTGGAGATCCGTCAACTGTTATTCGCACTCAAATAACTAAACCAATTGAATTCACAGTGGTTAAAAATAGTGGAGATTCATTGAATAATTATGTCGTTCATTCAGAAATAAATGGGTTAAATATAGGTATAAGTAAAAATAATAGTTATGTAACCTCAGGTACAATTATCAATAATAGTTATAGTTTCTCACTACCCACTTTTGAGATTACGGATACCCTTATTGTAACTGCTACACTTCAAAATTATGCACCTAAGCAACAAATAATTGTGAAAGAAAAGAGTGTTAAGTTGGATGAAGAACCTGTTTCTACTTTAAATCTGTATCCCAATCCTAGTAATAATGTAGTTCATATAGCATCTTCCCATCCTTTTGAAGTTGATATTTTAACATTAGATGGAAAAAAAATAACTACTTACGTTCATTCACAGCATGAAGTTTTCTCTTTAGATGTAAGTAGTTATTTAACTGGTAGTTATTTATTTGTTTTTAAGATTAATGATCAAATCATTACTCGAAAAATCGAAATTATTAAACAATAGTTTTAACACATTGTCTAACATATAGTTTTACTTCTTAGTTGATCAGTATATTAGTTATTCAAAGAAGATATCACTTTACAGGTTTCATCAATACAATGATCTGTAATATCTAAATGAATCACTATTCGGATCATATTTTCACCAAAAGACGAAACTAATATTCCATTCTCTTTGAATTTTTGTATGATTTCCATTTTAAGAGACTCATCTTTTAAACAAAAGACTACCATATTTGTTTCCACAGGAAAAACATCTGAAACCCAATTTTGTTGTAGTAATAATTCACCAATTTTAGCTGCTCTGATACGATCTTCTTTTAGACGTTCGATGTGATGTTGCATGGCAAATAATCCACCTGCCGCAATGATGCCAGCTTGACGCATACCACCACCCATTACTTTTCTAACACGTCTTGCTTTACGAATAAATTCTTTAGTTCCTATTAATAATGAACCAACAGGTGCTCCTAAACCTTTGGATAAACAGATTGAAATTGAGTCGAATTGGGCTGCGTAGACTTTCGGGTTTACTTTGTTTACCTCCAATGCATTCATTAGTCGTGCGCCATCTAAGTGTAAGGGAATTCCTTTTTCTTTGCAAAAAACTGAAATTTTCTTAATTTCTTCAAAATCATATACTGCTCCCCCACCGCGATTTGCTGTATCTTCTAAGCTTACCAATTCAGTCACCGGGAAATGAATGTCATCAGCGTTGATTGCTTTTTGGATTTCATTTACAGTTAATCGACCTCTACTTCCTGGAAGTAATCGTACAGATGCTCCAGAATTTTTAGCGATTCCTCCCCCTTCATATTTATAGATGTGACTTTCCTCGTGACAAATTACTTCTCCACCTGGCTTGACATGCACATTGATTGCGATTTGGTTGGTTTGCGTGCCGGAGCTACAAAAAAGCGCTTCTTCTTTTCCAAAATATGTTGCTACAAAACGTTGTAATTCATTAACGGTTGGATCTTCTTGAAAAACATCATCCCCAAGAGGTGCATTAAACATAAATTCCAACATTTCTTTTGTTGGTTTTGTAACAGTATCACTTCTGAAATCGATCATTTTAAAGAATTAAAAATTAGTTAAATTTAATTAAAAAAACTTTGTTATACTGGGGATTGTGCGTTTTTGTAATGTACTTCCGATACAGAATCATTTAACTAATTACCTCTTAGGTTTGTAGGTTAATTTCTTCGTGTTTTTTTCTAATTCTTTGATTACTACATATACTCCAATACTAATAATTGAAGAGAAAAAGCACCAAACCGATAAAACATAATGTTCGTAAAATAGGGCGCTAAATATGTATGATATAAGGATTGTTAGTCCTAGTATCCACATACCTTTGATGCTAGAGAATAAAGGCGGTGCGATGGTTGCAAGTGCATATAATACGACGCTTCCATTTTTGAGAGAAGTTGGGTAGTTTTGTTTGTATAAAATATGGTGTTGTTCGATGACCGCTGAAACATTAAAGTTTAACAAACAATAGGTTAAATAACTGGCTAGTGTTAGTCCAATTCCTACTAATACTTTTAGAGCGATGATTCTATTCTTGTTTTTTTCGAGTTTTAATACAGCTATAGGTACAAGTATCGGCCAGATAATTTGAGCAAAGATTAAAAAAGTTTTGGTTGCATATTGCTGTAAAAGTAAAAGCTCAGTTTTAGGTAAAGACATCCAAAGCACTCCTTCTGCTGCTTGTTGAATTCCAAATATAAATGGGATAGCTGCGAATAGACGTTGATTGTTGTGGGTGCTTTTATGAAAGGTTGCTAAACCAATAACGGTTAGCACAACGCCTGATGACAAACTAGCGTTAACTGAAAAGCACATAGAATTAATTTAGTAAATGATCATGTTGTGATAAACAACCACCTTTTTGAAAATACAAAAAGGTGGAATAATTTAATTAATTGTTAAAATAACTTTTAGCGAACGAGTATTTTTCATTGTCGGTCATTTTATCTGATCCATGAACTTCAATTTTTGCGTCTTTAAAATGGAGGTCTTTTTTTAGGAAATTTTTGAGTTCTAATTTTGCATCGGTTGGTCCAAAAAGAAGTACGTTATTGAAGTTGATCAATTCTTCGGAAATTTGTTTGTAGAAAAGTTGATTTGATTGGTTTTCTTTGTTGTGCATTAAATTTTCGCCTCTACCTAATGCTTCTTCTTTTTTATCGAAATCGAATTTAGAATGTATGGTCATATTAAATTCATTAAATTGCCCCTCCATTAACTGTGCTTTAGAATGATCTAACCAAACAGCGATATTTTTTTTATTTTCCATGTTTTAATAATTAAATGTTTTTTCCTTCAAGGATGTTTTTCTTTTCGAGGTATTCTTCTTTTTCAATCATTCCATTTGCGAAACGTTGTTTTAAAATTTCTAGTGCAGCATTTTTGCTTCTTCGTTGACCTGGAATATCATATGGAGTAGCAAATATCCAGAAAAGTAGAATTCCCCAGAAGAACCACCATAAAAAATGCATTCCTCCATAATGGTTTGTATCGCAGTTCATGATTATTTAATTAAATGAGAACGTAAAAACCAAGCCATTTTTTCATGTGTTTGCATTAACCCACAAATAAAATCGCTTGTACCAGCATCCTCTAATTCATTTGCGAATATCTTAATGTGTTCACGTAGAATTATAATTATGCTTTCATGGTCAGCTAATAGGACTTTAATAAAACCTTCTCCATCATTTTTCTCTCTTGATTTTTCAGTTAAATGTGTTAGCTCCAAATAGGCAAAGAGTGTTGCTGGTGCGTAAAATCCAAGCATACGGATACGTTCAGCTACTGCATCAATCATTTCATCTAATTGCGTAAATTGCTTTTCAAAGAGTAAATGTTTGTCTTTAAAGTCTTTACTTTCAACGTTCCAATGTGCGTTTTTAGTTTTTGTATGGAGGATTGTTTCATCCGCTAATAATTTTTCTAATTCACTTGCCACCGCTCTTCGGTGTTGGGTTGTGATTCCGATTTCAGTCTTCATAATAGCAATTAAATTATGGTTTAATTATTTAGTTTTTTTTTTTTAGGACTTCGGCTACGCTCAGTCTGACGCGGCTACGCTCATTCTGACGAGTCAAAATATCCAATAGTTATTCGCGTAAAAAGTATAAGCTCTTATATTTATATTAGTATATTTTGATATGATTTTTTGTGTCTTCTTTTTGTGCGTTACGTGCTAAACTTGCATGTCCGAGTGCTTGGATGGTACTGATTGCTGCTTTTTCATGATTTCCTTTTTCATGGTGGTTTGCAGCGTCAATATGGTTATTAGCTGCAGCTTGAAAGTGGGCAGCAGCCAACTTATGGTTTTCAATACCTTTCAAATTTTCTGCTTTTGGGATGATTGTTGCAACTGTTTTTGTTAGATTGTCTTGAGATTTCATAATTTTTTATTTTAGATGGTTTATTGACTTCGGCTCCGCTCAGTCTGACGTGACTTCGACTACGCTCAGTCTGACGAGGCTCCGCTCAGTCTGACGTTACTTCGACTACGCTCAGTCTGACGTGGTTACTTTCAGTTTTTAACTAAAAGCATATTCATAATCAACAGCTATTTCGTTGATTACGCGATTAATTCCTGGAGTTTTCCACGCGATTCGTTCTGCTTCTTGTTTTTCGTAGAATGAGTTTATAGTTCCTGATAATGTTAGTACATTTCCGGATACCTGAACATTCACATCGTTGGCATCAATTGAGCTTCTAATAAGTGCTTTTTCGATTGCAGATTGTTCGATTTTATCTTTCAGTGAAGTTTGGATAAGGATATTATTTGTAATACCTTTAAGGCCAGTTAAATATGCGATTGTGTTTTTTGCTAATTCTTTATGGAAATTCCATGGAAGTTGACCACTAAGCGTTACCCATCCCTCTTCCACTTTCACTTTTACTTCCCCATTTGGGATTAGAGAATTTGAATTGATAGCTAAGAGTACTGATAATGCAATATCTGTATCACTTTTTGATCTTTCATTTGGAAACTGAACTTTAATGTTTTCAACGATTGCATTCACTCCAATTGTGTTACGTGTTGCAATTTCAGCTTCCATTTTTTTTGCATAGCTATCAACAGTACCTGTTAGGGTCACTATTCCATCTTTAGCGATAACACCTATTTCAGCTGCATGTAATAAAGGTTCCCATTTGATAGCATTCTGAACGTCTATTTGTAATTCTGCATTATTTTTCATTTTGAAATTGTAAGGTAGCAGCGACATTGTTACTACCTGACAAAAGTGTGGTTATTTGAAGTGAGAATTCTTACATAATTTTCTGGAAGAGTTTCATAATTTTTGACTTGGTCTTCGGCTCCGCTCAGACTGACCTTCGAGGACCTCAGGCAACGGCAGATTTAAGCTTATTTAATGGTATAAGTGGGTTTGTTGCCAAGTAAGAATCCCCAGGGTTTTAGTGGGGTAATATGGTCGAAAATTACTTTGAGAATTGCTGTTAATGGGATAGATAAAAACATCCCGTGGATCCCCCAAATGGCAGCACTAATGATTACTACGACGATGGATACAAATCCATTAATTTGCACACTTTTTGAAACGATTTTTGGTACGAGTAGATTTTTATCTAGTAGTTGAACAGCAGAAAAAACAAGAAAGATATAAAATGAATCTATTGGAGATTTTGTCACCAAAGTCACAAGCATACAGACGAAAATTCCGATAATTCCACCAATAAAGGGTAATATATTGAATAAAGCTGCAATAAAAGCTAATAAAAAAGCATAGTTGTTGTCTAAAAAGTACAAAGTCATTGCATAAAGAACGAACATGATTAGCATTTCAACGACAAGTCCAATCAAATAATGTTGGATGATTTTCTTCGTATTTGCTAACACTTCAGCGATGATTTTATGGTGTTTATCTTGAAATAATTGTTTGATAAATCCAATAAATAATGGTTTGTAGTATAGGATAAGTATTAGGTAAATTGGAAGTAATACACTAGTAATAAGAATTTTACTAAGTTGGTTTAATTTCTTAAAGATTGAAAAATGATAAATTTCGTTATTTTCTGTATTTTCTACCCAATGAATAATTTCAGATTTATGGAAATTGGAGTGATTGGCAAGTATTTGAATAAGTTCATTTGTTAAAGTGTCTAATTTGGTTTTAAGTATTGGAATCGCATCGCTGAATAATGTAATTTGAGCGAAGATTAAATAAAAAGCGGTAAAAAGCACCATTGATGTTACTAATACCACTAAAAAAATTGCTGAGGAACGATTGATATTTCGATTCGTCAATATGTTTACGAGTGGATTTAATAAGATGGCGATGATGGTCGCGTAGATGATTGGTATCAAAATGTCTTTACCTACAATTAACATGAAAATAGTGGCATATAAACCTATAAAAACACATGTCAATTTGATGTATAACGGATACTGTTTAGGCATTATTAAGATTTTCCTCTGATTACACGTAATATTATTGCAATTAATGCAATTACAAGAAGCACATGAATCAGTCCCCCGATATTAAATCCTAAAATCCTATGGCCCAAATAATGATGATGATGACTGCAAAAGTGTATAATAAATTACTCATAGTTGTTCGTTTTGTTCGTTTGAATTTTCTTCTGTAGTAAAGTCAGTATTAATATCTCCTCCAGTTTGATCCGGATCTGTTTCACGTATAGGCTTGTTAAACCGTTGATTATTTGAGTAAATCATAGTGTGATCGGCGTTATTATCAGTTCCAGTTTTATCTGCATCGTTGTCTAGACTCGTACGATCTGATTTGTAAATGATACGAGGACGTTTAATTTTATGATTCATATTCATATAGATTAAAGGTGTATTGCTAAGCTTAACGTAGATATTCCTGTTGATAAATCTATACTAGCTCCAATTTTCTGATTTATGTGATATTCGAAACCTAGATGTCCATCTGCGTATAATCCGCTTGTTCCGTTACTGATTGTTCGGTTTCCTAAGAAACCATCATCCCAAGTTGTTTTTCGGATTGCAAAACCCAAAGATCCTGCGAGGTAAAAATCCCATTTTGATCCTGCAACGAAAAGTTCATCGAAGTAATATGACCCCTTCACTCCTATAGGAATTACTGTTTGACGATAGTAATAATTTTTATACGCATTTTGTCCATTTCCCCAATATTGGTAGTTTGAATACGAGTAGAAAGTGATAAATGGTGCGAGCGTAAAATTTCGTGCAACTTGGAATTCATAGTTTGCATGAACTACTGGTTCAGTGTGTCCTATGTAATTATAATAGCTATTTCCGATACCGATATTTAACACATGTCCATATTGTTCACCTGAAAACGATTTTGTTTGAGCGTTTGTTGTGAGATTTAGTAATAGAAATAGCATGCTTAAAGTGAATTGATTTTTCATGGGGAGGATTTTTTGGTTAGGGACTTCGACTAAGCTCAGTCTGACCCTCGAGCGCCTCGGGTGACGACCCTCGAGAGCCTTTGGTGACGACCCTCGAGCGCCTCGGGTGACGACCCTTGAGAGCATTTGGTGATAACCCTTGAGCGCCTCGGGTGACTGCTTTTTTTAGGGCGGGGTTATAATTGTTATTTTTGAATCATGTGACACTCGTGTCTATCGCCGTCTTTTGTGTAATAGTACCAGAAGGATTTTTCTTCCAATTTTAAGATAAAAAGTGTGCGTGAAGACTGGTTATCATTTCCAGTTAAAAGGATTTCCATATCGTTGTGTTGGAATTTCCAAGTTCCAGCGCCGCTAAAAAGGCTCCAATCATAGGCATAAGCTCCATTTTTGGAAAATGTTTCGTTATAACTTGTTAATAATGACGTATAATCAGCTCCATTAATTTTATAATTATCCACAGCTCAAAGCATAAGAGAATGTGCCACTTACCGCCTGATTCGGATCTTTGGAGGTAAATAGATAAATATCGGTCAATTGAAGAAATTCCAACAATTCGTTTAAAGGAACAAATCGATTAATAAATTGCACATGTTTCCCGATGTTCAATTCCTCGATTTTATGTATCAAAAATTGACGATACTCCTCCCCTTCTTGTTTTACGACACTTGGGTGCGTTTTTCCAATGATTAAAAACAAAACATCCGGATTCGATTGAATAATTGTGGGTAATGCGTCTAAGGTTGTTTCTAAACTTTTTCCAGAACTCAATAATCCAAAAGTGGATACTATTTTCTTACCTGAAAATTGGTGTTTTTCTTTTAAAAATGATTTATCTAAATGCTTTACCAAATGTGTTCCATGGGGAATGACATGAATTTTGTGACGTTGTAAACGATAATCCGAAATCAAAATTTCCGCTGAAAAATGAGTCATGACAATTACTGCTTCTGCAACAGAAGCTATGCGCTGAACCTCTAGTTTTAATTTTTCATTCGGAAAAGGTAAAACGGTATGAAAGACAACGATTATTGGTTTAGTAATCGCATTTAAAAATGATAAGAACTGCTCTTCTTTCCCTTTATAAAAACCAAACTCATGCTGAATCATGACAATTTTAATTGGGTCTTTCCCATTAATTTGTTGTGCTAATTGGTTGAAATCTGAATCTTTATCCGTGTTTAGTGTATACTCAACTTCCTTTGGATAATCATGAATTTCATGATCTGTTTCTAACGCAGCCACTTTGACGATAAAGCTTTGGGTAAACTTAGTGTTGAGTGCTTGTATCAAGTCTTTCGAGTAAGTAGCAATCCCACATTCTCTTGGTGGATAAGAGGTAATCATCAATAATTCAGAAGGTACATGTTGTAACGCTAGAAGTACGGGATTAGTGAATAAAGATTTTCTATTTTTAAACAGATCGGTAGTCAGTTGATTTTTCATCTTAATTAGGTGTTGATATTAATAAGTTCAAGGTTTTTACGAGTTCTGATAAACTCATCGATGCACAAGCAATCCGCTCATCTGCCGCACCATAATAGATATAAAGTTGATCTCCAAAAATAGCTGTCCCCGTAGGAAAACAAACATTGTTGACCTCCCCTTTTCGTTCCCAAATCTCTTCTGGAACGATCAAAGGATAAGGTAATCTTGATAGTTCTTTTAGTGGATTTTCTAGTTCTAACAATGCAGCACAAGCTACGTATACATAACCTTCCAAGGTATCATAAACACTGTGATATATCAATAACCAACCATGTTCAGTCTCGATCGGAGGACATCCGCCTCCTATGTAACTAATTTCATGTTTATACTTTGCGGATAAGACAATGTAATCCTCCAAATGAAGTAAATATTCTTCCCAAAACTTCGGGGTTAAATCACTAAGTTCTTGTATTTGTACCAGTTGAATTTCAGGCTTTATACGATGTAAAAAACACAATTTACCTTGTATTCTTCTCGGGAAAAAAATGACATTTTTATCCCATACCAAGTGATTGTCGACTAATTCGCTACCCTTCCATTCCTTATTGTATCGGTAATATTTTTCATTCATCTCTGGCTTAAAATCTAAGATGTGACGAAACAAATTAATGCGTGTCTGAGGAACAATTATACCATACCGTTCAAAGTGCACTAAATCAAGGGAAGTCGCTAAGCAACCTAAAGCGTTAATACCATCATAGGCGGTATAAGTGAGGTAATAAATGTCCTCAATTTTAACGATTCTAGCATCTTCAATACCATGAATTTCATGATTAAATGCAGGAGAGAAAATCGCTTGATCAAACCTTATATCCAAAGTTAAAGGTCCATCGAGTGTACAATAACCTAAAGTAGAATGATTGTTTTCAGTTACAGCACGATAAAATACGTGTACCTTATTTCCTTCTTGATAAATTCCAGGATTCAATACCCCACATTTTTCAAAATCCAATTCTCTTTTTTCGAGAATGATTCCTTCTTTTTTAACTTCTAACATGCATATTTCACATACTAATTCATCGATTGAGTATCCAAACGACTAAGTTTTGCAAGTGTAAAATTGTAGCTTTGGACTCATTTTTTTGTTACACTTTAACGATGATTTTTTACATAATTTACTGAAAAATAAAAAATTAAGATTCTATCTCATTTATTTAAATCACTAAATCCATCAGTAAATAATACAAGATATATCCCAAATCTTATAATTCTTTTCAAGGCGACAATCCTGAACTTTGTATTATAAATTACCTATGCGTTATGCCAAATAATATTTCATTTTTCGAGATTTTCACCAGTAAAAATGCTGCTTCATTTATATGTAAAAAAAAGGAGATGATTTATCTCTATAACACCTATCCACAAGGAATATATTTTCTATGGAAAGGAAAAATTAAAACATATCGCACAAACAACAACGGGAAAGAATTTATTACAGAAATTCATAAAGCGGGAGATTTTTTTGGATATCCTGCCCTACTTGAACTCGATAAATATACAGATTCTGCAATGGCTTTGGAGGATTCAAACATGTACTTTATTCCAAGAAAAGATTTTCTTACCCTCTTGTCGACCAATTCGCAGTTGTCCTTAAAACTAATCAAACTTCTGGCTGAAAAGATTAACAATAAAGAAGATCAACTACTTAAATTGGCTTATAATTCCGTGAAAAAACGGGTAGCAGATGCGTTAATTTCTTTTTCTAGCAATTTAAAAAAAGAAAAAAACGACGAAGATTTGAATGTGTTTAAAATTAAACGAGATGATTTAGCGAGCCTTGTAGGTGCTGAAAACGAGACTACTATTCGCTCATTAAACGAGCTTAAACTGGAAGGTTTAATCAATATTAAAAAAGGGGCAATAAGTATTATCAATCAAAATGAACTTGCAACGATTTAACTCAAATATGTGAAAGTTGTAACGTTTGAAAACAATTCTGTAAAACAATAACTGTTTACTCTCCGCAACTTTGTCCTGTGTTCTTCATACACACAACTAACAGTCATTAAATCGTTTAATACTGAATTACAAATCATAAAAACAAATAATATGAAAAAAACAATGCTAGTAGCAGCAGTTACAATTTTCGCGACAGTAAGCTCGCTGACAAGTTGTACATCTGACAAAGAAAACGTGGAAGAAAAAAGAGAAGATGCGGTAGAAGCTAACAAAGAATACGAATACGTAGAAAAAGAGTATTTAAAAGACATTGAAAATTACCGTAAAAGTACGGATGTTCTCATCTTGGATAACGATGCAAAAATCGTTGAACTAAGATCAGAAACAGATTTAAAGAAAAATGAGAACAAAAAAGAAGTTCAAGCAAAAATTTCTGAATTAGAAACTAAAAACAATGAACTAAAATTAAAAATGTTTAATTACCAACCAAATGGGAAACACAAATGGGAAAAATTCAAGAAAGAATTTAACCACGATATGGATGAATTAGGGAAATCGTTTAAGAATTTCTCCATCAATAGTACAGAAACTAAAAAATAATATAAATCAAACAAAAACCAAAAATCATGGACAAACCAACAAACAACAATGGAAAATTAGTAGGTGCTTTATTAGTAGGCGCTGCAGTAGGTGGAGCATTAGGAATCCTTTTTGCTCCTGACAAAGGAAGTGTAACTCGTAGAAAAATCGCGAATAAAAGCGGAGATATCTCTGATTCAATCAAAGATACATTCAATGACTTTACAGGAATGGCGAAAAGAGAAGTGGATTCTTTGAAATCAAAATCGCATAATGTAGCTGATCATTCTACAATGAAAGCGTAAGGTTTTATAACCAATTATTAAAAACTTCTAAATTTCTAAAGGTTCAAGTAAAACCTCACCTCCAAACGGTGCAGCGTATTACTTGGACCTTATTATTAAATATAGTTATAAATCTTTTCGAAGCCATAATTTGGCCATTTATGAAATTTTAGTAGAAAATGAGTGAAAAGGAACGTAGTCAAACCCTTGTTCGAACCCAGCCTTCTAATTTTCGTTCTGAAAATTAGTTAAAGGCGTTTGTGAGTTTGGGTGCAGACAGTGAAATGAAACGTAATTTTCAATAAAAATTCATACAGGCCTAGACTTTTTTGGCTCCACCTTTTTTTGGCAATGAAAAAAAGGTGGAATAAAATAAATTATTAAAACCATTTAAGTTTATTAAACAAACCTTTAAATAAATTATCATGGAAAAACTAATCCAATCCATCGAAGAACAAGCATACCTAGAACGAGATATACTAAAACTAAAAGCAATTGAATTTACCGCTGAAACATCCAAAAAAATCTGCTATAACCTCCTTATAGGATTGGTTTTACTATTTGTACTTATTACCTTTTCAATCGGAAGTGCCATGTGGGTGAACCACAAAATGGAAAATAATTACGTCGGATTTTTCATCGTATCCTCTTGCTATATTTTCATTTGCTTTATCCTACTTTTTTTACGTGAAACCATACAATCAAAAGTGAAAAACAATATTATCAAACACTTATTAAACTAAATCATGCAACGAATTTCTACAGATATCGAATTAAAATTGGCATTGGACCTACTTCAGGAAAAAAGCAATTGGAACAAACACCAAATAAAAGAGTAGATTAATAGGTTGATTGACAATCTGAAACCGATTAACATTGTAAAACAAACACTAAGCGACCTAGTATCTTCCTCTGAAGTAAAAGAAAGCCTGAGTGATTTAATCATCGGTGCAACTACTGGTGTAATCGCTAAAAATATATTCATTGGTGAAACACACAATCCAATCTCCAAAATTTCGGGGATGCTTATTGAAATGTTAGTCGCGAAAAATGTGACAAACAATGCAGAACAAATTAAATCCATTGGAACAAGTATTTGGAATAAGTTAACCCAAAGAATTAATCATAATTAAAATAGCCGTTACCTGAGGCTCTCGAAGGTAGGCTCTCGAAGGTAGGCTCTCGAAGGTAGGTTCTCGAAGGTTAATCGTATCTATATACATCATTCCTAAAATTCAACACCCCTCCCCGATCTACCCAAACTGTGTAATACACGATAGATACGGGGATTTGTCGTTTTAACATCACAACTTGCTCCTCTTGTCTATTCATTAGTACAAGAATTTTTTGTTGGGTATATCGCTTATCTTTTCGAAGGAGAAACTGGGCTAATTTAAAAGGTTGTTGTACTCGTATACAACCATGACTAAAGCTACGTTTAGATTGCCCGAACAACATTTTCTGTGGGGTGTCATGTAAATAAATGGCGTATTTGTTTGGAAACATAAATTTTACGGTACCCAAAGCATTGTTTTTACCTGGCTTCTGCCTCAAACGATAAGGGAATTTTGTTTTATACATCGACCAGTTTAAAGTGCTTGAAGGAATTAAATCACCAGCTTGATCTAAGACTTCAATACCATATTCTGATAGATAGGACTTGTCTTTTTGTATGTTTGGTAAAATTTGCTGGATAATGATTCCTTGTGGAATGTTCCAATAGGGACTAAAAACGATGTATTCAATTTGATCATTAAAAACAACTGTTTTTTTAGTAGAAATAGCCTCTCCAACCACCACTTTACAACTCCAAAGTAATTTTCCAGTTTGAAAAACATACAAGCGAAAAGCTGGGATGTTAACGACTAAATAGTCTCCAGTACTTGGATTTACTCCACTTTTTAGTCGTTGTAGATTGATTTTAATTTGGTTGATTTGATGTTGAATTGGTACACTCAAAAAATGTAAGGTTTGTTTGCCTACTGCTCCGTCCGCTAATAATCCATGACGTTTTTGAAAACGAACAACTGCTTGTTTTAAAATAGAATCAAAAACTATCGAAGAATCTAAGATTGGTAAGTCCGATAATAAATTCAATTGCTTTTTCAGTTTGAAAACCTCGTTGGAAGAATCTCCTATAGCTAAATGAAGGGTTTGAGGCGATAGTGGTTCCCACGCCCCTTGTTGAGCTATAATTTGATAGTTTTTTAAATAGTTATCTAAAGATCGATAAGCTTGGGATAAGGAATCAGATGTTGGGATTATTAACGTGTCCTTTTTTACAATAAGACTATCTTTTTTCGCGTGACTATAAGACTGACGTTTTGGATGACGCTTTTCATTTCCAACGGGTTGATGACAGGAATTAACCACGATGAAGATGGAAAAAGCAACACAGTACCGTTGAATTTGAATAAGCGGTTTGTTCAATGATTCTAAATTAATGTAAATCCATGTTCTCTTTCATCTCTTGGTACTCACGACTATTAATTTCGCCTTTCGCATATCTTTTTTTCAATAGATCTAAAGCGGTGTCTTTCTTAAAACGTTGTCCAGGAATCGAGTACGGAGTTGCAAAAATCCAGATCAATAACACACTCCATACTACCCACCAAAACAAGGTCATTCCTAAATAGTGATAACTCTCTACTAAATACATAATTTCTTTTTTTGATAATTAAAACCATTTTCGAAGCCATAAAATGGCCATTTATTAAGTTTATGTAGAAAATAAGTGGAATGGAACGTTGTCAAACCCATGTTTGAACCCAGCCTTCTAATTTTAAGAATGAAAATTAGTTAAAGGCGTTTGTGAGTTTGGGTGCAGACATTGAAATGAAACGTAATTTTCAAATAAACTTAATAGAGGCCTAGACTTTTTGGCTCCACCTTTTTTGGCGATGAAAAAAGGTGGAAATACAAATAATATAATCTTAAAAAAAGTAAAAGCAGTACAATCAAGTACTGCTTTTACCTTAATCAACTAATCTTATCCTTTAACAGTAGCGTTTTTTACTTCTGTTTTTTTCGGTTCGTTTGCACGAGCAGTTGGATGATGAGTCTCAATAGTACCTTTAGTTTCTTTTCTACTAGGATCGGTTACATTGTGTTTCTCATTTCCAGAAGGATGTGTTGTTTTTCCATCAATAGGTGAAGTCACTTTGTTGTGATTTTCTGCTGTGATTGGTTGATTAACATGTTTTGGAGTAATAGTTGCATTACCCGCTTTGTTTGGCTCTTGATTTTTCATGATTTTTGGTTTTAGATTGTTTGTAATATGCAGGGCGACAATCACCCCAACTTTTTTATTGTTCTACTAATGAGAAGTAATAATCAACGATTAATTCATTGTTAACATGCCAGATACCTGGAGTATTCCAAGCAATTCTAGCTGCCTCATCTCTTTGATACCAAGAATTCACAGTACCTTTTAATGTTACAGTTGTTCCTGAAACAGTAACGTTAATATCGCTATCGTCTACAGACCAACTTCTAGCAATTGCTTTTTCCACTTCTTTCTTTTCAATCGCATCGCGCGATTCAGATTTGATTTTGATACTATTCGTAACACCTTTAACGCCTGTTAAATGTCTAACACTTTCATAGGCAGACTCGCGTTGATAGTTCCAAGGTAATTCACCAGATAAAGTCACCCACCCTTTTTCTACTTTTACGGAAACTTTCTCGTTTGGTACAGAGTAATTAATAGTCAAAGCTGTAATCACTTCTTTCGCAATATCCACATCCGACTTGTTCCATGAATTTGGAAAGATAACCTCAATGTTTTCAACGATTGCTTTTACTCCAATCACTGTTTTTGCTGCACATTCTGCTTCTGTTTTTTTAACATAGCTATCCACAACACCAGATAACGTAACAATACCATCTTTAACTGTTACACCTATCTCAGCTGCATGTAATAATGGCTCCCATTTGATCGCATTTTGAACATCCAATTGTAATTCTGCATTATTTTTCATCTTCTAAGTTTTTAATTGTGAATGCATTTTCACAACAAGACAAAGTTGAGACTAATTAAAAGCGAATCACTTACATAATTTTGAAGGAAATTTGTAAGATTTTGGAGGAAAATACAACTTGAATGATAAAATTGGATACCTTACATGTTAATGTAGAGTTGTGAAGATTGAATTTAGGATTTAAGTAACTTATTTTGAAGTAGTAATAATACCTTATTTTAAAATATTTTCACAGCTTCTATAGGTGTAAACGTTTTTAGTAGGAATGACTACTTATGTGTCAAAAAAATGTCAAACATAATTTTACACATTTTTTACAGTTTGTTGAATTAAATTTTAAAGTTTTAATACGCGTTGTTCTACAACAACCGAGTCGTCATCTTCTGTAGTTAAACATGTTCCTTCCTGATTGACACCAGTCAGTAATTTAAAGGAATGATTTTCAATCGTAAATTGTGTGGTTACAAACTCAAACGAGTCTATCCCTTGAAATGAATCTGTCAGAAATTTCATTACCCTCCCTTTTATCACTTGATATAAAAAGAAATACTGAAATCCATCCTTTCGTTCTACAAGTAATTCCATGGATTTAGTTTGATACATCGGAAATAAATACTCCTGATTAAACAAATCATCCAACAGAAAATGTTTTATTTTTTTACGTGCTTGTCGAATTTCAAATACAGTATCTTTATGTATCATACATCCTAGCCCTTCTGTTTGGATTGGTAAATCTGAAAAACTAAAAAAACCACATTTCTCCATCAAATCAAAATCAAAGAATACATCCGAAAAGCTAACTTTTGCTTGTTTTGCAACCTCTTCCATATGTGTGACCAATGCGATTGGTAATTCCAATACACGATAAAGCACACCCAAACCGAAGACATTGATGACAAACATAAATCAGCTTTAATAACTAAACGATAGCGTTCTCTAAATATAACAAAAGAGTAACGATTTTTGATTTAGAATGCATAATAAAATAGGGAAGAACAATATTTCATGCTATTAGTAAATATCATTTATAGTGGAAAAAATTATAGATAAATCATTTTAATGGAATATTTTTGCTGTAAATCATATTTTAATGGAAAAATATGCAACACAAACTGATTTGTCCATCAAAAAATAGTAAAAGTGATAAACAAACCTGCTGTTCTTTATTCTTTTGAACCATTCATGAAACTAGTAAGGTTTAAATGAATTGAATTCCTTTAGGGAAACACCCTAAAATAACCGTAAAAATAGCGAGACCCCCTCGGCTTTTTAATTTTTCGCATTTTACTTATAAACAAACACTTAAAGTAGTTTTAAACTTGTTTTTTGTCGCAAATATGGTAGATATTTGCGACAAAATATAAATTCAACTAGTTACAATATACACTTTAATGTTTCGTGAATCTTCTTGATTTCTTTTAACGCTGTTTTATTAAATAAAAATATGGAGTCGTATTATTGTATGACCCTTAAAATATTTTAATCATATAACAATAATAATGTCACAAATCTTAACAAAATTTGTGACAGAAATATGGAGAAATAATCCCCCGGAAAATATTCATTCCGTAAGTGAAAACATACAAAATTTGAACGCTTTTAAATCACTATTTTTTAGATCAAATCCAGTTTAAGATTAAGAATTTGTCACTTGATTTTTACAGTCTATAATAAAGTCAATTTAGAAAGCAAATTTCAATTGATTTTTCACCATAATTATGCTCTAAAAAATTAATTTTTTAAAGAAAACTGGACTCCAAACTGGACTCCAAACTTAATTTACAAAGAGATTTGAACAAAAAAAGGTCAGAATTACGTAAAATGAGGTCAATATAAAACTAAAAAACCCCTTGAAAATCAAGGGGTTTCTTCGTAGCGGGTACGAGAGTTGAACTCGTGACCTCAGGGTTATGAAAACTGAAATTAAATCGTAAAATAATGATTATCAATTAATTAAAAATGAAATAATGTAGTTTGTACGTCGAGAAGGGTACAAAACTGTACTCCAAACTGTACTCTGTATATTAAACCAATTCTTCCGTGATTTTTCACCTTCAAGATTGTACGTTTTGTAGGTGATTACCCATCCCTAAATCAAGTTTTAACATTGATAATTAGGAATTAATAATTCGCTTTTTTATTACAATCTCAATTAAATTTTTTCTTTTAAGAACAAAATACGCTATATTTTTTGGGTAATTTAATTATTAGTGGAAAATCAATTTCATACTAGTAGTAAATATCATTTATAGTGGAAAAAATTATGGCTAAACCATTTTTAATGGAAAATTTTTGCTTTAAATCGTATTTTAATGGAAAAATATGTAACACAAACTGATTTGTCCATCAAAAAATAGTAAAAGTGATAAACAAACCTGCTGATCTTTGTTCTTTTCAACCATTCATGAAACTAGTAAGGCTTAAATGAATTGAACTCCTTTAGGGAAACACCCTAAAATAACCGTAAAAATAGCGAGACCCCTTCGGCTTTTAAATTTTTCATATTTCACTTATAAACAAACACTTAAATTGGTTTTAAACATGTTTTTTGTCGCAAATATGGTAGATATTTGCGACAAAAAAATAAATAAAATCATTTTACTAATTTAAATTATATCTCTAATTCCAAGATTAAATACGTTTATTTTGGGACAATTTTAAGGTGCAATTTTATCTAATATCAACTGTTTAATTAATAAATATGCTTCCTGTATTGAATAATTTTCGTCTGGTCTTAAAAGAGCCATGGTATCTCCTATAAATTCTGAATCTTGCATTTTAAGTTCCATATTTTCTATAAAAACTTGTTTTGTAGGAGGTAATTCTACAACAAATTTCATATACTTTTGATAACAAGAAATAAGCATATCAATATCTAAATTTGGATTAATTATTAAGGCTTTATACATATCGTACAAATCTCTTCCTTTACGTCGCTGATATAATGCACGTAATTTAGTGCCCAATAATTCTTCGAATTTGTATGTTGTTATGTTACATTCTCCAGAAAACCAAGAAGAATTGACTTTAAAAGGAAATTTCTCATAACCTAAAACTGCAAAATGTTCTCGGCAATTGGTTTCTACTTTTAAACTTAATCGCTGAATTGGTGCAAATTCAGAATCAAAACGATATACTAATGTATTATTATTTGCTTTTATCTTAACTTTTGGTTGACCCAAAAATTCTAATTGGGTTTTTATTTTATCTATAATCGGACCAAAAGGCTCAGCGGTAATTTGAACCAAATCTATATCCTCAGAATAGCGAGGTTGTGGTTTTAAATATAATTTGTGTAATGCTGTTCCTCCTCTAAATGCTAAATTATCTGCAAGAAATGAATCTTGAAAAATAGCTACTAAAGCGCGACAAATTACTAAATCTTGTTCAACTTGTTCGTTACTTTGCCATGGGACAAAATTTGACCATTCTGTTATATATGCTTGTGGAATCATAATTTAAAAATCAGTTTCAATACTAGTATTCACAATAACATTCCATCGATTTACTGACGAAAAATTACGCGTGTTTTTTGACGCTTTCAATGGTATTCTATACTTTTTTTTATTGTTTAGGATTAGTTTTTCAAACAATACGTCAGCTAATTCCTTTTCATTCAAAATTTCTTCCCAAATAAAACCTAAACGTTGCCATGTTGTAACTGGAACATAATTAAGTATATCATCCGTTAATTGTTCATTTGTTATAGTTTCTGTTAACTCTTCAAGTACCGTGGTTGCTCTATTTAACCCTCCTATTTTCTTTTCAAATTGAATTAAGTCAGTTGCAGTTAATAGAGGATTGGACACCTTTAAATAACCCATTTCTGTTTTTATATCCACTAAAAAATTTGGATTTATTTCAATAATACTTGTATAATTTATTTTTTGACCTCTCTTACTTATTGGCCTTAAAGCAGGAGTAAGTGTAAAAACAAAAAATTCTTGTGGCTGTTGGTGTGATGCTCCATGATACGCTGCTGCACTCAGTAATCCTACATAATATGGGCGACTTAAATAATTCATTAATCCATCCATATACAATGGTGGAGGAAGTATTCCTTTTGACGCATATTGCGGGGTTATTATTAAATAATATCCCTTCATTATGGAAAGAATTTTTCCTTTAGATGATAAACGGGCTAAAACTCTCTTAATAGCTATAGAGGTATAGTTTGGTAATTCTCTTTCCAGAATTTCCAATGAAAATGCATTTTTCCCTAATGATAATAATTTATCAATCCAAAATTGAATTTTTATATTTTCTGCATCTAACATTAAAATATTTTTTTTGATAAAAGTACCACTTATCGGTACTAAACGCAAAAAAAACATTTATATTTTATCATTCTTAAAGGATTAAAAATATTTTTGATGTTAAAACATGCAACACAAACTCATTTGTTAATCAAAAAATAGTAAAAGTGATTGACAGACCTACAGTTCTTTATTCTTTTGAACTATTCATGAAACTAGTAA
>CANCJF010000012.1 GCA_947378245.1 Bacteroidota bacterium
TGAAATAGAATTCTTTTCTTGTTAATGGTTCTTGAATAGAGTTTTTTAAACTATCAAATTTATAATCCAGGTCTTTTTTGGAAATGTAATAATAAAGTTGGGGATGAAGTTTGATGAGTTTATTATGAATATATGTAACATCTTTTTGAAGTTTATCTGGAGCAATCTTTGCATCAAATTTTTCATTATAGCGCTTAACTGAATTACAACTAACTAAAAATAATACTGTTATAAATAATAGGACATATGTTTTTTTTAAATAATGCATTGAATGTTTTTTTTATTGTAAATCAATTGATTGAACAAATATAATTGAAAACAAGAATTAATTATGCCGTTTTATTAATGTAAGAATGGTTTAATTGGAATTGTAATAATAGGAATTTGTTAATTTCCATAGCTGCGGATTGAAACCCGCAGCTATGGAAACAACCCTCACCTATGATTAACGTTTCGAGATTTTATTATTTGTAATTGTACGTTGTAAATTGCATTTAAAACGATCCATCCCTTCTACCCTTTTCTTCGCATGTTTGGTTGCGCAATTCTCGACTCGTTCACGCCATAAGCGATAGCTTGAAAATTTTAATTCTTTCTTCATTAAGGTTTTAACATCGGATTCTACCAACCCAAACTGGTAATGTATCGCGTCAAAAGGCGTACGATCTTCCCATGCCATTTCGATGACTCTGTCGATTTCTTCTGGTTGTAATTGTTGTTTCATTTTTTACATCTTTTACTACAATATTTTACCTCTTCCCAATTCTTTTCCCATTTCTTTCGCCATGTAAATGGTCTTTCGCAGGTCAAACAAATCTTTATGGGTAAGTTTTGTTTTTTAATCCCTTTCATGGTTTTGCATAGGGATACCTTGTTCCTTTAGTAACTGTATGATAACTATCCAAACCAGTATTTGTAATGGTACCAGCATGCACTAAATCCACAAATCCATCTACTTGTATTACTTCATGTGGTAAATGTACTTGTTGAATTTCACCAATAACTAAAATCGTTCCGTTAATGGCCAGTTCCACTTTTTCACGAAATTTCACTCCTATTTTCACGTAAGCTTCTTCCACAAAAGGTACTGAAAAATCGTTTACGTATTGGGCTTTTAAACCAACAGCGACGAATTCAGACACCTCTTTTGGGTAACGCGCAGCCGTTCGATGTGCTTGCGAAACCATCGTTTCTCGGATGTGATTGATTGTATAATAACCTGTCTCTAGGATATTTTCCAAGGTGTGTCGCACTACCGAATCAGGTCGAACGATCATTCCAATCAACGGAGGGTGTGCACCGAGATGTACCAAGGAATTAAAAATAGCCACGTTTTCGTTCCCGCTATTATCCATCGTACCCACAAGAGCCACCGCTTTAAATCCTGTCAATGAATTGATGAAAGTCGCTCGGTAGCGTTGCTCCATTTCCATGATTTCATTTTGTTCGATTATGAGTAATTCTTTTTGCATATGATATAGTCCTAAAGTTTAATTTTCTATTTACATCTTCGTTGGTTTACATGTTTTTGAAGAAACTGCTTTTGCATGTCTAGCATTGACTGATACAAAAAACGCCAATGTCTAACATCACTATCATCGTATGCCATCACAAAAGGTTCAAACACATCCAATAATATTAATGGCTTACCAGCACTAACAGCCAAATCCAAGGGTTCATGATCTACTATGCGTAAATCACGTTTAAACCAAACGATGTTGACAGTTTCAAGCGACATTCATTGCAAACGATTGGTATATAATTTTAATTTTGTTTAAATATATCTCGTTTTATTTAAACGATAAAATTTATTCGTTTCTAAAAAAACAGAAAATCGCTGAACGTTTAGAAAAAGAGTATGAAAACTAAAAATGGGAGTATGAAAATGAGGGGATGATTTATAGGGGATGATTTATAGGGGATGATATATAGGGGGATGATATATAGAGGGATGATATGTAGGGGGATGATTTATAGGGGATGATATATAGGGGGATGATATATAGAGGGATGATATATAGGGGGATGATATATCTGGGGATGATTTATAGGAGATGATTTATAGGGGATGATTTATAGGGGATGATATATTCTTAGCAATTCTTTATTGGTGCGGGTTGAAACCCGCACCGAGGAAAAAAAAGGCGCAAATATTTTGAAATACATGATGTTTTTCACTAACTTAAATAAGAAATGAGCAAAAAATGTCAAAATCGTATTCACAAATTTGGGTTCATGCAGTATGGGCAACAAAAAATCGCAGACCCTTAATCCATTCAAACATGGAATATAAATTATTTAACTTTTTAAAAGAAGAATTAAAGAAAATGGCTTGTATGGTCAGTATCGTTAATGGAATGCCTGACCATGTTCATTGTTTATTTGGAATCAACCCCCAAATATCAATTACAGATATCATTAAACAAATCAAAGGAAGTAGTTCTTTTTTTGTCAATAAGAACAAGCTAATTTCAGAGAAATTTATTTGGCAGCGAGGGTTTGGTGTATTTGGCGTTTCACATTCAGCGGTGGACAGGGTTTATTATTACATTCGAAACCAAAAACATCATCACCAAAAACGCACATTTGAATCTGAATATATTAAATACATGGAATTACATGGATTTGAAAATGTGGAATTGGAGAATGAATGAATGATATAATCCTCATAGCTGCGGGTTAAAACCCGCAGCTATGAGGATAAACCCGCAGCTATGGGGATAAACCCACAATGGGAATCATTTTATCACTGACATCCCTCCATCCAAATGTAAAATCTGACCGGTTATCCATGATGCTTCCTCCGATGTTATAAATGCAGTATAGTTCGCGACATCCTTCACATTACCAATGCGTTTCATTGGATGTTTTTGAGCGATGGCATCGATTTTTTCAGGAGTACTTGTCAGTTTTCCAGCAAGTTTGGTATCTGTTAACGACAAAGCAATACAATTTACACGTATCGCTGGAGCTAATTCTGCCGCTAACGAACGTGTTAAACCTTCGATAGCCCCTTTACTTACACCGATTGTTGCATGAAAGGACATTCCTTGTTGAACAGCTACAGAACTAAAAAACAAGATCGAAGCCTGGTTTGCTAGCTTTAAATTTGGTAAATATGCTTGAACACTTCGAATTGCATTTAAGACATTCACTTCAAAATCAGACTGAAAATCAGTAGGCTTTATCGATCGAAAAGGTTTCAAGGTGATACTTCCCGGAAAATAAATGAGACTATGAATTTCTCCTTCAATTGTTGGTAAATCATCAGTTAAACTCCAGTCTATTTGATAATGTTGGTCTGACGGATAATCAATTTCGTTACGAGAAATCGTCAATACACGTTCTCCTTTTGCTTTTAAAGTGTTACAAATTTCTTTGGCAATATCTGATCCCGCTCCTATAAGTAATGTAGATTTCATATTTTGTCTGATTTTACCATTAAAAATACGGAAAGAAAATAGGAAATAAAGCGTGATTCCACCCAACGAAAGAGATCTAAAATTAGGAAGGCTATGAATCAAATTATTAGCACGTATATTTTTTGAAAAATAATTACATTTAGCTAAAATTAATCGCATGATAAAAACACTGATTGTATATTTTTCATTCCTGTTATCTTTTGTTATTTTCGGTCAAAGTTGTAATGAAGTTCAAACGTTAAGTAACAATCAAAAAACAAGTGTAAACATCCTCATTGCACAATTAGACAATGCGTTAGTTAAAGAATCTTGGTCTTCCGTAGATTCTCTTTCACGATTGTTAAAATCTACCTTTGGTCAGGAAGGAGGAAAGCCAGATAGTAAAGAATCTTATTATCCACTTTCTACTTCAACACCATGGCTTACCATAGACGAGGCTCTAGCATTATCGAGACAACTCATAGACAAAGACAGTAGTATTTACAGTAACCTGTGGCAAGTTGCACAAGGAATTTCACCTATATATAAACAACCACATTCTATTTTTTTACGCAGTGCAGCAGAGTTAGCAGGCGGATTATACCAACTTGCAGCATTAGAAACAGATGTTAAACGTAAAAACAACTATATCACTTGGGCAAATCGAGCGCTTGATACCTTAGCAACGAAACAACTTCCTTCAGGTGCTTATCCTTTTCCCGATTTAAGAAGTACGAACGACCCTACTTTTACACCAATTATTACTAATTATCTTACGACTCTTGGAAAAGATTCCGTCAACGTACTAAAAGATGGATGGATTATCGACGACAATAATCGTGGTGATTTCAAATTTGATGCTGGGGTAATTGCAAATTCATATTATTTAGCTTACCGCTATACTCACAATGAACGATATAAAGAAAATGTTTTGCGAATTGCAGATTATTGCCTTCCATTAACCATGAGTTACAATTACAATTACAACACCTTTGTGTCATTAGCGCTTACATGGGGATATGAATTGAATCAGAAGAAACAATACCTTGATCGCGCAGAAACAATTCTTCGTTATTCAGTTCTACCAGGTCAATTAACAAACGGTAGATGGGTTGATGGTCACAATGCTAACTCGCGTTACCACAACATTCTCATTTACAACTCAACACCTACCCTACTTCAATTAGCGAAAAATTCAACTTCATATGACACCCTATTATCCATGATTCGCAAATCGGTGGTCAACCAATTGAATTACAACTCATCGTGTGGTTCAGCAACCGGATTTCGTTGGTTGGTCAGTGCCTTTAACTTAGACTCTACTATTTTCAGTCCGACAGAATATCTGGTACTAAAAAACCTTTTAGGTAATTACCTACATCAAGCGAAAATCAATGGTAAATATTTAGATATCCCTAGTATGGGTGCTTATATCGAATTGCTCAACGAATCGAAAACTGCAGCTATTTCTACCCAATCGCTGTCTGAAAAAATAGCAGTTTTTCCTAATCCAACACAAAACATCGTTACCATCCGTACTCCGTTTCCGATTGCTCAAATTACAAAGTTTACACTAACTGATATTTATGGGAAAAGCATCGATTTACATTCGCATGTAACTAACAATGAATTTGATCACCCCCTAGAAATTAGTACGGAGTACTTGACAACAGGCACATTCCTGATCAGTATTGAGCATGCAACGGATAAATATATTCATCAACTTCATGTCTTAAAATAAATTCTAATTTTAGCCAACCGATAACAAATCATTATGAAAACAATTTTTGATTCTCAGGTAAGAACTGAACTCGCTAATCGCATGCAACAACTAACTCCAGCACATAAAGCACTTTGGGGCAAAATGAATGCACATCAAATGGTCAAACATTGTACTGTGGGCGATGAAATGTTTCATGGTGAACGCGTTATCAAACCGGTGTTTATCGGCTACCTTATTGGTAAATGGGCTTTGAAACAAACCTTAAAAAATGAAGATCCAATTCGTAAAAATTCTCCAACAACAGGCGATTTCCTTATCACAAAGGTAGATACTGATTTCGAACAAGATAAAGCCAAATGGATTGCGAATTTAGAGAAATATGCTACCTTCAACAATCCATCGTTTGTTCATCCTTTTTTCCGTAAAATGACGAAGGAACAAATTGGACAACTAGCTTATAAACATACGGATCATCACTTGAGACAGTTTGGGATTTAATGTAACAATGAACTAATTTGAAAATGTAACAATTACGTTTAACCAATAATTCATTCAATTTATCTTTAAAGCTATCTATCAATGAAAATATTTACCTGTTTACTCCTTGCAATTATATCGTTTTCAGCTCTTAGTCAAACAATGGACGATACGGACATCTTTGAAGTGAATAAAGAAGGGAGTCTAATTTTAAAACCAATCATTGAAGCTTCATTTCTAGAAATGATTGAGCCAAAAGTACAAGAAAGACTAACTATATTTAATCATATGATCAAGCCTGAAAAGATCTTAATTGATGACTCCAAAGAATTAATGGAAGATGTTTATCATTTTGCAGAAGACACAATTCGTATACATGTTTTTGTAGAAGAATTTCAAAACAGCAAATACAGCGCAGCTACAACCACGATGGGAATAAATTGGATAAGTGGCTACGAACTAAACTCTTACGAAAATATACTAAATAATTACTACAAAAAAGCACTTGCTGTATTACAACTTGAAATGGAGAAAAAACTTGTTGAATCTCAAAGGATCTGGTTAGCTTATTACCTCCAAGAAAAATCGTTTATTTATGAACTAAATGATTTTGGAAATCATAATTCGGCCATGAATTGCTGGTTCTATTATATTAATATGCTTGAAAGTCGTGTTTATTTTATTCGAGATATTTACTTACATGCATTTGGGGGAGATAAAACGTATAAAAATTAATAACTCACAAACTAATTTTTATTTTAATCAAAATGAAACTAATCGAAAAATACAACCACAATCTTTGGATGAAGCTACTTGCTTATATACCGCTCTATTTCTTACTTCTGGCGGTTACGATATGCTATCAATTTATTTGTGAATTTGGTGGCGCCCATTTTAAACCAACATCCCTAAAAACCATTATTGATCACTGGACACCAGTCAACATATACATCATGTGGCCTTACATCGCCTGCTTGACCTATGTTCCTATTTCTGGACTTTTATTTGCTTTAAACAGAAAAATAAGTGTTGTTCAACTCACTTCTTTTTATTTAAGCGTAATAGCAACCTACTTGCTAACTTACCTAATTTACATCTTTTTTCCGACAACAGCATCTGAAGTCATGTTAACCTCCTACCAAGAAAATGCTCATTTATTTATCAATCGAGGGATGTTTGAGCATTTACAAGAGATGTACAAAATGAGTACTCCATTGGGCGACTTCCCAAGTCTACACGTAGCTCCTCTAATGTTATTAGGGTTATTCCTTTATCACCATTGGAAAATTCTATTTTGGATATTTTTACCGCTCGGTTTTTTAGGGGCTATCGGAACTTTCGTGCTAAAATTCCACACCTTTTCTGGTTTTATAGGAGGCGGAATTATGGGGATTCTTGGATATTACTTTATCTACACTAAGCTTATATATAAAAACTTAAATCGGAAAATGCAGCAAAAATCGGTTTAATTAAATCGAATACCTGGCATAATTGGCATCCATTTTAGAGTTACTCCTATTGTCGTTGGATAATTTTTACCAGCAAACACAAACGTTCCAAAATTAAACCCTGCAATTTTCATCACACCTGGATATACATTAAGCGTGTAATTCATTTTCGGATAACCAATCTCTAAAGATGTCATTAATGAACCTTTTCTGTCCCACGTAAAACGAAAAGCAGACTGAAAATCATATTGTACTGAATCATTATTTGATTTTGTTGGTCTATCAGCGATTGGTAATGAACGTTCTACATAGGGTTTTACATATGGATATTTAGGTACAATTGGTGACTGTCCTAAAATAGCAAATGCAGAAACATTATCCTGTTCATTAACTGGATAGGTCACCCCAATACCAAACGAAGATGGTAAGCCTAACATAAATCCTAGTTTTGCTTTTGTCCATTTACCCATGGTTGTTCGCAACATATAGGTTTCTGTATTGTTATACATTACACCATCACGAGCATCGATAAGTGGTTGACCCGGCCAA
The DNA here is from genome assembly GCA_947378245.1 of Bacteroidota bacterium. Classification (GTDB taxonomy): domain Bacteria; phylum Bacteroidota; class Bacteroidia; order Flavobacteriales_D; family Crocinitomicaceae; genus CANHVK01. Next base: position 7,599 of record CANCJF010000012.1, read on the forward strand.
TAAAACAACTTCATCTGTTTATTAGAAAAAATACGTGCAAAACGATCGTAGGAAAAAGCAATGATACCTGCTGTGTTAAAAAAAATAATATCTGAAATAGCATCTCCTCTCCAAGTAATTGGTGATTCTACAATTTCATTTAAAATTTGCGCTGTTACCATTGTGGAAACGGAAAACAAACGAGATTTCAATTTACTATGACCCTTTGAAAGATTATATTCATATAATTTACGTGTCAACATTCCTTCTCCCATGAAATGAAATAAATAATTAGGATAGGATGCAAAACCGACAATAGGTACAAATTCTTGGTAGAAAAAGGTACCATAACTTCCGTAATAATCTTTAATTAAAGATGGATGTGCAAAACCTTCACCTAACTTTCTTATTCCTTCATTGAATGGAATATCTCCCAAACGATAGCCCCAAAATTGAGGACCGACTACTGAAAAACCAATATTTGTAATGACATTTAAATGACCAAATTGGGATTCGGAACCATAATCTTGGTTGTGGTAGAAAAAGTTTTTGGTTGTATCACTTGAGGTATTCTCAGGTGTATCTTGAGCAAAAATTGATGGAACCTTGTAAATCGAAAACAAAAGAACCAACGTAAAAATCGAATGTTTCATATAAACACACAAAAATAGTTATAAAGTAAATTCAAACTTAAAAGTTTATATTACTAAAATATAAAAGTGTATTTTAGTAATGTAAACCTTAAAAGTCAAGTTAATTAAACGCATAATTAGTAACCTTTTATACTTTTAAAATAATCAAACCCTATGCCCCACCCTATCTACCCATGTCTTTGGTACAATACCGAGGCACAACAAGCAGCTGAATTTTACTGTTCCGTTTTTAATAATACAAGCATTTTAGCAAGCAACCCAATGGTTACGACTTTCAGTTTAGATGGTTTAAAAATCATGGGATTGAACGGCGGACCAATGTATAAAACAACGCAATCCGTTTCATTGTATGTGTATGCTGGAAATGAAGCGGAAGTCACTCGTTTATATAAACTTCTCTCTGAAAACGGAAAGGTGATGATGCCTTTAGATGCATACACATGGTCTCCAAAATATGCGTGGGTGGAAGATCAATTTGGTAATAGTTGGCAATTGGATGTAAAAGACATCGAAGGCGCACAAAAGATTGTCCCTTGTTTGTTATTCGCAAACGAAAAAATGGGATTCGTAAAAAAAGCGATTGATCATTACACCGCAACGTTCGAGGATGCAAAAATCCATTTTGAAGCGCCATACCCAGCTGATCAGGGTCTAGCTGAAGGAACTTTATTATTTGCACAATATGTATTAAACGGAACCATCTTTCAAGCCATGAGTAGCTCTCTAGCGCACGACTTTGATTTCACTCCAGGAAATTCCTTTGTGATTGATTGTGATACACAAGATGAAATCGATCATTACTGGGAAAAATTAGGAGAAAATGGTCGTTATGATCGATGTGGCTGGTTAGCAGATGAATTTGGCGTTTCTTGGCAAATTGTTCCAACAGGACTTTCAAAACTAATTGCAGAAAAAGGGGAAGCTGTTATTAATGCCTTTATGAAAATGCAAAAGTTTGATATAAAAACGTTGGAAGAAGCGTAACTTCGAGAACCTCAGTTACCGATTTCGAGAACCTCAGTTACCATGACGAGTGACGGTCGTTCGAGGGCCTCACGAACCGTAGTGACGAGTGACGTCCTTCGACAAGCTCAGGATGATAAGTTAGATAATTTAATTTAGAAAATAAACGATGAAAACAGCATTGATTACTGGAGCCTCCAGTGGAATTGGATTAGAATTAGCTAAAATTCACGCGTCACAAGGTGGAGATTTAGTGATTGTTGCTCGAAACAAGATCAAACTTGACGAGCTAAAAATTCAATTAGAAAATGAGTTTGGAATTAAAGTCGTTGTCATAGAAAAAGATCTTGCTATTCCGAATGCAGCACTTGAAGTATTTAATGAGACCGAATCGTTAGGTATTCAAATCGATTACCTCATAAACAATGCAGGTTTTGGATTATATGGCAAGTTTGAACATTCTGATTGGCTTCAAGAAAGTAATATGATTCAAGTGAATATTACAGCACTCACTCAATTCACGAAACTATATCTAGCAGGAATGATTGCTCGAAAATCTGGAAAAATTATGAATGTAGCATCCACAGCTGCATTTGTACCAGGTCCAACCATGGCAGTATATTGTGCGACAAAACCGTATGTACTTAGTTTTTCAGAAGCGCTTAATAATGAAGTAAGTTCACATGGAATCACTGTAACAGCGCTATGTCCTGGAGCTACGGCATCTGGATTTAGTAAAACAGCATTAGCTGATAAAAGTGCATTGTTTTCCAAAACTAAACTAGCGAGTTCTTTTGAAGTTGCGAAATTCGGTTATGACGCCTTGTTAAAAGGGAAACAAGTGGCTATCCATGGATTTATGAATCAATTACTTGCATTCATGGTTCGATTTATCCCTCGTAGTCTGGTTGTGAAAATAAGCAGAAAAGTTATCGATAAATAAATTACGATTTTACTTCCACATCCATTGTTTTATTGTACCGTACGAAAAAGTTTAACCATGTTAATCTTGCTGTACGGTATACTAATGTCATTAAACCAACTATGGAAAGTATCACTGTGGTTATGAATGCTGCAGTAGAAAGATTTAAAAACCAAAGATTAAGCACCCAAACAGTCACGAAAATTGCTACTGTTAAAGCATAACTTACATACATAGCTCCATAAAAAAAACCAGGTTCCTTTTCATATTTTAAGTGGCAATATGAGCAATGCGTGTGCATTTTATCAAACCCTTTTTTGAATGCATGTCCATGTACAAATACATCTCCTTGATGACAACGTGGACATTTATTTTTTGATACTGAGTATATAATTGGATTCATGACGCTTAATTTTATATAAAGTTAATTCAACTTTATTATAGAATTAGCAACTTATGTTACATAAGTATTTATGAACCGCCAAAATCACAACCCTAACTTCTTTGCATGCTTTGAAGTCTTCAAAGGATTCCAAGGATCATCGTAGGATGCTTTGAAAATCAACTCTTTTATATGAGCATACATCCTCACTACACGTAGAAAATATCCAAAATAAATGACCATACATGGCACATAAATTAAGAAATAGGAAATGGAGGCTTGTTTTCGTTTTCGAAATAAAGAAAACACCAAAAATTTAAAGTAATTCATAATCACATACAAAATGAAATTTGTAAGAATAATAAACTGAACTTGAGAGAAATGATTGTATAACATATCAACCAAGTAAAACAACCACTTAAAATTTAACACAAATCCGTATAATATATTTTCAAAAAACGACAAAAAATTGGACCAGTTAAATGCTTTGTTTGGATAAAAGACATCTTTATGTTTCCGCATTCTAAATCTTACTAACGACTTATCCCAACGTTGACGTTGTTTCGCTAATTTACGAAAGGTATTTGGTACACTAGTCAAACATACAGCGTCCGGAGCAAACTGAACCGTGTAGCCTGCTTTACGAACCTTCACGGTTATATCTCCATCGAGTCCAGGACCAATATCCCAACCTTGAATCTTTTTCATTACATCCGAACGAAAAGCTCCAAATGCTCCTGAAATAATACGATAAATCCCTAAGTGACTAGATATTAAACGTCCGACAGAAATCGTATCATAATATTCCAAACATTGCAAGGTAGTACAGAGCGATTCTTTATAATTTCGAACCATCACATTTCCACCAACTGCACCAATACGATCATTGTAATAAAACGGGAGGATCACTTGTTCGATAGCATCAAAGTCAAAACTACAGTCTGCATCTAGATGCACGATATATTTTCCTTTTGCGAAGCGCAAAGCTAAATTAGCAGCGGAAGCTTTTCCTCCACGCAATTCATTCCGAAGAAACATATCAATTAAGCCCGCCTTCTCCATACTGCGTCCAATGATAGGCGTATCATCATCGGAACCATCATCTACAACAATAGTTTCAAAATTCTTATACGATTGTGCATTGAGCGATTGAACTAATTTGTAGATATGCTTCCCCTCATTTTTACCGGGAATAATTACAGAAACAAACGGTTGTTCAAACATAAAACGTTCGTACGCTTCACGTCTTTTTCGTTTGGTTAAATAAAAAGTTAATCGCGTAGATAGTAAGACAATTAAATCAAGAATAACATAACGGCATAATTCAAAAATAACGAAAAACCAAAAGATGCGTAAAAAACGCTCTGGAGTTAAATTTAGAATAAAATTGACGTAATCATCAAAAAAGTGTTCCATCAATCAAACCCTTGAATTAATGATTCCACCTGGTCTTTATATGGAATTTTGGTAGAAATTGCTTGTATTTTATATTCAATTTTCACCTCGAAATCTTTGACATTATTCGATAACAATTTACGTAATAACTCAACAATTTCTTCAAGTAAAAGCAATCCATTCTCCTGCGAAATATCATACATTGTGACCATCATTAACGACGGGTTTTTATACGCGATGATATCATAAGGTCGTAAGAATTGAGCTACGGTTGAAACCACTTCTTTAATGATAATACGTCGTCTATCTCCTCCAATTCTAGAAACTAATTCTCCAGAATTATGTAAATAAATCATTGCTAAATTACTATGACTATGAATAATTCTAATTCGTTCTATTTCAGACTTCACCATTGAGGAAAACAAGGAATAACGAACAGTTCCAGGAATTTCTTCCATTTCCTTATTACTAGGTAAATATCCAAAAATGGTTGCATTTTCTCCTTTATTCGTAATCGAATAACGTTTGATTTCTTTTTCGATCAATTCCTCCAATTCATTGTCAAACTCACAATTCAAACATTTTGCTTTTACCTCAAAGTCTTGAAATTTATGATCACACTTCATACAGGTATGTAGAATTGAAGGCTTATCATAATCGACACCAATATGTCGTAATTGTTTATTGCATTTCGGACAATTCAAATGATCATTTACTTCATTTTGAAAATCGCTCATCGGTCCCACATTACCACAAGGAAAATGATGAATGATATCTTGCGTTTCAGAATTAGAACTTGCACACTTCGGACACACAGAACGATAATTTAACGCTCCATGGTTACACTTATTGCAATAATGTGTTTTATCGTAAAACTCTCCTTGAATTAACCCTTCTTTTTCAGCTAAATCGAGAATCGCAAATACTTTATTTTCTTCTGTGTGATCAAAATTGCAAGAGATTCCGGGGTAGGCATAATTGATTCCTGAAAAAATATATGGAATTGGTTCTATGTATTTTCTACCGCGAGTATAGGATTGAGTTAAAAATTTAGTAATTAACGAAGCTTCATACGTAGATGCCGTATAATTTTTTAATTGATTTGTACGCGTAAGTATATCTTCAATCCTTGGTAAAATAGACTCTAATTGATTCAAATTAAAGACACTACCATCAATCAATCGATTAATATATTTCCCACTATCTGCTGAAGGCTGTAGAAAAAAAATTGGTTTCAAATACATGCGTTGATCTTTATAACTACGCAAACGTTGTATCGTAAAATCCGCGTATGTAGAATGCACAGCATGAATCAATATAGCGGAGTAAGCTAGTAAATCTTCTATGGTTTTACCTGAATTTGGATACAAAATATAAAAGGTATGACCTTTATAGATCACCTCACCATTATTTTCTTGGGGTATAAATTGGTTTTCAGTACTCATTGAAATCTTGATTTGCGAACAATCACGCTTAACTTATAATATTTTCTCCATTTATCAAATTCCTCTTCATTGTATGGGATAATGTCGACCGCTAAACTACGCGTTGTTGGTTCATATTTTTTCTGAAACTCTTCTGGCAAAGTATATGTTGAATAATAAAATCGATTGATTCTTCCCTTACTAATTGTACCATCCGGAAACTCTAACTCAACCGTATTTCTATTTTGTAAATATTTCAAATCTTCTTGCGCAAAGAAAGCTTTAATGAAAATATGGTCTTTTTGCTGGATATACATAATCACTTCAGAAGCAACAGCTATCTCTGAATTTTCTTTGAAGATTTTACTTACCATTCCATCAATCGGTGCTAAAAATGGCATTGGTCCAAAATCCTTTTCGTGTTGTTTTAACGCAGCATCTTGAATTTTCTTCACTCTCAAAGACTCTTGAACCTTTGCTTTTTTCAATACTAAACTCTCTATTTTATGAAGTGTTAATTCTACATCATCACTCAATACTGACAATTCTTCTTCTTTTTGATTAAAGGCTGATTTAGGAAGAATATCAAGCAAAACCTCTTGTCGTATTTTATTCAATTCTTTTTTTGACTTACGTAATTTTTTACGCAATAAACTTTCTTGTTTCCCTAAAACTGAAATCTCTTCATCAATCAATATCAATTCTTTTTCTTGCCAATTCGAATTTATAGAAAGACTATTTGCAGATTTTTCATACTTCTTATCCGCAAAATAAAACAAGGTATCCCCTTTTAATACTTGTTGTCCTTCTTTTACAAGAAAATTATAAATTCTACAATCCTCAATATTTTGAACATCGACATTTTTAAACATGACTTGTCCATCAGCCTTTACGTAATATATTTTAAAAAAAGCATAACGACCAACAAAGAATAAAAACGTACATAGCAAGACAATATAAACCAAGCGATCCCAGTTTATACGTCTTTTCGGCTTCTCAATCTTCTCTTCTTGAAGCGATCGAAAAACCGAATCCGTACGTTTAAAATAAATGTTTTTCATTCACTTATATTATTTCATCTCTAGCTCCATCCACCTTTTCAAATCGTGGATTACAAAGTTCTTGTAGGGCATAGTACCCTTTAATGTCGTTATAAAATTAGTCAATGCTTCGGTATTTTTAAAGTCTTCTGTTCGTAAAGCTACATGCGTTTTTAATGCAAAATCCGTATAAGGAAGTAATTTTTTCTGTAAATGTGTGATGCTTACATTTTCATAACACATAAAATACACTCCATCTACAATTGCATAAATCTGATCCACCACTTTTTTAGGGTAAATTGTTGGTATAGAAACCATCAACTTGACTCCCTGAGCATCACAAATCGCCCTAACTTCACTCAAAAACTCAACATACTTTTTTAATAATTCTTCCTTATTTGTTTTCCATTCGTTTAACGTATGTGGCTCTACATCTAAGTGAACTGCTGCTATTTTTTCCATCGGATATTTTGCAAAAGTCTTGAAAAACCATCCTTTCAACTCTTTTTCAAACAATAGATTATTTAAGCCAATTAATAGTTCTACCGTGCAATTATTTTCTATGACCTTTGCAATAAAATCTTCTTTCTGATCCAAGTATTTTTCTTCTTTTTGGTAGGCAAGTATCACATTATTAAATTTATTTTTTTCGACCTCCTCTACTAAGGTGGAAACTGATTGTTTCTCAAAAATCGAGGACCAAACATAAATCGAAAAAGTTGAAGCAGGTTCATTGGAAGCTTTGATCTCTTTCATCTGAAGGGGAATAATTAATTCTTCTAATTTTGTTTGTGGTAGTTTTGATTGAATACTGATTAATTTCAAGTATAAATTTTGCTTTAATTCTAGTAATTCCATATCAATTGCTAACACATCATCTTGCTGGATTAAAGCAACTAAAGGACTAAAATATGTATAATGCACTTTTCGTTTTACATCTTCTAAATTCACTAAATCTGCCGCCTTTTCTCGTTTAAATACGAATGAAACATATTGATGAACTTTATATTTAAATTCATACATTTCATTCAACAATTCCTCTTGGTAAACTTGTTGGTTCTTCGTGAAATCATTCAGCTTTTTTTCAATTTCTAATTGACGAACTTCTTTCTTTTTACCAGAGTTAAATGTCAAGGGAACGGAAAGTGTTGCTCCTACTGAAAAATATCTTTTACTTTGATTATTGGTAGTCTGCTGAAAATAATCATAATAATTATACCGCGTGAATGTTGCTAAATTTAACTGATTGTACCATTTTGATTTGTACTCTGCCTCTTTTTCAAAAAAATAACGTATACTATCCGAAACAGGAAATTCCATTTTTTGAAAGATACGAGGATAATTTATATCGAAAACAGGGATTGATTTAGAAAATTCGTTTGCATCATTTTTCCAAGGGCTATACATATTGTATGGATCATACACTTGAATCAAAGCTTCAATTTCTGCTAATCGTTTTTTTGCATTTAATAAATCTTCTTTTTTTAATTGCTTCTTCTTAAACAAGACTTCTTCATTCGCTAAGAGTTTTTCTAATAAATACCTACGTTTTTGAAGGATTTCCAGTTTTTGTTTATTAAATAATTGAATAATTAGATTGAAACGTTTAACATACACGTTTCTTTCTAACGATGGATCTACTGTTTGATTTTCAATCATCTCAGTATAACTCAATGCCTTTGCATTAGATCTATTTTCTACTAAACCTCCTTTTAAAAGGTTCCATTCAATTTCCGTTTGGGAACGTGAACGCATAAACACATTATCATCAAAACTAAATGCGTTTGTATTTTGATTATTTAAATAATTAGAATTTAATTTGAGCCCAACATCCCGTTTTAATAGTTGTTGTTTCGCCGAAATTAAAGCTTGTTCATTATATTTTGCAACAGTGTCTAAACGTTTTGTATTGGATAAAAACATTACAAAATCTTTAGTAAACGGTTCGTTTTTTTCTGCAATCAATGAATTTCCATGCACAAACAAGGAATCTAAATCAATTAATATTTTACTTGTGGATTTTTGAGCATACGAAATTACAGAACTGAAAAACAGTATATTAACAACAAATCCTTTCACTAAAGATTTATAACATAACTGATTAAAGTAATTTTTACACTTCATAATTAACGTAGTTCTACGTCATTTTTCAAATAAAGTTCCACGTTTTTCACTTTCTTTTTTTCCTCAAAGAAATTGCAAAATCAACCAAAAAATAGCCAAAAACAGCACCATAAAGACTACTGTAAATTGGATTTGAAGTAATTCTACATGTTCCGCTTTCACATCCTACATAAACATAATAAGCAAAACCCAAAATGAGTCCTATGAACGATCCAATGAGAGGAAAACGGTATTTTAAAATCACTTTTTTCATCGTTATAAGAATACTATTTTTTGTCGGTATACACCAAGATCTGTTTCTACTTCAATGCTATAAACCCCTGAATCTAATGTAACTCCAACTTCTAGTAACTTAGAAATTTTATATTCCTCATTTCTAAAAACTTCACTCCCTCTTTTGTCCAAAATACGCACTAAATAAATCGCTTTGTCAAATTTAAAACTCAACTTAATATTAGAAAAAGTAGGATTTGGATAAACCTTCATTTCTTCTAGTTCTATATGATATTTTGTGGTATCTGAGTTATTATTTTGAGTTGTATCTGTTGGAATCACACTAGTCGTATCCGAATTACAGGGCTTAAAGAATAACTCGACAGAATCAGTTGCTGTAGCTCCATTTTTATCCGTAATTGTCACCATATATTTACCTGGTTTTAACCCTGTAATTACCGATGTAGAATCAGTTGTATTCCACTGAAATGTATATGGCTCATATCCACCAGTATATTGAACTGAAATCTTACCCAACTCGTTAATACTATCCCCACAACTTGGAAAAATAATTTTAGTAATATTTATAATCGCAGGTAATTCAGCCAATTGATTGGAATAAATAAAATTTGAATTGGTACTTACGAACACCCTAGCGGATGTAAAACCAATTTTCCCAATCGCTGTATAACTAGGCAAATTAAAAGGCGTACCAGCATCCATCCAGTTTTTCCCTTCATCATTCGTTGCAAAAACAGCTCCCTTTACAGAAGCAAATACATATCCTTTATAGGAATTCATAGCGAAAATTTCGTTTGAATCAACATTTACTAATTTTGCTTTTTCTGACAACGAAAACGACGTTTTTACCCATTTTATGAGCAACGTATCAGTGACATACACCCCTTGATTTACAGTTCCTACATATAACTTTGCCCCCGTATAAGTAATTGAAGTAACATTTTTAGTCGGTAAATTCTTTGTGATGTTTTGCCATGTATCACTCGATTCATTTCGCTTATAAATCCCTTGTCCAAATGAAGTCAAAACGACAGAAGAATTCATCTGGGTAAAACTCACTCGATTTGATAGATTAGTTAGCCCATCTTGGGTGATTTTCCATGAATATATACCATCTGATTTTAATAATTCACCTGAATTATTTACTAAATAGATATATTTTTTTGAAGGAAATAGTTTTACAACATTTAAATTATTCAGTCCTTTTACAAATGGAGTCCACGTATTTCCGGTATCCAAACTTATATACACGCCTTCATTTTTACAGGAAACAAATAACTTAGAATTTTTAAATACGATATCTGTCAATGATAAACTATCGAACAATCCAGTGTTTTGTAATCGGTAAGAAGTCCCTTGATCTAAAGAAATGTATACCCCTTTATTTGTTGCAACAGCAATCGTGTTTTCTCCTCGATTTGCAAATGAAATCGTTTTGATGTTGTTTAACCCTATATTGCTTGGTTCCCAATCAGAATCAAGCTGTTTTAGTACAAAAATACCTTTTGACACAGTGGCAGAAACTACTTTTGTGTAATAAGCAAAAGCCAGATTACTCGGCTCTTCTCCACCTTCAAGACCTACTATTCCCCATTGACTCTGTAAATTCATCACGGAATAAACCCCTTTATCAGTTGCAGCATACCAGGAATTTCCTAGATTTGAAATGCGGTTAATTTTCGCATTTACCCTATTCACAAGGGCATTAAAAGATGGATTTGGATTTAAAGATGCATTTTTCAATAAAAAAAATCCTTCTGAATTGGAAACCAATAATTCACTGGTAGTCGAATTATAAGAAACAATCCCATCAAAAAATGTATTTTGAGTTGTTACAGAATTGAAGGCTACCCAATTTACCCCTGCATCATCCGTTTTAAAAATTCCATTTTTTTCAGTAAAAAGATAGATTCGCTTCCCTGCTTTTACCAATTTGATAATTTTCATTCCATCAAATGGAAGATTCATTAGCGCTTGCCAACTGTCTCCTTTATCGATCGATTTAAAAACTTTCCCATTATATGTAGACACATACAACGTTGATGTATCCGTAGAAATCAAACTTGAAATCGAAAAATCAAAAATACCAGTGTTTATCTTTTCCCAATAACGATCCGTTCCATCACGCCCGGTATAACGAAATACTCCTTGATCTTCTGTTGCCGCCACCAAACATTGCCCTGTGTAATTCAAATCTATGATTTTACCAGAAGTAAGCCCAACTGGTCGCGCAATCCAACTATCTAAATCTGTGTTTAATGCTTGGAAAACTCCACCTGTCGCTGTACCAATAAACAAACTAGAGTCTGAATTTTTAGCGTAACAAGTCACTCGCCCAAGTTCTGAAACACCTTTATACCCAAAACGAGCTTCAGCCGTAAAGCTTAGCAACGAAATTAATATGCTGATTAAAAAAAAGTTAAAACAAAAATTCCTCAAGACAATAGTTATAACAAAATCTAAGTTAATAATATTTCTAGCAACTTAAACCATAAAGTGCTAAAACAAATAACTTAGTGTACAACCTTTAACAAAAATGAATGAGTACATCAATTCCTTCGAGCGTTTTTAATTTTTTAAACGACATTAAACAAAACAACAATCGAGAATGGTTCACCGAACATAAACCAACTTATCAAAACGCACATGAAGAACTGGTGAAATTTGCAGATGAAGTAATTCATAAAATGAATCAAACCGATACGATTGAAACTCCTTCTGGAAAAAAAGCGATATTCAGAATTTACAAAGACGTTCGTTTCTCAAAAGACAAACAACCATACAAAACACATTTTGGAGGACATCTCTCACGTGCAACGAAATTATTACGTGGAGGATATTACTTCCACATCGAACCTGGAAATTGTTTTGTTGGTGGTGGATTTTGGAATCCTTCTCCGGAAGATTTAAAACATATCCGTGAACAAATCGCAGCAGACCCAAAACCGCTTTTTGACATTATAAATTCGACCGAATTCAAAAAACATTTCGGAACCTTGGATGGAGAAAAATTAAAATCTGCACCCAAAGGATACGATAAAAATCATCCTGCTATTGAACTACTCAATTACAAGCAATTTTTAATCTCAAAAAACTTTACAGACAAAGAAGCTTTAGCTGAAAATTACGTACAGAAAGTAGTGGAAACGTTCCAAGCAATGCGACCATTTTTTGACTACATGAGTGAGATTTTAACCACCGATTCAAATGGTGAATTAATTATTTAACTTATAGTTAATAACATTTTGATGTTAAAAAACTTATTTCAGATTATTTAAACTAAAATAACAATACTTTTTTCTAACATACACATAATTAAAATGGGGTTTAACATCATCTATTTTTACCCGTTTTTAGGATTATTTATAGCTATATATTGGATAGTTAAATCTAATTTATTCCAAAACATTTCACTTCTACTATTTGGATATGTGTTTTACTATTCATTAGACAAAAACTTTATTGCTTTACTTGTTTTCTTTACGCTTTTCACTTTTTTAACAGGGCTACTCATCGACTCAGTCAAGAAATCAAACAAACAAAAACTAACGATAATCTCAATCTCGATTTGCTTATTAACTCTATTAACACTTAAAACAATCAACCTATCAGAAATCATTAATTCAACTGATATCCAAAACAAAAACACATTCAGAAAAGCGATAATTCCACTTGGAATCTCTTTCTATTTTATACACGGAATCACTTACCTATCCGATATATACACTTTAAAAATCAAACCAGAGAAAAACATAATAAACTACGCCATTTTCATCAACTTTTTCCCACTACTCATTGCAGGACCAATTGAACGTGCAAACAATCTCCTTCCCCAATTAAAAAGAAACAAAACTTTTGATTACCACAATGCAACAAGAGGATTGAAATATATTCTTTGGGGACTTGTTCAAAAATTAATAATTTCTAATCTATGTTCTCCATTCTCAAATTACATCCTAGACTCACCACACATTTATTCAGGCAGCACAATTTATTTAGCAATATTGATTTACTCTATAAATATTTACACTGATTTTTCTGGATACTCCAACATTGCAATCGGTATATCCAAACTTCTAGGATTTGAAATCCAAGCAAATTTTAACTTTCCATACTTCTCAAATACTATAAAATCCTTTTGGAGAAGGTGGCATATTTCTCTATCTAATTTCTTCCGAGATTACATTTACATTCCACTTGGTGGAAATTCGAAAAGTATTTTTTACACCCTAACAAATACATTAATAGTATTTCTATTATCTGGAATTTGGCACGGGACATCCCCCAACTTTATCATGTGGGGGATTTATCATTTTTCAATCTTTTCCATCTCATTTTTTATTTTAAGATTAAACTGGAAAAAAAAAATTAATCCTACACTAAAAAAAATAATATCTACTTGGCTAACTTTTAACTTAATCTCAATTGGATGGATTTTCTTTAGATCAAATTCTATCAGTAAATCCTACTATACAATAACAAAACTAACCTCTAACACTCTCATCCAAACACCAGACATATTCCCAACCCCTACTATACTTGCTATAATTATTTTTATGTTTACCGAATGGCATTGGTACAAAAAAGGAGAACTTTTCAATACCGATTTTTTTAATAATTTACACATCACGATACGCTGGAGCATCTACCTCATTCTAATACTATTAATTCTATTTTACTCAACCCGAGAAGAACAATTTATTTATTTCCAATTCTAATGAAACGTTTTATTTACAAATTCAGCTTATTCTGCCTCTTATTAAACACATCACTACTGACACTTACTTTTTATATCGAAGCAAAAACGAAATCAATTTCAAATTTTAAACTTACCCCTACTATTCACTCCGTCTTCATCGGACATTCACACCCTCAATACGCATACAACGATTCACTCCTTCAAAACTCAGCAAACCTAAGTTATAGCATGGATTCATACCTCCATTCCTACACCAAACTAACACACTTCATACAGCAAAACAAACAGCTTAAAAATATATTTATTGAATATTCCAACAACTCTATTATTGAACTAATGGATAAAGCAATATACAATAACAATACAAAACCTAAAATGGTAAAATACATGCCTTACTTAAATTCATCCGAACATTTTTTACTTTTCAAAAAAAATCCTCTCACCTATCTAATCGCAAAAATAGAATCCGCGAACATCTATGCTAAAAAAATATTAGAAAATCGATTAAATATGACTAGAGAATTTGGTAGATTCGAAAAAAACTCAAAACAACTTAAAAATTCTACAATCAACAAAACACCAATCCCAAAACCGAAGACTCTAAAAAAAATTTCTTACTTAAATATTTTTTATTTAAAAAAAATAATAGTTTTAGCAAAAAAAAATAATTGCAACATTTTCTTAATCAGAACACCTACACACCCTAAGTGGGCAGGTAGAGAATTCGAATTTGATTATAAGAGAATAAAAAAAACGTACTTCCCCAACATCAAATTAATCGATATGATTAACTTCAAATTAAAAAACGAAGAGTTCGGGGATTTACAACATCTAAACTATAAAGGAGGAATTAAATATTCTTTATATTTAAACAAAATGTTAAACAAATAAAACAAAGCTAAAAATGCTCAATTTCGAATTCAAAAATCCAACCAAAATTATCTTCGGGAAAAACACGATTCAACAACTTCCGAACCAACTTCCAAGTGATGCAAAAGTGCTTCTTATTTTCGGTGGCGGGAGCATCAAAAAAAATGGAATTTATGACGAAGTAAAAGCTGCCTTAGCAAATTTTGAAGTGTTCGAATTTGGAGGAATTCCCGCAAATCCTGAATACGAAATCTTAGTTCAAGCATTAGAAATAATCAAAAAAGAAAATATCACTTTTCTACTTGCAGTTGGAGGTGGCTCAGTCATTGACGGAACAAAATTCTTATCCTCTGCCACTTTATTTTCGGGAGACAATCCATGGGACATCCTTGAAAAAGGAATTAGAACAGATGTAGGTTTACCTTTCGGAACAATCTTAACTCTTCCTG
This sequence comes from Bacteroidota bacterium, assembly GCA_947378245.1. Classification (GTDB taxonomy): domain Bacteria; phylum Bacteroidota; class Bacteroidia; order Flavobacteriales_D; family Crocinitomicaceae; genus CANHVK01. Next base: position 22,733 of record CANCJF010000012.1, read on the forward strand.
CAACCGGTTCAGAAATGAACTCCGGCGCAGTTATTTCCAGAAGAAGCACCCAACAAAAATTAGGCATGGGCGGACCAGGATTATTCCCCCAATTCTCCATCCTTGACCCAAAAGTCATTCAATCCATCCCGAAAAATCAAATTGCGAACGGTATCGTAGACGCTTTTACCCATGTACTCGAACAATACATGACCTACCCTACCCACGCAAACTTACAAGATCGCTTCGCCGAAAGCATCTTACAAACACTACTCGAAGTCGGACCAATCGTTCAAGAAAATCCATTCTACTACGAAGCTGCAGCTGATTTCATGTGGTCATGCACCATGGCACTTAATGGATTAATTCAAAAAGGAGTCCCAACCGACTGGGCAGTACATGCGATTGGTCACGAATTAACCGTATTCTTTGGAATCGATCACGCACGAACATTAGCAATCATCGCACCGAGTCATTACCGTTATAACTTCGAAGCTAAAAAAGCGAAACTTGCACAATGCGCAGAACGCGTTTTCAACATACACACAGGTTCAATCGAAGAAAAAGCAGTGGCATGCATCGAACAATTCGAACAATTCTTCCACAAATTAGGAATTCAAACGAAACTTTCCGAATACACAGAAGATTACTTAGGTACCGCAGAACGCATTGAAGCGAGATTTACTGAAAGAGGAATGCTTGGATTAGGAGAGCATAAAAATATTGCTCCAAGCGATGTAAGACAGATTGTAAGTATGAGCTATTGATCCTTCCTTTCGACAAGCTCAAGGTAAACTAAGCTCAGGAACCATAGCAACGAGTGACGAAAGTGACGAAGTGACGTCCTTCGACAAGTTCAGGATTTTAAGTAACGAGTGAAGCAAATTAAGCTTTCAAAAAATCACTCACCAAATAAGCCAAGGCCTTACCAACCACAGCCTCTTCACGTTCATTTTTAGGAGCAGCTTCTGGCAAATGCAGGTAAGCTGCTTTTTTTGACTTTGCACATTTAATAAGATACCTTCTCGCTTCTTCCAAGGTAAACCCTGACGGAGTAAACGCACTTGACGGCATATTTATAATTGCATCCATATCAAGCTCTATCCCTAACGCGGTATCTTTGACTTGCAACAATATATCATCCACGTCATTTAAGAAATTTCTATGACCTACTAAATACTCTTCAAAAAACGTAAAATAACATTCCTGTTCCACCAAACGATCCAACATGGACTGACTATTATATTGTTGATGCAAACCAAGAACTGCATAATTCGCCAACCACCCTTCTTTCATCGCATACGAAAACGAATTTCCACTATGCCTACCCTCTAAAGCTCTGAAATCAGCATGAGGATCACAATTCACCACATCCATCGCTTTCTTCTGAACCATCGAACATGCTTTTATTAACGGGTACGCATTATTATGTCCTCCACCTATTAAAATAGGAATCAACCTCTTTTCATAAATCGGCACTAAAAGCGAAATTAACAAGTCATCCAATTCCTCCACACATTGTCTCAACACGCCCAACTCATCCACAACTGAATTAACACGAATCTCCCCCATCAACAACACTTCATCTCCCGACAAAAAAGAATTAGATTGCATATTTAAAAAACGCTTCAAAAAACACGCATACCCAGCATCCGAACCAGCAAGACCTAAATTCGCACGAGGACCAACATCTTCTTTCACCCCCAGTACCACATATTTCCCTGAAAAAGAATCTAAATCTGCATACACAGAAACTTTTTCTCCCAACTTCACCTCTCCTTCACGTTGAGAAACATACAATAGCAAATCCGCTTTCGTAGAAGGAATAAATGAAAAAATATTTGAACTAGCACTCATAAACAACTCATTACATTATAAAAACACATAAATCAAAAACTACCCCCCTTCAACTTTCAACTTTCGACTTTATACTTTTAACTTTTAACTTTCGACTTTATACTTTTCCATTAACGCCAAAAACTCCTCCGGAGGAGCAATTGGCTTCATCGTTTCTTTTGAAACAAAAACCAACGTAGTACTCGCTACAGAAATCAACTTTCCTTCTTCATTTGCTATTTCATATTCAAAATAAAGTCGTGGACCTTTCAACAACACTATTTTAGTAGTAATTGTTAATAAGTCATCATAATAAGCAGGCGCTAAATAACGGACTTGAAAATCCAAGACAGGCAACATAAACCCATCTTTTTCCATCTCGCGATAACTCATACCAAAAGCGCGCAACGCTTCTACACGACCAACCTCAAAGTATTGTGCATAATTACCATAATAACAATACCCCATCTGGTCTGTCTCCCCGTATCTTACACGAATTTGAGTAGTTTGTGAAAAATTTATTTCCATGTATAAATGATTAGTAATCTTACTTATATAAGACTTAAAAACTAAAATTACCAAAGAAAAAGGAGCGAAAATTTCTATTTAAAAATTAATTTATCACAAGTAAAAAAAAGTTAAAAGTCAATAGCAAAATGATTTTTTTTTAAACTTTATTATCCTAATCTTTGTATTGTGGGAAATCACTCAAACTATCTATCTAAAAAACAGTCGTTTACAAAGATAAAAAGTTTTAAACAACAAAAAGTAAAAACCTATACTAAATTAATACAATGAACACAGATCACGAAGGGACTTGGGGAAAATGTTTAAAGGTTATCAAAGATAATATCGCGTTGAATTCATACAATACATGGTTCGTTCCTATCGTTCCGGTAAAGTTAGACAACGATGTATTAACGATACAGGTACCTTCTCATTTTTTCTATGAGTGGCTAGAGGAGCATTACATCGTTTTACTTAAAAAAGTAATCAAACGTGTAGTTGGAAACGAGGGTCGTTTAGAGTATTCTATTGTTATGGAAAATAACAAAGGAAATAAAAACCCTTACACGGTTAAACTTCCTACTTCTAACAATACTTCTGTTAAAAATTCACCGGTTAGTGTACCTTTGAACATTAACGAAAATCAAATTCGTAATCCTTTTATCATTCCAGGTTTAAAGAAATTGAATGTGGAGTCTAACTTGAATCCAGCGTATTCTTTCGATAATTTCGTTGAAGGAGATTGCAACCGTTTAGCTCGCTCTGCGGGTTATGCTGTAGCTAACAAACCTGGAGGAACTGCTTTCAACCCATTATTAATCTATGGTGGAGTAGGATTAGGAAAAACGCATTTAGCTCACGCAATCGGTATTAGCATCAAAGAAAAATACCCTAATAAAACAGTATTATATGTTGGTTCTGAGAAATTTGCTCACCAATTTATCGATGCTATCAAACAAGAATCTATCAATGATTTCATCCACTTCTATCAAATGGTAGATGTATTGATTATCGATGATGTACAATTCTTTGCTGGTAAAACGAAAACAATGGATGTATTCTTCTCTGTTTTCAACCACTTACACCAAAATGGCAAACAAATTATCTTAACATCCGATAAACCACCAGTAGAAATGCAAGACATGGAGCAACGTCTTCTATCTCGTTTCAAATGGGGATTGTCAGCTGATTTATCTACGCCAGATTTAGAAACACGTATCGCAATCTTACAGAAAAAAATGTATGGTAACGGTATCGAACTTCCAAACGAAGTGGTAGAATACTTAGCATATAGCATCAACACAAACATCCGTGAAATGGAAGGCGCTTGGACTTCATTACTAGCACAAGCTTCCTTAAACAAAAAAGCAATCACTTTGGATCTTGCGAAACAAATGATTGACAAATTTGTAAAAAACACGTCACGTGAAATTTCGATCGACTACATCCAAAAAGTGGTATGTGATTATTTCAACCTTCCAATGGAAATTTTGAAATCTAAAACACGTAAACGCGAAGTAGTACAAGCAAGACAAATCTCCATGTTCTTCTCTAAAAAGATGACAAAAGCTTCTCTTGCAAGTATCGGAGCGCACTGCGGTGGAAAAGACCACGCAACGGTACTTCACGCATGCAGAACGGTAACTAACCTTTCTGAAACAGACAAACAATTCAAAGTTTACCTCGCAGATTTAGAGAAAAAACTTTCTATTCAATAATACTAAAACCACCTTTCGAGGTGGTTTTCTTTTTAAACATAGTTGTGAATAACCCACATTCATACCAAACACTCGAAACACTCTCTGAAGGACTCTATAAAGAAAAAGGCTCCAAATTTATTGGATATGCTATTCCTTGTCGTACGGAAGAAGAAGCCAAACAACACCTCAACGAGTGGAGAAAAATGCACCACCAAGCGCGACACCTCTGTTATGCATACCGTTTCGGCGTTGGAAACTACGTCACTCGAGCAAACGACGACGGAGAACCAAACAATAGCGCAGGAGCCCCCATCTTAGGTCAAATACAATCCTTTGAACTCACAAACGTACTGATAGGTGTCATTCGCTACTTTGGAGGAACAAAATTAGGGGTCGGTGGTCTCATACACGCCTACCGTGTTGCAGCAAAAGAAGCGATTGAAGCAGGAAACATCATCCAAAAAGAACTGGAAGAAACCCTACAAATCACCTTCAACTACCCTCAACTCCCTGCGATCATGAGTTTAATTAAAACGACAAACGCTAAAGTGCTCGTGCAAGATTTTCAATTGGACTGTAACTTGGAAATATGTATTCCTTTGGAGCAAAGTGAAAAATTGAAAGTACTTTTACAAGAGATTGAAAATACCGAAACGCATTCAAAAGGAATCTACTAATGAAATTATTAAAGCAACTTACCGCAATTCAAGGAGCATCGAGCGACGAAAGTAAAATCGCGAAATTCATCTTAACCTATATCGACAAAAACAAAGCCGATTGGAAAGTGCAACCTACCATATATGCTGGAGATCAATTCCAAGACAACATCATCCTTGTTTTCGGCAAACCACGTACAGCAATTTATGCGCACATCGACACGATTGGTTTCAGCGTAAGTTACGACAACCAACTCGTTAAAATCGGTGGACCAGATATTGAAGACGGAATGCAGTTGGTCGGTAGCGACAGCCAAGGAAAAATTGAAACCGAATTAATGCTCATCGAGCAAGAAAACGCGCGACCAATCTACAAATGTGTATTTCCAAGAACCATCGATCGTGGAACCATACTTACTTACAAACCAAACTTTAGAGAAACCGATACCACTGTTCAATCCCCTTATTTAGATAACCGTTTAGGCGTTTGGTCAGCCTTGAGAATCGCTGAGACCTTAGAAAACGGAGCAATCGTGTTCGGAACCTACGAAGAACACGGTGGAAATTCCGTTGGATTTTGCGCGAAGTTTTTATTTGATATCTACAACGTTCGTCAAGCTTTAATTTCTGACATTACTTGGGTTACAGATCACGTACAACCAGGCCACGGAGTGGCAATCTCCATGCGTGACAGCATGTTACCACGCAGAACGTACCTCAACAAAATCATTGACCTCGCTAAAAAATCCAAGATAGATTTCCAACTCGAAGTCGAATCTGCTGGCGGTAGCGATGGAAGTTCGCTTCAAAAATCAGATCTATTAATTGATTGGTGTTTTATTGGTGCAGCAGAAGATAATGTGCACACACCGAATGAGATTGTTGCGAAGTATGATATTATGAGTATGGTGGAATTGTACAGGTATTTGATGAGGAAACTATAGAGTGACGTCCCAAAAGCTTTCAGGAGACGAAGTGACGAGGGAAGGAAACAAAGTATTAGAAATTTAACCTAAATTCGAAACAAAATAATTCAGATTTTAAAATATGCATTCAATTAATTTATCGTTTACAGAAAACAATACACACATTAAATCTGTTGCTTTATCAGAAAACCAACACTTAAAAATTGGGAGAGCTGAAAATTACGATATCCAATTTACATTAAAGATTGTTTCAGGTACCCACGCTGAACTTAAATTTGAAAATAATCAACTATACATAAAAGATGCAGGTAGTACAAACGGGACTTTCATAAACAACGAAAAAATTACACCTCATCAATGGATTAAACTGAACAACACAGAAAATGCTTCATTTGACAAATCTAATTTTACCCAATTAAAAATCAGAAAGGAAACTATAGATCCTGAAAAAACTACTGTAAATACAAACAAAAACTCATCAGCCACTAATTCAAAAAAAATTATTGGTCGTGGTTCTGAATGCGATATTATCATACCAAATGACAAATACGTAAGTCGAATTCACGCTTCTTTGGAAAAAATAGATGCAAATCACTACGAACTTCGCGACCTTCAATCGAGTAATGGTGTGTATGTAAATGGTAAAAAAATTCTCGTTGAGCAACTAAAAGCACATGATGTTTTCTTTATCGGTAGAACCTGTGTTTCTGTAACAGGAGAAATAAAAAACTTAGATCAGGCAACAGCAATAAAGTTGAATAACATAAGTAAATCTTTTGGAAAAGAGAATGTGCTGAACAACCTTACCTTGCAGATTGAACCTAATTCATTAACTGCAATCATGGGGCCATCGGGATGTGGAAAGACTACATTATTCCATATTATGTTAGGGCTAACCGATAGTAGTGCAGGAGATATTTCCCTATTTGATTTAGATGCTTCCAAACATTTTGAGTATATCAAAAGTCAAATTGGATATGTACCTCAAATAGACACCATTCATCAAGAATTAACGGTATTTCAATCAATATACTACGCTGCCAAAATCCGCTTAGAAAATAAAACAGAAAACGAAATAAATGCTAAAATTGACTTCTTGCTTAACAAGTTAGGCATAGAGCATGTGAAAAACAATTTGAATAGCGCCATAAGTGGCGGACAACGAAAAAGAGTATGTATCGCGATTGAACTACTATCTGATCCAATGATTTTGTTTTTGGATGAACCTACTTCCCCACTCGACCCACAAACCATTGAAGAGTTTTTATATCTACTGAAAGACCTTACAAGAGAGAATACAACAATCGTGATGGTAACACATAAACCGGAAGATTTAGAATACATGGACGAAGTTATTTTTCTAACTGTTGGTGGTTTTCTTGCTTATAAAGGAAAAATAGCTGGATATAAATCTCATTTTAACGTGCAATCTGCTGTGGGTGTTTACCAACAACTTTCTGGTAAAAACGCTTTGAAATGGAAAACCAATCAAGCACAGATTCCAACAAGTAAAATCAAAGGAGACATTCATCGTTTTGACAAACCTTCCGTTCGATGGTGGCAACAATTGCGTTGGTTGACCCTAAGAAACATTAAAACGAAAACAAACGACCGAAAAAACACACAACTACTCATTGGACAAGCTCCAATCATAGCGGTTTTGATAGGTTTTATTTTTAATGAACTTTCTATTAGTGTACTTTTTATGATGAGTGTGTCTGCTATTTGGTTTGGTGTAAATAATGCTTGTAGAGAAATTGTAAAGGAATCTAAAATCTATGAACGCGAGAGTATGTTTAATGTGCGAAAAGACACTTATTTACTTTCCAAAATCTCTACTTTAGCTATCATTTCCTTGATACAATCTACCTTATTTGTAGGTATATTATCACTTTTCTATGTAAACAAAGAAGTGCATTTCAATAATATTGTATACCAAATATTTTTCCTTTTTTTCCTTTCAATTACAGCTTCCTTGTTAGGTTTATTGGTAAGTGCCTCATTAAAAAGCACGGAGAAAGTGATGGCATTGGTCCCCATTTTATTAATACCTCAATTGATGCTCGCAGGTGTGGTTACTAAAATCACAAACCCAATCATAGAACTACTGAGTTGGTTAACAATATCGCGCTGGGGAACCGAAGGATTAGCAAACTTACAAGCTACCATTCAAAATACCCACCTAAATAAAAAAGACAATGCTATACTTTATCTGAAAGGACAATTTCACACGACTTATAGTGATATATTCGGCGGGCAGGCAACGAACTTTGGTCTTGGTTTTACCTTCTTGACTTGTCTGTTAATAACCTTATATTTTGTTAGTTATTATAGGTTAGGAAAGAAATAGTAACAGGAAATCATATTAAATAGGATATATGTATACAAATACGCAAGCTTTAAATCTCACAAAAAAAACACTAGAAAACATTCTAAAAAACAAAGTCTATTTTAGCAAAACAAAAGATCATCTAGGTGAAAATAATTGTATGTTTTTTTTGTGAGGTGGTTTACAATTAGTCTTAAAAGAATACACTATTTAGATTTTTTTCTTATATTATATTGAACAACTTTAAATCAGAA
>CANCJF010000013.1 GCA_947378245.1 Bacteroidota bacterium
AAAATGAGTGTGTTAAATGCTGTAAGAAATAAATTAGTGCATCGAATTATGGCTGTAATTAACAGAAAAACACCATACATTAAAAAAATAACAGAAAAACTATCAGAAAATGAAATGAAAGTTTGCATTTTAACATAGAAATCTCTGCGCTGAAATATAGCAATCCACTCTGCAATAGAATACGTTGATTTGTGCGAAGTAGTTAGTACAACAGTTGCATTGGTTTCTTTCAATATTCGCTGTAGTGCTTTCGTCGCTTTATTACTAAACATAGGGAAGTTATCTGATAAAAAATCAGGTTGTTTCCATGGAGAGATGGGAACCATTACACCATCTATGTCTAATAATAATTTCATAGTTGTAAAATTACAACCTAAAATGATTTCTATAATTGATTTGTAAATATTTACACCTTCTTTTTATGCAAACTATAAAAAAGTTAAATTTTAATGTTTACTCAATTTTTGATAGATACTTTTAATGTCAAAATGAGTAGTAGACATTAAAAAATGGAAAAAGTATAGTTTGCTAAGTTGTTACTGAACTGTTGCAAAAAATGCAATAGTTGAAATTTCTTTCAGCTCAGTGGTGTGTGCAAAATTTGCACATACCACTTTTATCTAATTCTTCATTTAAATTTAAAGAAATTAAACTGTATCTACCAAATCAATTTTACAGGATAGTTTTTGAATTCAGTATCCTTAGAAATTAAACTAAGTTTTTCTGCAATAGACTGGGATATTATTAATCTATCAAAAGGATCATTATGATGTAATGGTAATTTGGATAACTTTATTAAATGCTCACTATTGATTTGAAGAATTTCTATTTGATTTTGTTCTGCTAGTTTAAATAATTTATCAATCGATAATGTCGAGTTTAATTTTCCTAGTCGTTGTTTGATACTAATTTCCCACATACTAGCTACACTAACAAAACAAGAATTTTTAAGATTTTTAATTTTTTCTTGAATGTGTATCGGTAGTTTTTCATCCCCAGATGCAAACCATAAAAACGCATGAGTGTCAAGTAAAAACTCCACTACATATATTCTTTAAATTCATCTAAAGGTGCATCAAAATCATCCGATATTGAAATTTTACCTTTTGCAAAACCAAATTCTCTTTCTTTCAACGAAGGAGAATTTTTTACTTTATTTTTCAAAAAGGCAATAAAATCAGCAACTTCAGAACGCATTTCTAAAGGCAATGAATTGATTTCAAATTTTAATGTTGAATTAGTCATATCGATTGGGTATATAATCTCTACTAAAGTTATTTAAAAAAAGTTTAGTTTCAAAATGATTATTGTAAAAAATTAACTCTTCACCAACCCAATTTTCGCATCTCCTTCTTCGACTAAATCCACGATTAACGCATCTCCATCAAAAGAACCAAATGAAATTTCTGTTGCTAATACTTCATTGCAAACATATTCTTCATTCTGTGCAATGGCAGCTTGAATTTCACTCGCACATTCTACAGTCAATCTGATTTTATCCGTCACTTCCAAACCAGAATCTTTACGTAAATTTTGTACGCGGTTTACTAACTCACGCGCAATTCCTTCTGATTTCAATTCTTCTGAAATGGTAATGTCTAAAGCAACCGTTAATCCTCCTTCGGTACTTACCAACCATCCTGGGATGTCTTGTGCTAAGATTTCAAAGTCGTTGAAGTCTAACACGATGTTTTCTCCATCGATATCACCCGACCAACCTTGGTTTTTCTCAACTGAAGCAATGTCATCCGCGGTCATTTTCCCGACCAACGCTGCGATAGACTTCATTTGTTTACCGTATTTAGGACCAATCGTTTTAAAGTTTGGTTTGATGCTTTTCACCAATACACCGCTTCCTTCTTCTAACAAACGCAATTCTTTCACGTTTACTTCCGATAAAATCAACTCTTTCACATGCGTGATGTTGTCGGAGAAGGTTTGATTTAAGGTTGGAACCATAATCGTTTGTAGCGGTTGACGTACACGAATACGTTCTTTTTTACGAATACCTAACACTAAAGAAGAAACGCGTTGTGCGATGTCCATTTGTGCTTCTAAGGCTGTATCAATCAATGCTGGATTCACTTTCGGGAAGTCTGCTAAATGCACAGAAATCACATCGTGACGTTTCGTAACTGCATTTAAATCGCTGAATAGTTGATCCATAAAGAAAGGTGCGATTGGCGCTCCCAAAATGGAGACTGTTTCCAAACAGGTATATAATGTTTGGTAAGCCGACAATTTATCTTTCGAATCATCGCTTTTCCAGAATCTTCTACGACACAAACGTACATACCAATTCGATAATTGATCTGTTACGAAATCTTGAATCAAACGACCCGCTTTTGTTGGCTCAAATGTCTCATACGCCTCATCCACATTTTGGATCAAGGAATGAAGTTGTGAGATAATCCAACGATCAATTTCTGGACGCTCGTTAATATCTAAATCTGCTGCAGCATAATCAAATCCATCGATATTCGCATACAGTGTAAAGAAGGAATAGGTGTTGTATAATGTTCCGAAGAATTTACGTTGCACCTCTGTAATTCCGTCTAAGTCAAATTTTAAGTTGTCCCATGGCTGCGCATTGGTAATCATGTACCAACGTGTCGCATCTGGACCAAATTTATCTAATGTCGTGAATGGATCCACAGCATTCCCCAAACGTTTCGACATTTTTTGTCCGTTTTTGTCTAACACCAATCCGTTAGAAATAACGTTTTTATATGCTACTTTGTCGAATACCATCGTCGCAATGGCGTGTAGGGTATAGAACCATCCACGTGTTTGGTCCACACCTTCCGCGATAAAGTCTGCTGGGAAACTCGCGTGATTGTCTATGTATTCTTTATTTTCAAATGGATAGTGCCATTGTGCATACGGCATCGAACCTGAATCAAACCAAACGTCGATCAAGTCTGCTTCGCGTTGCATTGGTTTACCAGTCGCAGAAACTAAGGTAATCGTATCTACATAGTTTTTATGTAAATCGATTTTCGCATAATTTTCGTTTGACATATCTCCAACCACAAAGTCAGCCAATGGGTTTGTTGTCATAACACCAGCATGAACAGCTTTGTCGCATTCGTTTTTCAATTGCTCTACTGAAGAAATGATGATACGTTCATCGCCTTCTTTTGTCGACCAAATTGGAATTGGAATACCCCAATAACGTGATCTAGAAAGGTTCCAATCATTTAGATTTTCCAACCATTTTCCAAAACGACCAGTTCCAGTTGATTCTGGTTTCCAGTTGATTGTTTTGTTTAATTCCATCATGCGTTCTTTCGCAGCAGTTGCTTTGATGAACCAAGAATCTAATGGGTAATACAATACCGGTTTATCTGTTCTCCAACAGTGTGGGTAGCTGTGTTCGTATTTCGCTACCGCAAATGCTTTATTTTCTTCTTTCAATAAGATGGCAATCTGAACATCTGCTGAACGTTCCGGTGCTTCTCCATCGTTGTAGTATTCGTTTTTCACGTACATTCCTGCAATAGGACCAACTTCTGGACGGAATTTACCTTGTAAATCAACCAATGGAACTAAATTTCCATGTTCGTCTTTCACCAACATTCCTGGTACACCTGCATCAGCAGCTACGCGCGCATCGTCCGCACCAAAAGTAGGTGCAATGTGAACGATACCCGTACCGTCAGAAGTAGTTACGAAATCACCACTGATCACTCTAAACGCTTCTTCTGGAGTTTCATCCGGAAGTACGAAAGGCAATAATTGTTCATATTTGATACCAACTAAATCTGTACCCAGACATTCTCCAGCAACGAAGAAAGGAATGGTTTTATCACCTTGTTTGTAAGACGCCAATTCTTCGGTAGATGTTACAGCTGTAAATCCTTTTCCGAATTGGTATCCTACCAAGTTTTTCGCTAAAATAACGTTGATTGGTTCGAAGGTATATTGGTTGAATGATTTCACCAATACGTATTCAATTTTTGGTCCAACACACAATGCGGTATTGGATGGTAACGTCCAAGGGGTTGTCGTCCATGCCAGTAGGTGCGTGTCGCGACGCGCACCTACGGCATTTCCTCCAATAATACCATCAAACGGCGTTTTTTCACCATCCTTCACCTTAAACTGTGCCACCACTGTTGTATCTTTCACATCGCGGTAACACCCTGGTTGGTTAATTTCATGCGATGACAATCCTGTTCCCGCTTTTGGAGAATAAGGTTGAATCGTATACCCTTTGTAAATTAAGTTTTTCTCGTACAATTGTCCCAATAACCACCAAACAGATTCCATGTATTTGGAATCATACGTGATGTATGGGTCGTTCATGTCTACCCAATACCCCATTTGTTGGGTAAGGTTGTTCCAAATATCCGTGTAACGCATAACAGTTTCCTTACACGCTTTGTTGTAATCTTCTACGGAGATTTTTGTTCCGATATCTTCTTTGGTAATTCCTAATTCTTTCTCAACACCTAATTCGATTGGCAAACCATGTGTATCCCAACCAGCCTTACGTTTTACTTGAAACCCTTTTAAGGTCTTGTAACGACAAAAAATATCTTTGATTGAACGCGCCATAACGTGGTGAATTCCTGGAAGTCCATTCGCAGATGGAGGTCCTTCGAAAAACACGAAAGGTTTGTGTCCTTCGCGTGTAGACATGGATTTCTCAAACACTTGTTGATTTTCCCATTTTTCTAGTACGTTTTTAGCGACTTCTGGTAGATTCAACCCTTTGTATTCGTTGTATTTTGTGCTCATTCAATCAAAAATTTGGTGACAAGTAACAAAGATAAGAAATTTGAGGGGAATTTTATAAAATCTCAAAAAGTCGAGCGACTAGCTTTTGTTCTTCGTTTTCCCAACAATATTCTTCGCGTGCTTTTAGGGTATTTTCTTTCCAAATTGAGAGTTGATTTTGGTTAGCAAAAATGGCTTCAATGGTTTCTGCTATGTCTTTTGGTTCGTGAGAAGGTAGCAATTTACCGACATCGTGTTTGTCTAAAATAGCGCATAATTCTGTTAATGGACTCACTAAAATTGGAACTCCAGATGCGAGGTAATCAAACACTTTATTGGGTAAAGCAAAACGGTAATTTAAATTAGTCGATTTTTCCAAGGAAACTCCTAAATCTGCCTGAATTGTATAGGCAGCAAGTTCACTAAACGGAATTTGTCCTGCAAAATGTACCCGATGTAATTCCAATTCCAAGGTTTTTTCAAGTAATTGTTGGTGAACATCTCCAGATCCGACAATCAATAGTTGGTATGTTTGGGGTAAAAACGTAAATGCTTGAATCAATTCTTCTAACCCACGGTCTTTGTTGACAGCACCTTGGTAAATTAACAAATGATCGGTTGGTGCAATGCCAAATTGTTCACGGACATTCAAAACATGTGCGGTTGCTCCATAGCCTTGTAATTTGGGAACATTACGCACCACATGCACAGGAATATGGTACTTATCGGAATATACTTCTGCCATGGTATCGTTGACGGTAAACATAGTTTTTAGTTTCGGAACCATGTACGATTCAAGACGCAACCAAATATCACGTATACGTTCACGACCAATCAATTCAGGTACTTCGGTGAAATATTCATGACTGTCGTAAATTAACCTAGAACCCTTTAATCTTGACATCAAAAAGTTAGGGAGTAAGGTGTCTAAATCGTTTGAAAAGTAAACTCCACGACGACGAAACAACAAATAAAAAAACAAACGTAAATTATATTCTGCGTAAAATTTAAACCCTTTTTCAAAACGTAATGACATACGATGTACTTTATAAATACGCTGATTTACAGGCTGACTATCTTTTTTGAGTCGTCCAATTAAAGTAATTTTATATTCGGGGAAATTGGAACAAATCGTTTCACATACCTTGTGCACACGTTGGTCAGTAACCAAGTCGTTGATAACAGAAATATAAATGCGTTTTGTTTTCATAAATGTTCGCTTGGCCAAATGTAAATATTATCAATCTACTTTTTCCTAATCAAAATCATTTATTCCATAAAACATCGTATCTTAACGTCAATTATGAAATTTACAGAATTACATTTGCACGAGAGCATCCTAGAAGCGATCTCTCATATGGGGTTTGAAAATGCAACTCCGATTCAAGAAAAAGCAATTCCAACCATCCTTGAAAATAAAGACTTGATTGCTTGTGCACAAACTGGCACAGGAAAGACAGCCGCTTTTATTTTACCAATTTTAAATAAATTAGTTGGAAAAGAAGATTCAACAATTGATACATTAATCATTGTTCCAACACGTGAATTAGCGATACAAATAGAGCAAGAAATTCAAGGGTTATCTTATTTTGTTTCCGTTGGTTCACAAGCAGTTTATGGTGGAACGTATGGTAAAGATTGGGATATTCAAAAAGATGCATTGAAAAATGGGACAGATATAATTGTTGCTACTCCAGGAAAATTATTATCACACTTAAAAATGGGATATGTGAATTTTAAACACGTGAAGCATTTAGTGTTAGACGAAGCGGATAAGATGTTAGATATGGGTTTTACGGAGGATTTGGAACAAATTTTTTCCTATTTACCAAAGAATAAACAAACCCTATTGTTTAGCGCAACAATGGCTCCCAAAATTAGAACGTTGGCCACCAAAATTTTACATCAACCTGAAGAAATTACACTGTCAATTTCCAAACCAGCTGCTGGCGTTTCTCAGAATCTATACTTAACATTCGACAATCAAAAAATTCCCGTGATTAAGCATATTTTGGAATCGCGTCCAGAATATACGAGTATCATTATTTTTACTTCTTCTAAAAGTAAAGTTTCGGAAATTGTGCACGGTCTTCGCAAAGCAGGATTCAAGTCGCAAGGTATCTCTTCAAATTTAACGCAAACTGAACGTGAAGAAGTATTGATTGGTTTTAGATCAAAAAGGATACGCATTCTCGTTGCAACTGATGTAATGAGTCGTGGTATCGACATCAAAGAAATCAATATGGTTATTAATTACGACGCACCACATGACGCTGAAGATTATGTACATCGAATTGGAAGAACAGCTCGTGCTAACACGAAGGGAGAGGCTTATACCTTAATAAATGATAAAGATATGTTGCGGATGCACCGTATCGAACAGTTGATAGAAGCAGAAATTCCGAGGTCTGTTCTTCCTGAAGCTTTAGGTGCAGGTCCAGAATGGAAGATTTCTACTAATTCGCCAAATAAGAAACGAAAATTTAAAAGTAAAAAACATAATAATTCTTTAAAGAAGGAGTAACGATGAATTAAATTGATAACACTAAACTTATATAAATTGGTTTAGGTATGAAAAAAGTCAGTTATTTTATTTTTATATTATTGCTTGTATTCACTTGTATTGCGTTTACTTTTCGAAATTCTAGTGTTGAATGCTTTTCTTCTTTGAAAGAGTTACATTATCCAAATGGAGTTGATATACCTGGTTATACGGGTGCTCCTGGAGAATTTAATTGTGGCGATTGTCATAATTGTGATGCATTACCTGCAGGATTAATAAGTCGTTTTTTAGTGACAGATTCATTAAACAACGAGGTGAAAACATACATTCCTAATCATACTTATATTATTACTTATCGAGATACTATAGTTGGAAATAAAGGGTTTCAATGTACGGTTTTAAATGATTCTAATTGGAGAGCAGGAGATTTAATGGTAGGTCAAAACACACAAATTAGTACTTTGCTCAACAAAAAAACGAACAAAATTCGACAATATATAAATCACATTGACCCGTTTAGTTCTAAATGGGTCTTTAAATGGAAAGCACCATCACTTTCAATGGATAGGGTAACTTTTTATTTTTCAACTGGTAATTATCAGGTAATTTATTTGTCAAATTTTTCATTACTTCCTCAACAATCTACTGGAGGAATATCAGGAATTAAAATCAATGAAAACGCCTTTGCATTTACCTGTTATTATTCTACAATGAATAATTCGTTATTTATGCATTTTAAATCTCCCGAAGAGGGTAAGGGATATTTAAATATCGTGGATGAATTGGGAAAATCTGTCTATTATAAAAAATTAGGAGAACTTGAATTTGGTTACCAATCTGGGGAATATACAGTCCCTTTTCAATTACCAAAAGGGATTTACGTAGTTCAATTATTCGTAAATAATTACTTCGCTACTAAACGAATAGTTATATAAGCATTAGTCCTATAATACCTACAATATATATAATTATAAGTGTTAAAGAATCAAATCCTAGTCTGAAAAATTGTTTAGGAGATTTTATTATAAGCCCAATCAAAAATACTCCCGTTAAGATGATACTCAATGCTGTTAAGTAGATGTCAGTATTGTCTACGGAATTAATAGCTGGTTTCCCTAAAAGTATTGAACCCATTAGTAAAAGAACAGGTAAGAATGCATTTCCTCCAAAAATATCACTTACTGCCATTTGATAATCTTTAAGTTTAGCTGATTCAATCCCTGTTGATATTTCAGGGAGCGCAGTAATGAGAGCTAAAAATGTTGCTCCAAAGAGCGCGTTACTTATGCTAAATCGTTTTGCGAGTGTTTCACTACATAACTCTAGCGTTAATCCACTTGCTAGTGTAATAACCGCTAATATTGAAAATAGAAGAATCGCGTTCATCGCTTGTTTTTTTGTAATTGTCGGTTCACTAGCGCGTTGTTTGTCTTCTGCAATTTTTTGCTTTCTGGTATTTATATGTGGATTTTTATATATAAGGTATATTCCTGTTATCCAAACAAGTAATATTATCCATTCTACTATAGATCCATTCAGTATTGTAAAATCAGTTTGTACTTCTTTTCCAACTATCACGAGTGATAATATTAGAATAAGTATGATTCCTTCAAGTAATAAACCTATAGATGATGATTTGTGTGATAGTGGCCCTGCCTTCCCAACTCCAAAATAATCAATAAATGCTAAAACAACTGTTTGAATTGCTATACCTCCTAAGATATTACTAACAGCAATATCTATATTTCCATTCCATGAAGCAATTCCAGTAATTGCAATTTCAGGGAGATTGGTCACGATGGCTAAAAAAATCATACCTCCCATCGCTTCTCCAATATTAAAGAATTTTGATATTCTATCGAGCGCAATTGTCAATTTAACCCCTGCTATCCAAATAGCAATTCCTGAAACTATAAATAGTATTATAAGCCATTCTGTTTCTAAAAATTGGAGTGTCATTTTTTATATGTTAAACTTCAAATTCAATAATATATTCTGATTCATAAAGCGCCTGAATCAACTTTTCGTGATTTTCTAGAGTTCCTTGAACTGAAAATATGCATGTATGCATACTTTGTGTTTTTATTTTTTTTGTAATTGAGCTAGTCAGATGATATTCTTGTATGATTTTTATTAAATTATTATAATTAAATTCATTAGATTTCACAAATGATATCGTGTAAGTTTCGATTTTATTTTTTCGCTCAATTAATTTTTGGATCCATGTAAAGCTTAATAATACAAGCATTACGATAATTAGAGCAGCAAAAGCAAACTCATATTTACCTATACCAATTGCCATACCAATTGCCGCGGAAATCCATATGGTGGTTGCAGTTGTAAGCCCTTTTACGTTCATTCCTTCTCGGAATATGGCTCCAGCACCTAAAAATCCGATACCAGTTACAATATTTGACGCAATTCTCCCATCATTACTGATTAGATTGGATATAATAGTGAATAGTGTAGATCCTACAGTTATGAGAATGACTGTTCTAAATCCTGCTGCTTTACTCTTGTATTCTCTTTCAGTACCAATTACTGCACCAACAAACATGGCGACAACTAGTTTGGTTATTTCTTCAACTATTACTGGATTTGAAATCATAGCTCATTCGTATAGAGTAAAGGTATCAATTTCTTCAAATTATTTTAAATTATTAATCTGTCTAATCTATTGATGTAAGCTCTTGTTTTTCAATGGTAAATCTGATAATTTATGAAAATAGGGGTGTGATGCACAACGCTCAAGTATTTCAAGGTGTTCGATTCTGTGGCAATCTAATGATACAAAATCGACTAATTTGTTGTCGATGAGGTAATGTGATTGTTTCATGACTTCAGGTCCGTAGTGACCTACTATGGATAATAAATTGACCTGTATTTGAACCCCTTTATTACGATACTCTTCAATTTTTGCAGGATTATTGAAATAATAGGGATATCTTTCGTAGTGTGCTAGTACTGGAATATATCCATTTACAGTCATATCAAAGATCAAACTATCTATTTGAGAAGGTTCACTAAAAAAGGAATATTCAAATAACAAGTATTTTCCATTAAAAGTAACTGCTCTTTTTTCTTTGATCGATTGTGTCAATTCTTCTTCATAGAAATTTTCAGCAGCAGCTTCAAATTCAATATCGATATTAAGACGTTTTAACTCAGCTTTAACTTCTGCATGTTTTTTGGCAATAATATCAGGTGTGTTTTGGTAGCAATCCATCATAATATGTGGAGTAGCAATCAATTTTTTGTATCCTAACTCTTTAAATTTCAAAATCATCCCAATGCTATGGTCTAATGTTGCTGCTCCATCATCGATTCCTGGTAGCAGATGACTATGCATGTCAACTCCTATTGTTGAAAAGTCAAAAGGTGGTAATTGTATTTCTGGTTTTTTTTTCGAAAATATAGAGAAGAGTCCCATTTTATCTATTAGAATACATGTCAGAATAATATTTTTGGTAATCCCCACTGGTTACCTCTTTCACCCATTCTTCATTGCTTAAGTACCAATCAACTGTCTTGTCTAAACCTTCTTCAAATTTAATAGAAGGTGTCCAACCTAATTCTTTTTCTAATTTTGAAGCATCTATGGCATAACGCATATCGTGTCCTGAGCGGTCTGTTACGTATGTGATTAAACTTGCTGATGTTCCAGGTTCACGTGTTAGTTTTTCATCCAACATTTTACATAGGTAATGCACTAAATCAATGTTTTTCCATTCATTTAATCCACCTACATTGTAAGATTCACCATACGTTCCATTGAAAAATATTGTTTCAATCGCTGTTGCATGATCTTCTACCCACAACCAATCACGAATATTCTCCCCTTTTCCATACACTGGAAGTGGTTTCATATTTACGATGTTTTGAATCATTAAAGGAATTAATTTCTCTGGAAAATGATGACTTCCATAATTGTTTGAACAATTACTCATCTTCACAGGAAAATTATACGTGTGAAAGAAAGCATTCACAAAATGGTCAGAAGATGCTTTTGAAGCCGAATAAGGACTTCTAGGGTCATAAGCAGTTGTTTCTGTAAATAAACCTTCAGCACCTAAAGATCCATATACCTCGTCTGTTGATACATGATGAAACGTATGTTTTTCTTCTAAATTCCAATAAGCTTTTGCTTCATTTAATAAATTCAGTGTACCAATTACATTCGTCATTGCAAATTCCATAGGACCTTCAATTGAACGATCCACATGTGATTCTGCAGCAAGATGTATTACATCTGAAATTTTAAATTTTTCAAATACCGCTTTAACATCTGTTTGAGAGCAAATATCTCCTTTCACAAAATGATAATTTGATTTACCTTCTAAATCCTTCAAATTAGATAGGTTACCAGCATAAGTTAGTTTGTCAAAATTGACAATCGTATGTTCAGGATATTTATTTACAAATAAACGTACTACGTGTGAACCTATAAATCCTGCACCTCCTGTTACTAATATATTCATCTTTTGGGATTTTATCAATTGACAATTATCAATTGACAATTATCAATTTACAAACTCCAGTATTCTAATTCTTTGATTTTATTTCTGTAGATTCCTTTGATGTCAGCGAAAGTTCCTTTACCATCAATTAATAATCCTTTGAAATAATCTTCTGTTAAACCCATATATTCTTTATGGTTAACTGCAACGATAATGGAATCGTATACTCCTTCTGGTTTTTCGTGTAAACCTATGCCGTATTCGTGTTCCATTTCTTCAGATGAAGCGTGTGGATCGACTAAATCAACAGAAACTTGATAAGATTTCAATTCTTTAACTACATCAATCACTTTTGTATTACGTATATCAGTTACATCTTCTTTAAAAGTTGCTCCCATAACTAATACTCGTGTATCTTGAATATGTTTCCCTTGAGCAATCATTTTCTTAACGATTTGCTTGGCAATGTAACCACCCATCGAATCATTCACATATCGACCACTTGTGATTACTTTTGAATTGTAACCAGCTTGAGCAGCTTTGTGTGTCAAATAGTATGGATCTACTCCAATACAGTGACCTCCCACTAGCCCTGGGAAGAATTTCAAGAAATTCCATTTCGTACCTGCTGCCTCTAACACATCGAAGGTATTAATACCTAATTTATTGAATATGATAGATAATTCGTTGATTAAAGCAATATTTACATCACGTTGTGTGTTCTCAATGATTTTTGCTGCTTCAGCAACTTTAATCGTTTTAGCTCTATGAACTCCAGCATCAACTACGATTTCATAAGTCGAAGCAATATTATCCAATGATTCTTGACAACAGCCTGAAACAATTTTAGTAATGTTTCTTAATGTATGTTCTTTGTCTCCTGGATTAATACGTTCTGGAGAATAACCCAACATGAAATCTTCTCTGAATTTTAATCCAGACTCTCTTTCTAATACAGGAACACAGTCTTCTTCTGTACAACCAGGATATACTGTTGACTCGAAAACAACATAATCCCCTTTTTTCAATGCTTTTCCAACAGTAGAAGAAGCTCCTAACAATGGTTTTAAATCAGGAACATTCGCAGAATCAATAGGAGTTGGTACTGCAACGATAAAAAACGTAACGTCTTTTAAGTCCTCTAAATCTGCTGTGAAATGTATATCACAACCCTCAAAAGCAGCAGACTCTAATTCTTGACTAGGATCGACGTTGTTACGCATCATATCCACACGTGCTTGATTGATATCAAATCCGACTACTTTAATCGTTCTTGCAAATTCTAATGCAATTGGTAAACCAACATAACCTAAACCGATTACAGCAAGTTTGGTTTCCTTGTTAATTAACTTTTGGTAAATTGAGTTGCTCATTTCTTACGTTATAAATTCGTTCAATAATTTCTACTACTTTCAATCCTTCTAAGGCATTGGTTGTTGCAGTGGCCTTTCCTTTCAACGTTTGTACTACGTTTGATATTAGGAAGTGGTGATTAGCTGCAGAACCTTTGTAAGCTCCGTAATCGTTACCAGGATTTGTTGGTGCTAACTCAGGCATTTCATATCCAGGGATATTACATACCTCAACTTCATTCATGTATTGTCCTCCGATTTTTACACTTCCTTTACTTCCAATAATGGTCATGGAGCTTTCTAAGTTCTTATCTACGACAGAAGTAGAATAATTAATAGAACCCATACCACCATTTAAGAAATCAAAGGACACAAATCCAGAATCTTCAAAATCTGTAGTGTCTTGATGTGTAAAATCTGCGAAATTTCCTTTGATATTATCGATATCACCGAATAACCAGTACATGATATCAATAAAGTGTGAGAATTGGGTAAATAACGTACCTCCATCTAAATCTTGGGTACCTTTCCAACCTCCTTTTTTGTAGTAACGTGCATCACGATTCCAATAGCAATTTAACTGAACCATGAAAATATCTCCCAACACTTTCCCTTCTACTATTTTCTTAATCCATTCTGAAGGTGGAGAATATCTATTTTGCATAACACAAAATACACTTCTCGACATTTGTAAAGATTTGAATATCACTTGTTCACATGCTTCTTTAGAAAGACCCATTGGTTTTTCACAAACCACATGTTTTCTTGCTTCCAGTGCTTTAATCGATTGCTCTGCATGTAAACCATTTGGAGTACATACATTAACAACATCAAAATCCAAGTTCGATGCTAATAATTCCTCGATAGTTTTAAATAAAGGAACGTTATTGTCTAAACCACATTCTTCTGCAGTTCTCACATCTACCATAGCGACTAATTCTGCTTCTGGATCACGTGTAATCATCTCAGCATGACGTTTACCGATATGTCCAGCGCCAACTACAGCAAATCTTACTTTTTCGTTCGTAACAATCATTTGCTTATTTTTTGAACGTTATTATTTTCTAATTTATATTCTTCTCCACTTTCTGAGCAAACTGCTATTCCAACGTTATTAAATTCTAAGCGTTGACCAAATTCACTCATCCATCCTAATTGACGTGCAGGATTTCCGACCATTAATGCATAAGGCGCAACAGTTTTAGTTACTACAGCTCCAGCACCAATAAATGCGAATTCTCCTATGTCATGTCCGCAAACTATCGTAGCATTTGCACCAATTGATGCCCCACGTTTTACAATTGTTTTTAAATATTCATTTTTACGATTTACCGCACTTCGTGGATTCATCACATTGGTAAAAACCATAGATGGTCCTAAGAATACATCGTCTTCACAAATCACACCCGTATAAATCGATACATTGTTTTGTACTTTCACATTCTTCCCTAAAATTACATCTGGAGAAACAACTACATTTTGTCCAATGTTACAGTTTTCTCCTAGTGTGCAATTCGGCATAACATGTGAAAAATGCCAAATTTTTGTGCCTTTTCCTATAGTACAACCAGCATCAACTACAGCTGTTTCGTGTGCAAAGTATTCCATTATTTTACGATATAATTATCAAAATTATTGTGCTCTTTGTGTCTTAATTCTTCTTCAGACAAGCTACAAAAGTAATCATAAGTTAGTTTCAAACCTTCACTTCGTGAAACTTTTGGTTCCCAACCTAATAAGGCTTTTGCTTTTGTGATATCTGGTTGTCGTTGTTTTGGGTCATTCACTGGTAAATCATGATAAACAACCTTTTGATTGGTATTTGTTAATTTTATAATTTCCTCAGCAAATTGTCCAATTGTAATTTCGTCTGGATTACCAATGTTTACAGGTTCAGCGTAATCTGAATGTAATAAACGATAGATACCTTCTACTAAATCATCTACATAACAAAATGAACGTGTTTGAGAACCATCACCAAAAATGGTTAAGTCCTCACCTCTCAATGCTTGTCCTATGAATGCAGGTAATACACGTCCATCATTCAAACGCATTCTAGGACCATACGTATTAAAAATACGAATGATTCTAGTTTCTAAACCATGATAGGTATGATATGCCATGGTCATCGCTTCTTGAAAACGTTTTGCCTCATCATATACACCTCTTGGTCCAACAGGATTTACATTTCCCCAATATTCTTCTGTTTGAGGATGTACAGTTGGATCTCCATATACTTCAGAAGTAGATGCGATTAAAACACGTGCTCCTTTTACTTTAGCCAAACCTAAGCAATTATGTATTCCTAAAGAACCTACTTTTAAGGTTTGAATCGGAATTTTTAAATAATCAATTGGACTTGCTGGGGATGCAAAATGAAGAATATAATCTAATTCACCAGGAACATGAATATATTTAGAAACATCATGATTATAAAATTCAAAATTTTCTAATTTGAATAGGTGTTCAATATTTTTTAATCGACCAGTTATCAAATTATCCATTCCGATAACATGATAATTCTCTTTGATAAAACGATCACATAAGTGCGAACCTAAAAATCCTGCAGCACCAGTAATTAATATTCTTTTTCTAGTTTCCATTTCTCTTATTTTTGAACAATAGAACGACCTATTGAGCTATAGTAAAAACCTCTTTCATTCATTTCATTTAAATCGAATAAGTTTCTACCATCAAAAATTACTTTATCATTTAATAGTTGAGCAATCTTATCAAAATCAGGATTTCTGAAAATCCCCCATTCTGTACAAACTACCAATGCATCCGCATTTTCTAATGCTTCGTATTCGTTTGTTGCATACGCAATTTTATCTCCAATTACTCCTTGTACATTCGGCATTGCTTCAGGATCGAATGCAGTAACTGTTGCTCCAGCTGCTACTAATTCATCAATAATATATAAAGCTGGTGCCTCGCGAATATCATCTGTATCTGGTTTAAATGCTAATCCCCATAAAGCTATTTTCTTTCCTTTCAAATCACCTCTAAAGAAGTTTTTAATCTTAGGAATAATTACAGTTTTTTGTTCTTCGTTTACTGTCATTACTGACTTTAATATTTCAAACGAGAAATTATGCTCATTTCCAGATTTGACCAATGCTTGTACATCTTTAGGAAAACAAGACCCTCCATAACCTATGCCAGGAAATAAGAAACGTTTACCGATACGATCATCTGAACCAATTCCGATACGAACTTTATCGACGTCAGCGCCAACTAATTCACAGAAATTCGCGATTTCATTCATGAACGTAATCTTCGTCGCCAAGAAAGAATTTGCAGCATACTTAGTCAACTCTGCAGACTTCTCATCCATGAAAATAACTGGATTCCCCTGACGTACGAAAGGCTTATATAATTGCTCCATGATTTTCTTAGCACGCTCAGATGAAGTACCAATCACTACGCGATCTGGCTTCATAAAATCATCTACTGCAAAACCTTCACGTAAAAATTCAGGATTTGAAACTACATCAAAATCTACGGTAGCATTTTTAGCCAATGCTGCATGTACTTTTTCAGCAGTTCCTACTGGAACTGTACTTTTGTCAACAATTACTTTATAATCCGTGATGATTTTCCCTAATTCATCTGCAACACCTAGAATGTAAGATAAATCAGCAGAACCATCTTCTCCAGGAGGAGTTGGTAAAGCTAAAAAGATAATTTCAGCATCTTTAATTCCTTCAAGTAAATCAGTTGTAAAAACCAAACGATTTGCCTTGATGTTTCTTTCAAATAATACATCTAAATGTGGTTCGTAAATTGGAATTTCACCATTTCGCATTTTCTCCACTTTTGCAGCATTATTGTCAACACAAATTACTTGATTTCCTGTTTCAGCGAAGCAGGTTCCAGTAACTAATCCAACATAACCTGTACCAATAACCGCTATTTTTTTCATGCGTTTGTTTGTATGAAATGAATAATGTGTTTCGTAATATATTCTAATTGCTCTTGTTCCATTTCAGTATGAATAGGAAACGAAAGTACTTGTGTAGTTAATAAATTTGTTACTGGTAAATCTTGATTTTCTTTACCGAAAGACTTAAACATTCCTTGTTTATGTGCAGGAAGAGGATAGTAAATCATCGAAGGAATGCCATGTTCAGCTAAATAAGTTACTAAGGATTCACGATCAATTCCCGATAATTTAATCGTATATTGATGAAATACGTGTGTTGACTTAGTCTCTCTAGCAGGAACCGTAATTTGAGGGATAGAAGCAAATGCGTTATCGTAAAATGAAGCAACTTTTTGACGTGCGGCACAATAATTATCTAAATCGCGTAATTTGATTTTTAAAATAGCTGCTTGAATCGTATCTAATCGTGAATTACATCCTACTACCTCATGATGGTATTTGATAACTTGACCGTGATTTGCAATCATTTTTAAGTTTGAAGCTAAATGGGGATCATTTGTATACATTGCTCCTCCATCTCCATAGCAGCCTAAATTTTTCGATGGAAAAAATGAAGTGCAGCCAATATCTCCCATTGTTCCGGCCTTAGAAACAGATCCATCTTTGTGCGTATATTCAGCTCCTATTGCTTGTGCAGTATCTTCAATAACTGCTAAATTGTGGGTTTTCGCTATTTCTAATATTGCATCCATATCCGCACATTGTCCATATAAATGTACAGGAACAATTGCCTTTGTTTTAGAAGTTATTGCTTCTTCAATTTTAGATGGATCAATACAAAATGTATCTGGATGTACATCAACAAATACAGGAACTAAATTTAATAAAGCAATTACCTCTGTAGTAGCAATATATGTAAAAGACGGAGTAATTACTTCATCTCCAGGTTTTAATCCGAGTGCCATTAATGCTATTTGCAAAGCATCTGTTCCATTTGCACATGGAATTACATGTTTTACATTCAAATATTGTTCTAAATCTAAACGAAATTGACTTACTTCTGGTCCGTTTATAAAATTGGCATTTTCAATCACATTTATAATCGCAGCATCAATCTCTGTTTTTATTTTTTTATACTGTGACTGTAAGTCAACCATTTGTATCTTTTTCATTCCTTTGTTTTTTGTGTTAAACAAGCTCTTACCCTAGCTAGTAGAATAATTTACAAAAGTAATTATTTAAATTCATTTTTCCACGTATATTTGACTTATGCATTTTAGAATACTCTTTCTACTTTTCTTACTTTCAAATTTTACATTTTCACAACGAAATGTGAGTGATGAAATTATTGGTACTCCATGGATTGGAATTCATTATGGGTTAAATTCTCCTACAAATAATTTAGCTGAACGTTTTGGACTTTTAAATAATTTAGGATTCACAGCAGGATATAAAACGAATAAAAATTGGTTCTTTGGTTCTGATGCAAACTTTATTTTTGGTAATGATTTAAAATCAGGTAATTTGTTTGCAAATCTAGTAGATTCCTATGGTAATATTACTGACATTAGCGGGGAAGTAGGTGTTGTATTATTATATTCTAGGGGATATAATTTTAATTTTTCGATTGGAAAAGTGTTCCCTATTTTTGGTTCAAATCCTAATTCGGGAATTTTTTTACATGCGGGTAGTGGTTATATGCAATATCATGTAAGAATTGAAACGAATAGTCAAGTGATTCCTCAGGTTGAATTGGACTATCGTAAAGGGTATGATCACTTAACAGGTGGTATTACGTCGCATCAATTTATTGGGTATTCTTATATGGCCAATAGCGGGTTAATTAATTTTTATACTGGTTTTTATTTTCTTCAAGGATTTACGCACAATCAACGCACAATTTTTTATGATCAACCAAATGTAGCCGTTGATAAGTCCTTACGTTTTGACAATTGTTATGGTTTTCGATTTGGGTGGTTGATTCCTATTTACAAAAGTAAACCTAAAGACTTTTACTATAATTAATGGGCTTGCTGTACAACATATCCATACGTTTGTATGGTGTTTTATTGTGGTTGATTCAAGGATTTCATCCAAAGGCAAAAGCATGGGTTTCTGGTCGAAAAGATTATTGGAATAAACTACCTGACGTATCTTCCTCAGAACAGATTTATTGGTTTCATTGTGCTTCATTAGGTGAATTTGATCAAGGAATTCCTGTAATGAACCTTTTGAAAGAACAAAATTATTCAATTAAAATTTTAGTTACTTTTTTTAGTCCTTCAGGTATGGAGCACTATCATAAACGTAAGCATTGTGCGGATTATGTTTATTATTTGCCGATAGACTCTCCTAGAAACGCAAAACGATTTCTAGATCATTTTAATCCAAATCGTATTTTTTTTATAAAGTATGAATTTTGGTTTAATTATATTTTTGAAGCCAAAAAAAGAAATATTCCTTTATATAGTGTCAGTTGTATTTTGCGTCCATCACACATTTATTTTAAATGGTTTGGAGGATTTTTTAGAAAAGGATTGAATTGTTTTACACTATTTTTTGTGCAAAATTCAGAAACTAAGATTTTACTCCAAGAAATTAACATTCATCAAGTTAGCCTCACGGGAGATACTCGTTTTGACAAAGTGATTGAAAATAAACAATTAGTCCAACAAGATTTGAAGATTGAACAATTTCTTCAAGGTGAAAAGGCATTCATTCTGGGTAGTTCTTGGCCAGTGGAGGAACAACTTTTTCATACCTATTATCAAAAAAATTCATCTTCTTTTAAAGTTATCATTGCACCACACGACATTTCTGAAGAACATCTTAAATCAATTGAAAAATTGTTTGGAAATCAACTTATTCGTTATTCACAATTGAACGATTTAAGTGATAAAAATATCTTGTTAATTGATTGTATAGGTAAATTGGCTAACGCCTATTCATACGGTAAAATCGCATTTGTTGGAGGGGGGTTTACCGGGAAATTGCATAATACGTTAGAGCCTATCGTTTTTGGACTTCCCGTAATATTTGGACCAAAACATCTAAAATTTCCCGAAGCACAAGAATTTATCGATGCAGGAATTGCTTTCACTATTCAGAACGAAATGGAGTTTAAAGAATCAGTTCAAAAGATTGAAAATAATTTAATTGGATTACAAACTATTTGCTTTCAAGAAATTGAAAAATCTAAAGGTGCAGCAACAAAAATTATTAGAGAGATTAGTTAAATATCTTTCAAAAATTGCAATTGCGTCCGCACCTCCTTCAAATGTTCCGCAGATAACATCACCGTTTTTACTTTTTCTTTGTGTGCTTTCACTTTACCAATGGTTTCTCCATAAGCATTGATAACAGCTGAATCACCGCTATAAGTCAATCCTTTGCCATCTTCTCCCACGCGATTCACCCCAACTACATAACATTGATTTTCGATCGCACGAGCTGTTAATAATGCTTTCCAGTGGGTATTGCGTTTTTCAGGCCAGTTAGCCACGTATAACAAGGCATCAAATTTTGCAGATTTATGGTCTTGTAAACCGTTTCTTGTGATTTCAGGGAAACGTAAATCGTAACAAATTTGCAGTTGGATTTTCCAACCTTTGTAGTTCACACGAGTTTTTACATGTCCAGCTTTAAATACCTTCTCTTCACCTGCTAAGGTGAATAATTTGCGCTTATCGTAATGCGTATATTTTCCAGATGGTTCTACAAACACTCCGCGATTAAAGTAAAAATCGTCTTCTTTAGCGATGAAGGAAGTATAAATTGCAGCATTTTTTTGCGCAGCCATGGATTGTAACCAACTAATCGCTGAAGATTTCTTCATGTCCTCGGCAAATTTCTTAGCATTCATCGTAAACCCTGTATGAAACATTTCTGGTAGTACGATAATGTCTGTCTCTGTAACTTCCGATAATAATTCTTCGAAATGTTTAATATTCTCTTTTTTATCTTCCCAAACTTGATTGGCTTGTACAATGGTAACTTTTAAATCTTGCATAATTTTTCTGCTGCGTTTATTAAGGTTTGATCGTCTTTGGCAAAGCAAAAACGAATAGTATGTGTATCTGTTTGATCTTCGTAAAATACGGATAACGGAATGGCTGCAACCCCATGTTCTTTTACCAATCGTTCACAAAATGCTACATCTCCTTCGGTAGAAATGGCATCATAACGCACGGTTTGGAAATAAGAACCTTCAGAAGGCAATAGGGTAAATCGACTTTTCTCTATTAGTTTTCGGAAGAAGTCGCGTTTTTCTTGATAATATGCACCAAGTGTTTGCACGTCTTTTTCACGTAAATACTTCGCTAAGGTAATTTGAGCGACACTATTCACACAAAACACCAAAAATTGATGCACTTTTTTAATTTCAGTCATAATCTTTTCTGGGGCAATTAAATATCCCATTTTCCAACCTGTAATATGAAAGGTCTTTCCAAAGGATGAAACTATCACACTTCGATTTAACAATGCTTCACGCGAATTTGCAGAAATGTGTTTTTGCTCAAACGTAATATATTCGTATACTTCGTCGGATAATAAAACGATGTTTGGAAATTTTGCTAAAATTGCTTCGATTGCTTGTATGTCTGACTCTTGAAAAACACGTCCAGATGGATTGTGTGGATTATTGACAAATAAAATTTTTGTATGTTCATTACAAGCACGTTCAATTTTATCCCAATCAGGTGTAAAATCTGCTTCTAATGACACATGTATAGGCTTACCACCCGCTAAGAGCACAGAAGGCGCATAACAGTCATATGCGGGGTCTAAAATCACCACTTCATCATTTGTATGAACCAACGCTTGAAGAATCGTAAAAATAGCTTGTGTAGCTCCTGCAGTAACTAGTACTTCGGTATTTGGGTTTACCGTACGACCATAACTTTTTTCCGTCAAAAGTGCAATTTCTTCTAACAACAACGGATGACCAGCCATCGGTGCATATTGGTGTGCATTTTCATTACTTGTCTCTTGTAACAATTGAATCAATCGTTCATCCACCGGAAAATTTGGAAATCCTTGCGCTAAGTTGATCGCTTGATAATCATTGGCCATTTTCGACATCATTGTAAAAATGGTCGTTCCTATATGTGGTAATTTTGACTGCATAGTTGAAATTCGTGTTAAAATTATATCAATCGTAAATATAATACTTTACAATTTTTATTACCAAATAATTAACCTTGCTAAACATTCTGTTAATTTTGGGGAATATTTAAATTCCATATTTATGAAATCTCTTATCGTTGTTACTCTTGTTTATATGTTCATGTTAAGTTTGTCAGCTTGTTCTTCTAATACTGAAATTTGTTCATGTTTAGAATCGGGTAAAAAATTAGAAAAATTCTCTTCAGAGCTTTTGCAACGTGAAGCTACAACTAAGGACCTACAAAAAATGAAAAAACTAAAAGCAGACCAAGAAAAAAAATGTGCGGATTTCCAAACTATGGACGGCGCTAAAATGCTTGAATTGAAAGAAGAGTGTGGTAAGTAATACAGTTTAATTATTAATAAAAATTTAATATTTTAAACACCGAAGCGAAATCCGTCGCCTAGAAAAAGTAAATCGTTATCTATTAGGATAAGTAAGCGTAATAAAATCAAGTGTTTGAGGAGGAACGACGAGTTTTGATTTTATAGCGGCGTTCCGTAATAGATAGATGCTTTTTCAGCGACAAAGCTGTTTTTGGTTACTTTTTGCAGCTCCAAAAAGTAACAAATATAACTACCTTTGCACCTCTAATTCCTATCATCATGCGTTTCAACCTTACGAAAGAATTCTTAGAACAAGTCCATTCTGCAGTTCAAAGCAATGATTTTGAGTGGATTGATAAAAATGTCCTTGAACTTCACTTCGTGGATATCGCTGAAATTCTGGACGAACTTCCCAATGAAGACGCTAAGGCGATCTACTTCCGTATGGATGAAGAAACCCAAGCGGATGTATTGATGGAGTTGGAAGAGGAGGTACGTGACCGTTTCTTAAAGTCACTTTCGAAAAAAGAAATTGCAGAACAGTTAGAAAACTTAGATTCGGATGATGCTGCAGATATCCTTTACGAATACGATGATACAGAGATTCAGGAAGTAATCTCCCACATGGAAGATGACGATGCAGCTGATGACATCGTTGACCTATTAAATTACGACGAAGATACTGCAGGGGGACTCATGCAAAAAGAGTTTCTACATGCAGAAATTGATTGGACGGTGGAACAATGTTTAATTGAAATCAGAGAACAAGCAAAAGAAGTCGATAAAGTCTATACAATTTACGTAGTTGATTCACTTAATAAATTAGTTGGAGTATTATCTTTGAAGGAGTTATTCTTCTCAGAACCAAATCATAAGATTAGAGATTTATACCAGTCAAAAAATATCATTTCAGTAAAAGTTACCGATGACCAAGATGAGGTAATGCGTTTATTTGATAAGTATGGTTTGGTTTCTATTCCTGTATTGGATTACCAAAGTAAATTGGTGGGTCGTATTACCATCGATGATGTAGTAGATATCATTCGTGAAGAAGCAGATCGAGATTTCCAATTAGCAACTGGTATTTCTGAAAAAGTTGAAGATAACGCAAGTATTTTCCGAATCACGAAAGCGCGTTTACCTTGGTTAATCGTAGGAATGTTAGGTGGAACACTCGGTGCAAAAGTTATTTCTTCCTTTGAGGGTAGTATTAGTCATGTACCAGCACTTGCTTTCTTTATTCCTATGATTACTGCAATGGGTGGGAATGTTGGAGTTCAATCCTCTGCAATCGTTGTACAATCATTGGCAAAGGGAAATCAGTTTAAAAGTATTTTTGCCAAGCTAGGAAAAGAAGTGCTTGTAGGACTATTTAATGGTTTGATTTGTTCGTCTTTAATTTTTGGGATAGCAAGTATTTTTGGAACGATAGATTTAGGTATAGTAGTTAGTGCTTCCTTGTTTGTAGTGATTGTTTTTGCTGCAGTTATGGGGACATTAATACCCCTAATTTTAGATAAATACGACATAGATCCCGCACTAGCCACCGGACCATTTATTACTACTTTAAACGATGTCCTTGGTCTATTTATTTATTTTAGTATTGGAATGTTAATGTACGCCTAAATGAAAAGAATCTACCACCTTTCTACATGTTCTACGTGTAAACGAATTCTAAAAGAAATTAATCCAGATGCAACGATAGAATTAGTTGATATAAAATTCAATAATATCGATACTTCGACGCTGGATTGGATCCAATCAAAAGTAGGTTCGTACGAAGCTTTATTTTCTAAAAAAGCACAAAAATTTCGCCTTAAAGGTCTACACGAAAAACAATTATCCGAGAATGATTACCGTACATTGTTGTTAGAAGAATATACGTTCTTAAAACGCCCATTTTGCATCAATGGAGACAATGTCACTATTGGGAACACCAAAGACCAGGTAGCAAAAGCTGTGGAGATGTTTAAGTAGAGTTTTGAGTAAATCAAAAAAACTTTTTTAAACAAAATTTTATTTTTATCTTTAAGTAAACTAATTATTTATGGCACTTTCCTTTCATATAAATGATTTTTCAAATCCAGAAGTTAATGCTTTTATAGAGTATATTAAATCATTGTCATTTGTTACAGTGGATGAAGATTTTGTTTTGTCAGAAGAACAAGTTGTTGCAATAAAAGAAGCTGAAGTTTCTTTGAAGATGGAAGGCGGTGTTCCACATGAAGAAGTCATGACTAATATGCGAAATAAGTATCCTTGGGCTTTTAGTGAATGAGAATAATTTGGTCAAAAAAAGCAATTCAAGATTTTGAAAACAATGTTGAATTTTTAAATACAGAATGGAATCAATCTGTTGTTCATAATTTTACATTAGAAGTCCAAAGAGTATTTAAAATCATTCAGATATCTCCAAAATCTTTTAAGATAGACAAAAAGAATAATTGTTATGTTGTATCAATCACAAAACACATTTCTTTATTTTATCGTTTAAAAAGAAATCAAATTATTTTGTTAAGATTTTGGAATAATTATCAAAACCCAAATCAAATTAATATTTCCTAAATCTTATATGCCTTATATGGCTTCCCCTTTCTTTTTATTTCTAAATTAGCATCGTTAATCTTTAACCGATGAAAACAATACTTCTTTTGGGGGCTGGACTTTCCAGTTCTTCTTTAATTCGCTACTTTTTAGAGCATTCTGAAAAATTTGATTGGCAATTACGTGTGTGTGACCAAGATTTAGCTTTGGTTCAACATAAGTTAAACGGACACAGACGTGGAGTAGCATTATTGTTCAATGCGCTTGATCCCAAAGAAAGACAGCCTGAAATTGAAAAAGCGGATTTGGTAATAAGTATGTTACCTGCCCGTTTTCACGTGGAAGTAGCTAAAGATTGTATTGCATTAAAAACGAATTTGATCACCCCTTCGTATGTTTCGGAAGAAATGAAAGCTTTGGATGCGGAAGCAAAAGCTGCAGGTATCATCATTATGAATGAAATTGGGGTGGATCCAGGAATTGACCACATGTCTGCTTCTAAGATCTTAGATGAAATTAGATTACAAGATGCCAATATACATAGCTTTAAATCGTTTTGCGGTGGGTTAATTGCACCAACAAATGATACCAATCCTTGGAACTATAAATTTACATGGAATCCACGTAATGTGGTGATTGCAGGACAAGGTCCAGCTGCTGCATTTATTGAAGAAAAAGAATATAAATATATTCCGTACAATAAATTGTTTCAACGTTTAGAAACTGTAGCGATAGAAGGGTATGGCAAATTTGAAGGATATGCAAATCGCAACTCGCTTTCTTATAGACCAATTTATCATTTAGATAACATTCCAACTATTTATCGTGGAACGCTTCGTAGACCAGGTTTTTCGTATGCTTGGAATATTTTTGTGGAACTAGGAATGACGGAGGATAGTTATAAATTAGAAAACTCAGAACATTTAACACCACGTAATTTTATCAATGCTTTTCTACCTTTTCAAGTAGGTGAGTCGGTAGAAGATAAATTCAAACGCTTGTTTACCAAAGGTGATGATGAGTTGTTTCATAAATTCAAATGGCTTGGAATCTTTGATAATGAGGAGCCAATAGGATTAAAAAATGCTTCCCCAGCACAATTACTAGAGAAAATCTTGGTAGATAAATGGGTGTTAGAAGAAAATGATAAAGATATGTTAGTGATGTACCATGATTTT
Organism: Bacteroidota bacterium; assembly: GCA_947378245.1. Lineage (GTDB taxonomy): Bacteria > Bacteroidota > Bacteroidia > Flavobacteriales_D > Crocinitomicaceae > CANHVK01. Next base: position 26,136 of record CANCJF010000013.1, read on the forward strand.
GAATATTCAATCAGTGGAACAAGACATAAAATCATTTCTTCTATGGTGAATATTGGAGAAAATCAAGTGTTTACTGCAATGAGTAACACTGTTGGACTTCCGGTTGCTATATGTGGAAAAATGATTTTAAACGGAACTTTAACGCTAAAAGGAGTGCAAATACCTGTGATGAAAGAAGTATACGATCCAATTTTAACGGAATTAGAAAATTACGGAATCACATTCACAGAAAAGCATTCCATTATTTAATTTCTTCCTTTTTATTTGTAATCCCATTGCATGAATGCCTTGTTCGGTCGCGTCGCGTCACGACGCGACCTATTTTTTTAAAATATGTAGGGATATAGCATGCTTTGATCTACATATTTAAAAAAATTTCATCCCCAAAATAACACCACTCATTCCCAACACCACACTTCCTACAACATTCCCTAACAACATCCCATAACTCCCGTTTTCCATCAATTGCACATTTTCAGCTGCAAACGTCGAAAAGGTTGTAAACCCTCCACAAAATCCGGTAATCAATAACAATCTCAATTGCGGATTCAATCCCTCATGTTTACCAAAATAGCCTAACAACATACCAATCAACACACAGCCAATAAAATTAATAGCAAATGTAGCCACGGGAATAGGTCCTTTAAAATAATGCCCACCTACCATACCCAATAGATACCGCAGCACACTACCAGTAGCTCCTCCAATCCCAACAAATACAATCGATTTCATTCTCTTCTACTATTTTTTCAAGTTTTTGTAGTTCGGATTGTACGCCTCCAATCCCCAAACAGCTTTACTTTTCGTCACTTCGTCACTCGACTCATTATCTCATCCGCTTTCTGATTCGCTTCTTGCTCGATTCTCTGTGCTTTATCTTCAGCTGTTTTACGCAATTTTGTTGCTGCAACTTCAGCTAATTTCTTTTTGATCGGATTTCCACCAGCTTCTCCAATTAAAGCATCCGCTTGTTTGTTACCCTCAGAACGAACAACATCTGCTGCACGTTTAGCTTCGGCTTTCACATTGTCAGCTTGTTTTTGTGCATCGGCGATTAATTGCTGTTTCTTTTTGTTTAAGTCCTCTTTTACCTCGTTTACTTTTTCTGTTACTTTTTGTTTAACTACTGTTTTTACAGAATCTTTCGCTTGTTTAACAGCATCTTTCAACGAATTTTTTAGGTTTCCTGTTAACTTGCCTATGGTTTCTTTTAAATCAACGGAAACTATAGGTTTAGTTGTTTTACCTGTAATTGTCGCATTTACAGGTATGATAGCTGGTAATTCTTGAACTTTTAATTTAACTGGTAAACCATTCAAAGCTTTCAATCCTGATTCAACTACTTTTAATGCTCCAGCAGGAATTTCTTCACGTGGAATATTTAAAAGTAATTTGTAATCTAAATCCTGCTCAAAACTCATAGAACCAGAAATATCCGTGTTTATTTTACCTAATTTGATTGTAAATGGAGTTAATGTAATTTTCCCATTTTCAAACTTGAATTTTGCTTTGAAATCACGCATCGTTTGAGACGCTAATTTTGGCATATTTAATTCTCCTGCTAATTTTGTTAGAGGCTCATATCCAGAAATATTTATTTCATTGGATGACACATCACCTTTACCCGTTAATGTACTATAAACAGGTTCCATTGATGCTTGTAATTCTGTTTTCATGGTAAATGAAGTGGAAATCTTACCTTTCACAAATTTGGCGATTGGAGCTAGTTTCTCAATCGTTACAAAGTTTTTCGATAAATCAGCTACTCCGATTTGTTGGATGTCGTAACTAAAATTAACACTTGGTTTGGAATGATTTTGTGTATTATAGGTTCCGTCTAAACCGACTTTACCTCCTAATACATTCATGGTTAACTGATTCAACGAAGCAATTTCCTCTTTCATTCCAACAGAACCTTTTGTGTTTTGAATTAGGATGCCATTGTATTTAATGGTTTTTACATCCATGTTTAAGGTAACATCTAAATTGTCTGGTATTAAAAATGGTTCAGCAGCCGTTGCCTCTGGAGCTTTCGTTGTTTGTTCAGTCGTTGTTGGTGTAGTAGGTGTAGAACTTGTTCCCATCAATGCATCTAAATCTAAGGTATTACTCGAAAAATTGAAGTTTCCTTTTAACAACTCATTTCTAAATACATAGGCTAAATAATTATCAATCGTACCATTCATAGCAAAATCACTTGCACCCATTTTTGCTTGTAAGTTTTCTAAACGTAAATTTTTTGGTGTAAAGTGAAGCTTCATGTCTGCTACTTCAACTGCTGCTGGTAAATCCTTCGACTTATAAAGAATATCAATTAATTCAATAATTCCATCCGCATCAAATTCTTCGTAGCGTTCTTGTTCGATGGTACTCATATTTCCATTTAATGAAATGTCAGCAAGTAATTTCCCTTGATAAGATTCTCCAGCTGCCATCGGCATTACCTGACCCAATGTAGCAAGATTCACATTTGCTTTTATTTTCGCAGCGATTGCCGGATCACTCATAGGATTGCGTAACTTCATTGTCATATCCAATATGTTTCCAGCAAAGTCTGCATGAAATTTCTCCACATCCAATTTCATTTGGTCTAAATTGGAACCTCCAGCGTAACTCGAAGAAGCATTGATTGCAATGTTTTTGATAGATTGTGGTAAACCTGCATACTGTATAGAGGCATTTTTTACTTGAATTCCTGCATCCCAACCAGGCATGTTTTTGTCATCCATAATTCCTTTCACCTTCGCATGCATAGCTAATGTTCCATTAGTTAACATGCCCTCATATCCAGATTGATAAAAAGAAGGTATCAAGGATAAAAAGTCTTTAAATGTAGCTTCTTTTGCATCCAATGTTAAATCCATATTGTCTTTATGTTCCAACATTTCATAGAAACCATCCAACGAAAATTTTAGTGCATTTAATTCGAAAGTATTTTCTTTAAGCGAGAATTTAGAAGTCTTTTCGGTGAATTCCATTAATAAATTAACTACGAAATTAGTTTTTACCTTTTTCAAGTAACTCATACCGTCCATCTCATAAGTTAATGCATCCATGGAGGTCGTAGTCTCGAAATCGATCACATCGGCAGTTAAATCGCCTTTACCTACATGGGTTAAATTTTGAATATTGGCAAATAGATCCATGCTTTGATCGTCGTAACGAATATGCGCTTCGTTGATCTCGTATTTTTGCATACTCAATTTAAAGTTGGAAGGTTCTGTTTTTTCCTCTGGTGTTTTGATGGAGTCTGGTTTTACTATGTTATAATTTGCTGTTCCATCTTTCAATACGCGAACATCAAAGCGTGGTTTGTTTAATGCAATGCCTTCGATTTCCATTTTGTCACCACCAACTACACTCCAAAAATTCAGATGTGCCTCAAAACTTTCCATCTCTGCCAATACAACTCCTTTGAAGTTTTTGTCTGTCCCGGTAACTTTTAATCCCTCTAATTTCGCTGAAATATGTGGAAACGAACTTAAAAATGTTAAATCAAAACCTTTCAGTTCAATATCTGCAAGTAATTGCTTCTTCATTTCTTTTTGAACCATGCCTTTTATCTCATCTTTAAAGATATAAGGGACAATGATTGCTAATAGAAGTAGAACTCCAAGGGAAATTCCTGTCCATTTTAAGATTCTTTTTGTGATACTTTTTTTCACTTTTTCTTCCATGGGGTGTCTGTTTTATTTATGGTAACGAAATTAAGGACTTTTAAAGTGTATTTGATTCATACTATTTTATTTTTTTAACACTTTAATTCGTTTATTTCTTAATTGTTGCAGAATTGCAAATCAAATCCTAAATTTGTTCTAATTGTAATTGTATTTACTTACAAAAACAATACTAACTAACTGTAATTACAAACAACTATGCCTTTTTACGCTAAATTGGGTAAGTTTCCTTCTAAACGTCACATAACGTTTGAAAAACCGGAAGGAGGTTACTACTACGAACAATTGTTTGGTACGGAAGGATTTCATGGATTTGCGTCCCTGTTATACCATGTTCACCGACCAACGCAAGTTAGATCTGTTTCTAAACCGATTGATTTAACTCCTATTGCAGCGATTGACAAAAATATTTCTTCGCAAATGCTAAGAGGTTTTGAAGTCGCTCCAAAAGAAGATTTCTTAGACAGCCGTACGATCGTTTTGTTTAACAATGACTTAAACATCGCCTTGGCTGCACCTCAAAAATCGTTACGTAGTTATTTTTATAAAAATGCCGATGCGGATGAAGTAATCTTTATCCATAAAGGTTCTGGAAAATTAAGAACGTTTTTAGGAAACATTAACTTTGAATACGGAGATTACTTGGTAATCCCTCGTGGTATTATCTACCAAATTGATTTCGACACGGAAGATAATCGTTTGTTTATCGTAGAATCGTTTAGTCCAGTAGTTACTCCAAAAAGATACCGTAATGATTTCGGTCAATTGTTAGAGCATTCTCCTTTCTGTGAGCGTGATTTAAAAATGCCGACTGAATTAGAAACATTCGATGAAAAAGGAGATTTCTTGATCAAAATCAAAAAAGAAAATGTATTACACGAATTAGTGTATGCAACGCATCCATTTGATGTTGTTGGTTGGGATGGATACAATTTCCCTTATGCATTCTCTATTCATAATTTTGAACCGATAACTGGTCGTGTTCACCAACCACCCCC
>CANCJF010000014.1 GCA_947378245.1 Bacteroidota bacterium
TTGAGTTACTCTGAAAGTGATTTTTTTTTATGCTTGATAGCAAAAACAATTTTTAAGGTCATCAACACAAATTGTATTAGCATGCAGATCGGCAATAAAAATATATAAGCAAATACTGCCGCTCCAGGTCCATCCATTTCACTCCACATGTTTTGTCCAGCTGGAGTGGCAAAATACATATAGATAATTGGTGAATAAAAGATTAGATTATTAATCACTAATCCAATGTTTAACGCTTTTTTACGTTTTAAATCACTGTCTTTTAAGAAAAAAAGAAGAATTGTTGAAATTGGTATAAAACTAAAGATGAGGTTTTCCATGAAGCTTATTTTTTATAAAAATACTAAAATCTTTAGTTGTTAGGGTTAATTATTTGAAAGTTAGATTTGTAAATACAGTTATGTGGTTTATTAATGGAAAAAATACATAGTTTATTTTCTAGTGTAATGTAAAAAATATACAGTTTATTTTCTGTTATACTGGAAAAAATACTACTTTTGAAAAAATTATAATTCATGACTCCAATTAATCGCGTATTAAAAGACAAATTAAGCTATTGGTTAAACAAGCGAAAAGTACTTGTATTGACTGGTGCTCGCCAAGTAGGTAAAACGACTTTATTACACGATTTGTTTGATGGTCAGGAGATGTTATGGTTAAATGGGGATGATCCAGCGGTGCGTTCCCGCTTGGATATGATAACTCTTGCCGGAATTAAAGATTTGATAGGCGGATATAAAATTGTGGTCATCGATGAGGTGCAACGGATATTAAATCCAGGTCTTCTGTTAAAAATGATGATCGATAATTTTCCAGAGGTGCAATTTGTAGCAACCGGCTCATCGGCTTTAGAAATTTCAGATAAGGTGTTTGAACCATTAACAGGGAGACATATTTTATTTCATTTGTATCCGTTTGCACAAGCGGAGATTTACCCAACAAAATCTTCGTTCGAATTGGAACAACAACTTCCTTTTCATTTACGCTTTGGCTCGTACCCAGATGTTGTTTTAAACCCTAATAATGCTGAAATATTATTGAAAAATTTAGCAGGACAATATTTATACAAAGACGTATTGGTTTGGAAAGATATTCGTAAACCAGAATTATTGGATAAATTATTGAAGTTACTAGCCTATCAAGTGAGTTCGGAAGTTTCCATTCATGAATTAGCGAATGCCTTAAAAGTGAAATCCGAAACTGTTGAAAATTACATTGACTTATTAGAAAAATCCTTTGTTGTTTTTCGTCTAAAATCTTATAGTACCAATGACAGAAAAGAGGTTACGAAGATGAGTAAAATTTACTTTTGGGACAATGGAATTCGCAACGCAATTATCGATGATTTTAGACCTTTGGAATTACGAAACGACATTGGTGCACTTTGGGAAAACTTTTTGGTTTCAGAACGCCTGAAAATGAAGGCGTGGAAAGATATTACTGCCAGAAGTTATTTTTGGAGAAACAAACAACAACGCGAAGTGGATTACATAGAAGAACAATATGGAGAATTGACTGCATACGAAATGAAGTGGAACACTCAGAAAAACCATAAAGTAACTCTTGCCTTTACAAATGCATATCCAACAGCAAAAACGGAAATCATTACGCCGTTGAATTTTAAAGGGTTTGTGTTTTTGTGATTTATAAAACCAGTAGAGCCGCAACGCATTGCGGCTCTACTGGTTTTTATTTGTTATGATTTTTATTTCGAATACCACGCTTCCACCTCTTCGATCAACAGCGCTGGGATTTCTAATTTATTCTTCTTTCTGTAACCGTTCAATTTTTGGTGAACAGCCGTAGGTTTTGCTTCTAACAATTCGTCTACGCTAGAGAAACCTGCTTTCGCCATGTGTTCTGCCCATGTTCCAGGTACACCAATCGATTGGAATGCTTTCAAATCTGGGCCTGTTTGGAATTTTTCTGGTCGCATTTGTGGGAAGAACAATACTTCTTGAATCGATGAATTATTCGTTAACAACATCACCAAACGATCGATTCCAATCCCCATTCCTGATGTTGGTGGCATACCGTATTCTAAGGCACGTAAGAAGTCTTGATCAATAAACATCGCCTCGTCATCTCCTTTTTCAGACAAACGCAATTGCTCTTCAAAACGCTCACGTTGGTCGATTGGGTCGTTCAACTCAGAATACGCATTCGCAACTTCTTTTCCATTGATCATCAACTCAAAACGCTCTGTCAATTCTGGATTATCGCGGTGTTTTTTACACAAAGGCGACATTTCAATTGGGTAATCCGTAATGAACGTTGGTTGGATGTAGTTTCCTTCACATTTTTCCCCAAAGATTTCATCGATTAATTTTCCTTTCCCCATCGATTCTGTTACCTCGATGCCCATTCCTTTGGCTGCAGCACGTAATTCATCTTCGCTTTTTCCGTTGATGTCAAATCCTGTGAATTCCAAAATAGAATCACGCATGGAAATACGTTTGAATGGTGCTTTTAATGATATTTTATTTGGTCCAACCGTGATTTCTGTGCTTCCACATACATCTGTTGCCACTTTCTCAATCATTTGTTCGGTGAAATCCATCATCCAGTTGTAGTCTTTGTAGGCTACGTAAATTTCCATCACGGTAAACTCTGGATTATGCGTTCTGTCCATTCCTTCGTTACGGAAATCTTTCGCGAATTCATACACGCCATCAAAACCACCAACGATCAAACGTTTTAAGTATAATTCATTCGCAATACGCAAATACAATGGAATGTCTAAGGCATTGTGGTGACTCATAAATGGTCGTGCAGATGCTCCACCTGGGATTGGTTGTAAGATTGGCGTTTCTACTTCTAAATACCCTTTTTCATTGAAGAAATTACGCATGGAAGTCATTGCTTTCGTACGTTTGATAAAGGTATCTTTCACGTGTGGGTTTACCACTAAATCTACATACCGTTGTCTGTAACGCAATTCAGGATCTGTAAATGCATCGTGCGTATTTCCATCCGCATCTGTTTTAGGTAGCGGAAGTGGTTTCAATGCTTTCGATAACAAGGTAAATTCTTGTACGTGTACCGAAATTTCACCTACTTGTGTTTTGAATACATATCCTTTTACCCCTACGAAATCTCCTAGGTCTAACAATTTCTTAAACACATCGTTGTATAAGGTTTTATCTTCACCAGGACACAATTCATCGCGGTTGAAGTATACTTGTACACGACCAGTACTGTCCAATAATTCAGCAAAAGATGCTTTCCCCATGATACGTTGACTCATCAAACGACCAGCGATGCATACCGTTTTTCCGTCTTCGAAGTTCTCAGAAATTGCACTAGCTGTGTCAGTTACTGGGTATAAATCTGCAGGGTAAGGGTTGATTCCTAACGCACGTAATTTGTCTAATTTATCTCTACGTTGAATTTCTTGTTCTGAAAGTTCGATTGCACTCATGGTTTTTTTGCTAAAAATTTAGTGTAAAGATAGGTTTTTTTAATTTTAATTTCTATCTCTAAACCTTTTAGGGCTTAACAAACCATGAAAATCATTGCTTTTTTAGATCCTTAGAATGAAAATCTGATTCAAAATTTGATAAATGGTCGCATACGTTATTCGCTTAGCTATTTTTAAGTTGTTCTTTGGTTAAAAAATCAGTTAATTCATGATACGCTTTGAAGGAGTCTTGCATTAATTTCTGGATTCCTGCTTCAATTTCTGTATCATTGGTTTGTGCATTTGCATTATGTTCAATGGATTTCGCAATCTCACTCAATTGAGGCATACCCATGTACGCAAACTTTGGTTTAAATGAATGTGCTAATGTTCGTAAAGCAGTGTAATCACGTTGCTCGAACAACTCATTCAATTTTAGTAATTCATTTGGAGTATCCGCTAAGAACATATTCACCATTTTTTCAATGCGTGATAATTGTCCTTTGGTAAATGAAATAATCGCTTCTAGATCTACGATTGTAGCTTGAATGTCATCGACTAGGATCGTTTCATTCTCGATCGTTTCGGAGGAAAAAGACTGATCATTTGTATGTTGATTTTCACGTTTTTCATCGTAAATGATGGAAGCGATTTTTTGATGTAGGTCTTTTTCGTTAAAAGGTTTCGAGATGAACCCATTCATACCCATATTCATACATTTTTCAATTTCCATGGATGAAGCATGTGCAGTCATGGCAATGATTGGAATGTCGTGATAGTTTTCATCCCCGAGGCGAATTGCTCTCGTAGCTTCATATCCGTCCATGACCGGCATTTGGATGTCCATTAAAACAAGGTCAAAGGTATTTTCATGTAACTCAGTTAATGCTTCTTCTCCATTATTAGCAACCGTTATTTCAAAATTTGGATTCCAATCCATCAAAGAATCAATCGCTACTAATTGGTTAAATTGATTATCCTCAACAAGGAGCAATGCATATTGACCAACTATTTTAAAGTCTTTTACATTAAAATTAGTTGTGTTTTTTCCTATTTCTTTGACTAATGTGAATGAAAAAACAGATCCTTTACCCACTTCGCTTTCAATAATTAGTTCGCTACCCATGAATTTCAATAATTTAGAAACGATGGACAACCCTAAGCCTGTACCGCCAAATTTACGGGTAGTTGATGAGGTTTCTTGCGTAAAAGGTTTGATAATATTTTCAATTTGATCCGCCGCGATCCCTATCCCTTGATCTTGGATTTTGGTAGTAAATGAGACTTTTCCATTTTCACAGAAGTTTTGAGTGATCTCGATGAAAATATCTGTATTATTTGAAAATTTTATAGCATTTGAAATCAAATTTGTTAAAATTTGCGAAATACGCAAGGAGTCACTTTTGATAAAAAGAGGTAATTTTTGATCAATGTTTAGGTTAATTTTAATATTACTGCGATCCGCTAAAATTTGTAAAGAAGTGACAATATTAAACAACGTATCTTTTAAATTTACGTCCGTTTTATCAAGTTCAAATTTTCCAGATTCCAATTTAGAATAATCTAAAATATCATTGATAATATTTAATAAATTATCTGAATTTAATTTGATTACATCCAGGTAATTGGCTTGTTTAGGATTTAAGTGCCCGGCTTTATCCATTAAATTGGAAAGTCCAATAATTGAATTCATGGGAGTACGTATCTCATGACTCATATTTGCTAAAAATTCTTCTCTGGCTTTCAGTGCATCTTCAGCAATTTTATTAGAAGCTTCTAAGGCTATAAATTTCAGTTTGTTATCTTCTATTTCTTTTCGTTCTGAAATGTCCGTAAAAGTGGTAACCACTCCTTTACTCTCTGGAAGTAATTCGGCATTAATACTAATCCAAGTCACCGTACCTTTATGAATTCTAACCCCCATGATTACATTATAAATGGATTGATTCGACTTTAACGCAGCCATGGATGGGTGTTCATCACCTGGAAAAGGAGTCCCATCTTCTTTGATGCAATTCCAATCTGGATCTAACGAACTTTTTCCTGTAAGTTGATCTTCCGTTAATTTTAATATACTACACGCTGCTGGGTTACAGCTAATAATTTCTCCAGATGTTTTTTGTACAACTACTCCTTCTGAGATGGTATCAAAGGTTACTTTTAATTCGTTTTTGGCAGTTTCTAATTCTTCTGAAATCCTTCTCGTTTCAGTCACATCGCGGTATTTCCAAAGATGACCATTGTATTTTTCATCAATAAAAATAGGAATATAATCGCGTTCCAAAATTTTACCGTTAGCCATACGCATAACTTCGTTTTTTACGATGGTTCTATTCGTTAAAATAGTTTCTATTCCTGTAACGAAATCTTCTGGATTTACAAATAATCCTTTACTCTGTTCAGCCGATTGAGAACAATCCATACCTATTAATAAATCAGGTGGGGCAGGAATATGGAATAATTCACAGAACATTTGATTCGTGATAACAATATGTCTGTGCTCATCTTCTACCAATACGGCTTCTTGAAAGTTTGTTAATAGGTTATGTAACCTACTTGATGTTTTTGTTGCAAGTTCGTCTGATTTTTTTCGTTCTAATTCAGAAATTTTCAAGGTAAAAGTATCTGCAAAAGTTCGTGCAAAAGCAATATCCGATTCCGTCCATTCACGTACTACCTCACTTTCATTACATATCACACCAAATAATTGACCATTTTTCCATATCGGAACATCCATCATGGAATTGATGTTATTGGGAATCAAATAACTATCCGTAAATTCCTTAGTCTGTTCATTCGTGAGGGCATTTGTAGCAACAATAGGCTTGCCTTGTTTTAAATAGGAATAATAAATAGGAAATTCTTCTCCTTGTAAAATACTTCCAGAAGAATGAGAATTTATTTTCTGATCGTATAGATTTTCACACACTAAATTTATTCCATCAAAAAGCCATATTCCAACTCGTTTTACTTCTAAGCCTTTTGATAAAAGTTCACATAAGTTTTTTGAAATTTCTTCTTTTGTAGATGAAGCATCTAAATTTATTAAGGATACTTCTGATAATAGTTCATTTCTTTTTTGAGCTATTAATTTTTGGTTTTTTTCTTCTTCTTCAGTGTTTTTTCTAAACGTGATATCTTTTGCAATCGTATATATTTCGGAAGTCTCAAGATTTGGAGACATGGTATATTCTAAAGGAATGTATTTCCCTTCTTTCGTCTTTACCCGCATCTCCAAATTTATAGGAGAGCCATTATATAATAATTTAAAATTAGTTTGTACATTCTCTATATCATCCGGATGTACAATATCTATAATCGGAAATTGTTGTAGCTCTTCTTTAGTCCAACCTAACACCTTTGTGTATGCGGTATTAATATGACGAACTTTACTATCATCCATTTTCCTAAAGGACATTAAGTCAACAGATAAATCAAAAAATGATTTGTAAATTTTCAATTCATTTTCTTTTTTTCGAGCAACTAATTGAGCGACCACTTCCTTGCCTAATGTCGCAAGTGCTAAACGTTGGTTTTCGTCTAGTGTATGTGGTTTTTCATCAATCACACACAAGGTCCCTAAATTATATCCATCCGGATCTTCCAACGGAAATCCAGCATAAAAACGAATGTTTGGAAAACCTTGAACCAATGGATTGCCCTTAAAACGGTCATCCTCTAATGCATTTTCTATTTCAAAAATTTCTTGGCCAAGTATTGCATGTTGACAGAATGAAATATCACGTGGTGTTTCAGGAACATCAATACCCACTTTTGACTTAAACCACTGACGATTTTCATCAATCAAACTCACCAAGGCAATAGGCACACCACAAATAATAGAGGCTAGCTGTGTAATTCGGTCAAATGCTTCTTCACCTAAGGTATCTAATACATCATAAGATTGTAAAGCTTTTAGCCGTAAATCTTCATTTTTTGGTATTAAAAGGTTTGTCATAACGTACGGTTTTATACGTACAAATATACAAAATTTACTACTTAATTACGAATTCTCATACGTAAATTAATACTCCATTTTCCAGTTTCTGTGTGTCATTACAGCATGAAAGGTGAGCAATTCTGTAGCGTTTGATAAGGTATCGTATATTGATTGAAAATGTACGTAGTTTTTTTGGATGCTTGTTGGACTTAAACAATACGGAAATTGAATGTTTGTTTTATTTTTTACAGTTTCAATATCGGATAAATAGCGCCGTAATAATTGAATAGACTCATTGTCATTCAATACGAAATCACTGGATTGTATAGAAGTGAAAAGATGTATATTTTTTTGAGCACGGGTAAATAACACGTTGAGTCGTCGGTAACCATTGCGACGATTAAGCGGCCCCATGCGCAACTGAAACTTTTCGTGTTCATTTTTCCCGTAACCTATAGAGATGAATAATTGTTCGCATTCTTCTCCTTGGACTTGTTCCAAGGTTTTGAAAAAACCATTGCCTAAAGCTATTTTTTCAGTGATTTGCTCTTGAACAGCTAAAGGTAACTGTTCCCAAATACAAGTCAATTGTTCCTGAGAAAATGCGACGATACCGATAGATTCAGAGCTTGTTAAAAGGTGCTTTTCAACCATTTTTGCGACTTCTTTAGCCTCTTTTTCATTCTTACGGTCTATGAATCTTCCTTCTGCACAGTAGTGCAAGGAAAAGGGAGAATCATTTTTTAATGCAGTAGGATACGAAATCAACTGATTCCCATAAAAATGTTTGTTTGAAAATTCTATCAACATAGGATGCTCACTTCGATAATGGTGTGTCAATGTCGTTGATTTCCAATAATAGGAAGCATGATGTAATACATCTATTTGTTCCGTTTTTTTAGAGAAATAACTGCCGGGCGACATCTGTTTACTATCACCACACACCAATGCGCGTGCACTTCGTTGTAACGCGCCTAGCGCATGTGTCAATGGCAATTGACTCGCCTCATCAAAAATCACTAATTCAAAAAATGAAGTAGACATAGGGAAGGAAGTAGCTACTTGTCCGGGTGTACATAACCAAATGGGAATGAGGAGTTCTATCCATTCTTTAGCATCCGAATTCAACAATTCACGGATAGATTTAGTGTGTCTCGTTTTAGCAAATTCCTTGACCAACAATGACTTTCCTTTTTTTAATCGTGCTTTTAATTCTTTGTCAGCAACAGATAATTTATTGTTTGGTGTTTGTAAAATACGATGAAATGTATGAAAACGTGCAGCTCGCTGTGCATGAATAAATGATACAAATGCCTCTTGATCGATACGTTCAAGCTCGATTATTTCATCTAATTTACGACCTAGTTCTTCCCCTGAGAAACTACGTAACATGGGAAATAAATTCTCCAATTGAACTAAATGTGATTTCAAGATCAACTGTTCTAATTCTTCAAACGTAGTTGCTTGTTGTATGATGCCATACATCGAAGAAGAAAGCTGGTTCAAATATGTTGAAAAAGGAAGTGAATGGGTATATGTCGCGCGTATGTTTTGACCAAAATCGAGGTATGACTCTTGAGGAGAAATGATGAAAAATGTACGTGCAATTTGAAGAAATTGCTTGATTCGGTGATTATTCTCTATTAATTGGACGCGATCTTCCACCGAACGTTTGGAAGCCTCTTTCAATTTTGAAAGTTCGTTACTTTCCCATTGGATGACCCATGAATAAATACTTTCTAATTCTGAGCTTACCGGTTGAACGCCTAAATTCAAACAATCAATTTCAAGTTTTGAAAATTCTGTTTTTACTTGAAGAAATTCACGTGCTTTTTGAATTACATCAAGGAGGGGTATGCTTGTATCATTTAGCTGATGTGAAATTTGCTTACGTGTTTTTTTGCGCAACCACCAAGAACCATTCGTTAAATTGGATTCCCAAGTTTTTAATTGGATTTCTGTCGGAAACAATTTCCAAACAAAAGTTTCTGCTTTTAACAGCTCCAGTTCTTTCTGTTTTTTTTGAAGTTCAAAGTACAGTTTTTTAAACTTTTTACGCGTTGCATCTTTTTCAAAAAGCGTAAACTGTTTTTTGACAACCTCGTTTTCAATGATTTGTGCATAAACTACTTCGGATAGTAATTGTTCTACTTCGGAAATTGTGATAACACCAAATATCTCATGTAGAAACGTACCTTCCGTGATAAATGCTCCAATGACTTCATCCAAATGAACGGATGAATCGAAACACTTTTTTTGGAAGTATTTTAATGTGTTTAAATAGGAATGTTGTGCGTAAAATTTTGTAATCTTTTCGACATCTTGCAACCAATCTTTTAGCGCTGGAGCATGTGAAACGTATGGTACCTGTGAGAGATCTTTTCCTGAAAGCATTCCTAAAAATGTACTATATGAAATTCCACCAACCAATTCTTTTGCTGTTAATTTATCTAATAAAAGTTGCAAATTCACCCGTTTTTGTTGCCCCACATACAAGGGCTGACGAACATCCTGAAGGTTGATTTCAAGTAATTTCCATGTGCTTATAAGTTTCGCGATCAACTCTTTCGAACGCGTTTCACTCGTGAGTACAAATGTGTAAGGATCTAAGCCATTTTTAGCTAATTTTTTAGCAATGACCTCTAAGGCCGTTTTCTTTTCGGAAACAACTAATTGACTGGAAGTTGACGTTAAGCGCTTCCCTAAAATATTCGTAATTAATTCTGATTTTCCGGTTCCTGGTGGACCTTCCACCACCAAATTATGGTTTTCAAGGAATTGAATGACGTTTTGTTGATCAAGATCTAAAGGTGAAAGATTTCCCTCGTCAAAAGAAATTCGGGGAACGGTTGATGTAATTTCATTTCCAAGGATTGATTGCACCAATTCACTCGGGATTTGTGTTTGAAGTTCTTCCAGTTCTTTCACCATTAAAAAACGATGATGATGAAAATTTCCGACAATAGTTACTTCCGAGATGGAGTAGTGAGAGGCTATGAGTTGATGATATACATATTCATTTTTCGATTCAAAGGTCTCCAGAGCTTTGTTTTCTAATGAAGCGTCGTGATTTTTTTTAAATTCAATCGAAAGATAAGGATTTAGAAATGCGTCTTCTAATTCGAATGAAATTTCTAATCTATTCGAATTTCTATGCACTCGATAACTTAATGGGACTAACCAAATAGGAGTCTGTTGGTGCTCTTTCAGTGAAACTGTATCAATAGATAAACAAAGCGTATGTGTATCTGCAGACTTATGTACCGATGAAGCAAAAGCTAATAAACGCTTCCATTCAGGAGTTAATGTAATTGAAATCGATGTAATCGTTGGTTTTTCGAGGTAAATCAGTTGCTTATTTTCGGGAGAACAATGCACCAAAATATCCGAAGAAGGAATTGCTAATAATTCTTCTAAATATGTTTGAAAATGTGATTTTTCATAGGTAGAATGCATCTCCAATAAGCCATTGTTTTGATAGTCAAAGGTAAGAAAATATAGCTTGTTCAAAGAATAACCTTTATCTTTGGTTTATGGCAGAAAATTTCTCCCTTACTGGCAATACACGTAAAGAACAATACGCTTCATTACTTCCTCAAATTCAAGCATTAGTAGGCGATGAAACGCATTTAATTGCTGTTCTATCCAATATAGCTGCCGCTTTAAAACAACAATTCGGATTTTTTTGGGTGGGTTTTTATTTGGTCGAAAATGAAAGTCTTGTATTGGGACCTTTCCAAGGTACGGTTGCTTGTATGCGAATTGCAAAAGGAAAAGGAGTATGTGGAACAGCATGGGAACAAGCTACTTCCCAATTAGTGACAGATGTAAATACATTTCCATGTCATATTGCATGCAGCAATGATTCCAAAAGTGAAGTCGTTATTCCCATTTTCAAGGGAGAAAACGTTGTTGCCGTTTTGGATGTAGACAGCGATAAATACAATGATTTTAGTCAAACAGATCTTATATTTTTAGAAAAATTATGCAAGTGGTTAAGTTCTTATTTTTAATACTTCTTGGAAGCGTTACGTATAGCTGCGCGCTTCAAGGTTCAATCGATGGTGGTCCGAAAGATGTACGCGCGCCACAAGTGGTTTCAAGCACCCCAAAAGCAATGACGACCCAATTTCAGTCAAAGGAAATCCATTTTAAGTTGAATGAATTCTACAAATTAAACGAGCCAACTTCGACCATGTTTATTATTCCTTCTGATGTAAAATTAGAAGCAGTTGCCAAGGACAAAGAATTGATTCTTAAAATCAAAGGAGAGCTTAAAAAAGAAACAACCTACGCGATTTATTTCAATAAAACCATTAAGGATATCCACGAAGGGAATGACACACTGATGAGCTATGTTTTTTCAACGGGTAGTTGGATTGATTCTTTGAGCTATACCGGAATCGTATTAGATGCTTTGAAACGTACACCACTTGCGAAGATGAATGTGTGTTTGTTAGCGGATACTGCTACTAATTTTAGTCAAAAAGCAAATTATTTTACAACCACCAACGACAAAGGATCCTTTACATTCTCTTATTTGAAACCAGGAAAATATCATGTGATTGCTTTTGATGATAAAAGTAAAGATTTGATTCCTCAAGCATTTGAAAATGTTGGTTTCACCAAACAAGCAGTAAACATCTCCAAAAACACAAATGATACTATTCCGATTTTAATGTTCCCTCCAACGCCTAAACGCTTGATACGCACTGCAAGTTTTGTGGGGCCAAATCAAATCATACTTGGCGCGACAAACGAACTAAAATCTGCTCGTTTCTTTTTAAAAGACAAAGAGATAGCACCTTATATTCAACAACATGGCACGGATTCCTTGAGCTTGTTTACAGACTTACAACAATTAGATACACTTCCATTACATATACATACAGCAACTTCCAAAGACAGTGCATATATCCGTTTGCAGGTAAAAGAAAAACAGAAAGCACCTCGTTTTTGGTCGAATAACAAACAACTTCCAAATCAACCAATAGTCATCTATTTTTCAGATTTGGTGTCCAGTTTCAATAAAGATTCCATCCAAGTATTTACGAATGATACACTTCCATTGAAGATCCAAATTGTCAAAAACACGGAAAATTCCATCGCGATCCAACTTCCTAAAAACGAATTTAAAAACCTGAAAGTAAAATTTTTAAATAACTCACTTCGTTTTAAAAACTACACTGGAAATTACAAAACTGAACTTCCAATTACACTAATGGAAGAAAAACAAATTGGAAACGTCATCGCAAAAATAGATTCCATTCCTACTGGGACCATCATCGAACTGTTTCAAGGGACAAAACTGATTGAATCTCACATCAAACAAGCCAATGAAAAAACGTACACCTTTGGATACTTAGAAAAAGGCGATTACAACGTTCGTTTTATCTTAGACGAAAACAAAAATGGTCGCTGGGATACTGGTAGTTTGATACTTAAAAAACAAGCAGAAGAAACTCGCTGGTCCAACGAAACGATTACGGTCCGCCCAAATTGGGATATTGAGGTGGTGTTGGATTTGAAAAAGGGGAGGTAGTTATAATGCTATTCCTTCAACCGATAACTGACACTTCTTCCTCCAGCTTCTTCTTTTATTAAAATTCCGTGTACTACTAACTCATTGATATCACGTACTGCTGAATCTTTGGAGCACTTAGCTATTTTTGCCCACTTAGAGGAAGTTAATTTTCCTTCAAAACTATCCAATAATTTATTTAATATTTTTTTCTGACGCGCGTTCACTTTAATTTCATTGTACTGATTCCAAAAGTGAGCTTTAAATAAAATGCGACCTAATAGCTCCTCCGAATTTTTCAATGTAAGGGTTAAACAATCTAAAAACCAACACATCCAACGTGTAATATCCAATGAACCTTGTTGCGTAGTTTCAAGTATCTCATAATAATTTTTACGTTCTACTCTAATTTGAGCAGACATACTGTAAAAACGTTGATTGCTTTTATCGGATCGCGCTAATAACATATCTGTCAATGCGCGCGCTATTCTTCCATTTCCGTCTTCAAAAGGATGTATGGTTATAAACCAAAGATGAGCTAAAGATGCTTTTAGTACTAAATCCAATTGATTTTCTTCATTATACCATTCTAAAAAGCGCTTCATCTCTTGTTCAATATGAACTGAATTCGGGGCTTGAAAGTGAATTCGTTCTTTACCTAACGCTCCTGAAACAACTTGCATTGGTCCATTAGTATCCTCGCGCCAATTTGCTACCTTAATTTTATACATTCCACTTCTACCTGTTGGAAAAAGGGATGCATGCCAGCCAAACAACCTTTCTTTGGTTAATTTACTGAAACAATTTTGTGTCGCGTCCAACATCATTTCAACGACACCGTCTACATTTCTTTCAGAATCGACCGCACCTACGTATTCAATTCCTAATCGACGTGCAATGGAAGAGCGAACTTCCTCTGAATCTAAAAATTCACCTTCTATTTCAGATGTCTTTAGTACATCTAATGTCAAGGTATCCAACATTGCTTCGTTTTTCAACTGAAAACCAAGCGTTTCCATTTTACCCATCAAACGACCTTGCAAATTGCGAACTTCGCTTAACAGTGGAATTAATAGATCATTGCGCCATGTGAAGTGTGGCCAATCTGGTTTTTGATAGATATATGATTTTATTCGTTGCATAATATGCGTTAAATATAGGTATTATTCGACGCAAATTATCTATTCGTTGCATTATTTGATACGAATAAGTGAATTAATCGTTGCAAAAAAATATATGATAATGAATTATTTAACCCAATTTTTACTTGGATCTAATCTTGTATGCAAAACAGCATGAATTAATACTTCTTGATTTTTTATACTAAAATGAACCATAAAAGGATATTTTTTCAATGGTAAACAATGAATTTCATCATACCTTAATTGAAAAAAAGGATTTTTTGAGAGAGTCAAAAAATATTTATCTAAATACTTTTCAAATTTTTCTCCTAAACCTAAAGATTGCGCATTGTAATAATCAATAGCTGATTGAATATCTGCTATAGCACGTTTATCTAAAGATAATTGAAATTTCATTTATTTTACTTTCAATTGCTTTCTAGCTTCTTCCCAAGAAATATAGTCTTCTTTTTTAGCCGTTTTGATACGATCTCTAACAATTGTTTTATGTTCCTCTGGAATAGCATCAACAGGAATAGTAAAATCAAATCCTAGATTTTTCACTAATTCCATAAAGAAAGTAAGTTTAGCATCCGGAATTTTAAGTGTTATTTCTGTCATTTTACTACCTATTAATCATTTATACAAATTTAAACTAATTCGTATAAGTATCAAAATTTATAACAATAGAATATTACTTTTACCGCATGAATTCCGCCTTCGCTTCTTGGAAAATTTACCTTGCGATTCTCTTTGGTTTGAGCATCACAGGCTATCTATTATTCAATAGTTTAAACCAAACTCACTTCATTCAAACAACGCAACAAGGAACACATTGCTGGAAGGATGTAAACCACAATAACAAGATTGATTATAGTGATTCCCAAGAATTTTATTCATGCAAAAACGGAACATTCAAACAAGAAGAGTTAAACGACATTATCACTGAAATTTCTTGGACTTCGTCTTCTATATTTTGGTTGTTTCTTGCAATTTTATGCATGGTTGGTCGCGATTTTGCCTACATGTTGCGAATTCGAATTCTAACCAAAAAACAATTAACCTGGAAAAAGGCCTTTAATGTCATTTTACTTTGGGAATTTGCCTCAGCGCTTTCTCCTGGAGTTGTTGGCGGCGCTACGGTTGCGATGTTTATTCTGAACAAGGAAAAAATTAATTTGGGTCGCTCGACGGCCATTGTGATGATTACCGCCTTGCTAGACAATCTCTTTTTCATTTTATTAATCCCATTTGTGTTTTTCTTTATTTCGTCCGACCTCCTTTTTCCAAATGCGACTTGGGTTGATAAAAGCATTTCTTTGGTGTTTTGGGGTGGATTCGGAATTATTGCACTGGTTTGTGTTCTGCTTTTTATAAGCGTTTTTCTATATCCAAAAGCAATTGGTCAGCTCTTATATAAATTGTGTCGACTTCCGTTTTTGAATAAATTTCAAGAAAAAATGCTGAGTTTACAGCACGATTTACATCTTACATCCACAGAAATGAAACAAGAAAATAAGCGTTTTTGGTTGGGAAGCTTTGGTGCAACGGTTCTTTCATGGACTTGTCGTTATTTGGTGATTAACTGTGTTTTGGCTGCCTTTTTACCCATCTCATTTTTCAACCACATCTTTATTTTAGGAAAACAATTAGTGCTATGGATTTTTATGTTAATCAGCCCAACTCCTGGTGCAAGCGGTATTGCAGAATTCGCTTTTGGTGAATTAATGGGTGAGTTTAGTTCGTCGATTTTGTTAATCGTTGCTCTTGCAGTTATTTGGCGACTTATCTCGTATTTTCCCTACCTTCTCATTGGTTCGATATTGCTCCCCAACTGGTTAAAAAAACGAAATGATTAATTTAGTTCATTAAATAATCCTTTCGCCTTAGCTACTACTTCATCCCAATTGGCATGGGTATCCCAAATGGTGTATTCTGCTTCTTGACAAGTACGAATTAACCAAAAATAATCCTCGATGATCGATGCAGAAATACCAAATGATTTCATACGATCAATCAACTCATCATTAGTTAGCATTTCCATTGAAATACCTAATTTTTGCTGAAGGTTCTTCGTAAGAGATTTAGAAAGTGTACCATACGCAGCTTTGTAATCACCTTGATTAGCTAGACGTTGCGCATCTGAAAGAATAGAACCAGTATTTTCGAGAATAGGTTGCGGTTCTACAAAAGTATTTTCTTCCAATTCAATAGTTGTATTTACAGGTATAATGGTTTTGCGTTTACGTAATAAAAAGTAAATGATTCCTACTAAAAGGAGTACCAAACTGCCCAAAAGTGCTATCCAAAGTTTTGAATTTGGAACCGCTTCTTTAGCGGCTAATTTTTCATCTGAAACTGGAACTGCTAGTACTTCTTCGCCCCCTTGTACATTCACTGAATCTGTAACTTCTACTTGTGATGTAATAATTTCTCCTTCCAGGTCTAATGCAATTGCTTTTTCTTTCAGTGTCACATATTTTTTAATGGATGGATCAAAATAACTCAAGGAAATAGGATTCATTTCAACCTTTCCTCCATGAAGCACTTTAACAAAGAATTTATATGTTTTATCACCCTCTACTCCATCTTCTGTATAATCAAGTTCTTCTTTAATTTCTGGATCACCATATAATGTCAAGTTTGCAGGTAAATTGATTTTCGGTTTTGAAATGGCATGCATATTTCCCTTTCCACTTACTTTCACGGTAAAAGTTAAAATATCACCCACTTTAGCTGCAGTTTTAGATAGCGAACTCGATAATGAAAATTTACCTACACCGCCATTAAAATCTTTCGGTGCTCCTGCTGGTAGAGGAAGGACATCCACATACGTAGCATTCGATTCTAACTGAAAATCGTTGTCAAAAAATCCACCATTATTGTAACGAAGTACCATCGAAAATGGTTTAATAATATATTTCCCTGAAGTCGCAGGAAAAACTAATTGTTTCCCATATGAAAAAGTCAAATAGGTATTTCCTTTATAGGTTTCTCGATTCAAAGAAACATTATCTGTTTTTTCTATATCAAAAGATTCAACGGTTCCTTTGATGCTAAAAGGTACGTATTGAATAATATTTGTAACGTTTACTTTAGAAAAAATTTTCGACTCTAAAATAAGTGGTTCTCCTTCATAAATCTTGCGTTTCGACTTTTGTATGATCCCAAAAACAGCTTCTTTTAAATTATGATTCGAAATATCTTCGTCAGATTGCTCGTAATTCTTCTTTGTTTTCCCTTCTCCTTTTTTGCGAACAACCACTGCTAGTTCGTTGGATTTATAAGATTTAGTTTTGTCTTTAACACTTGCTGTAATTGTATATTTTCCAGGCTTTGTGAAGACCCCTTGTTGAGTATAGGATATTGAAATAATCATGTTCCCATTCCCATCCATGGTTTGTTCCATCCCGTTCATGACTCCTGCCTCCGTAAAAGTTGCGGGTAAATTGATGGAAATATTTCCATTCACATTCGACTTAACCGTAAAAGCAACCATTTGACCTACCTCAATAGGTTTCACATTTACAGATAGTTGAACGTTTGGTTTTTGGGCATAAACGAAACTACTAACTGTAATTAATAAAGCAATGATCGATGCTGTTAGTTTACCAATCTTTACCATTTTCACTTGTGTTTTTAGTTGGTTTTCCTTTGTGTTTTTCTTTTGTATCTAATTCTCTCTTCATCAAATCATCCAACATTCGATTCGTTGCATTTTGCTTCAATTGCTTGTCTGCTTCCTCGGGTTTTTTCTGATCCTTTTTATCCTCTTTTGGTTTATCGTTTTTTGGAGGATTTTGTTTCGGTTCTTGCTTATTTTTATCGTTTTTTGGCGAATTTCTTTGTTGATTTTTCTGCTTCTGCATCGCCAAGGCTAAATTGTAACGCGTTTTTTCATCGCTTGGATTGCGACGTAACGATTCTTTATAAGCTTCAATCGCTTTCTGGTAATTTTTTTGCTGCATGTACGCATTCCCTAAATTGTGGTTCAGTCTTGCTTTTTTTGTGTTTGCAGTATTTTTCTGTTTGGAGAAATAACTAGAAGCCTTTGCAAAATCACCTGCTTTGTATGCCGCTTGACCGATTTCAGCATCTAACTTTATGGTTGAAGGAAGTTGTTTTGCTAACTGCTGATACGTTTTGTATGCTGCAGAATAATCTTTTGCTGCATATTTTTTACGAGCAGTTTCTAAATTAGAACGCCAAGATTGGGAGAAACTCATCATTGAGGTAAGTCCTACTAAAAATACTATTACGATATATTTTCCCATTATTTATTTCGTTTTGTCTTCGACTCCGCTCAGACGGGCAACTACATTTTAATTTTTTTAAATAAACCCAAATAAAACAATAAGCAAACAATCCCCAAAAACAATGGGATTTGATACCAATTTTGTTTAACCTCCACATCGCTCACTTCGGATTCTCCTGTTTTTAAATTGCGTATTTGATCCACAATGTTTTCTAAATCAGGAAAACTACTTGCACTTGTTACGGCAAATCCATTTGCTTTTTGTGCTATTTCTGCCAGCATCTTTGGATTCAATTTCGAAACGACTTTTTTACCATTCTCGAGGATTTTGTAGCCAAATTCAGTTTTGTATGGATCGTTTGGAACATACCCTCCTTGTTTTGTTCCTAAACCTAATATTGCTAACTGAACCTGATTGTCTTTTAAGATTTTCAACGATTCATCAATGCCTCCTTCGTGGTTTTCTCCATCGGTCACCAATAATAATAGCTTAGCATTTTTCGCTTTAGAATACATGCGCGCTGAGTTCAATAACGCTTCCCCAATATTTGTTCCTTGTTGCGAAACCATGTCTGTTTCGATTTCATTGACATACATTTTCGCCGCATCGTAATCGCCGGTTAAAGGCAATTGCACATAAGCATTCCCTGCAAACACACAAATACCAATCTTTTCACCACGTAGGGAATTGATTAATTGAATCAAGGAACGTTTTGCAATCGATAAACGCGATTCTGTAGGATTAATGTCGCGCACATTCATCGAATTGGAGATGTCTAAGGCTATTAGAATTTCTGCATTTCTACCTTTCGTTGTTACTTTTCCTTCTCCAAAAATGGGTTGCGCCAATGCAAAAGCCAAGAAAAATAAGGTGTTTCTCAACCAAAAATACTTCCAAAACAAGGGTTTCACCTGTATCTCAGGCAATAATATAGCTTGTGTTTGAACTGAGCCTAAAGCATTAATTTTCTTATTTTTCCAACGCATAAAGCCCCATTCTATCCCGAAAAACACAGGTATCAAAAGGAGTACAAGTAAATATGCAGGATGTAACAAACTAACATCGATGGATTGATTCACATAACTTTGAGCAAGTTCTTTCGCATCCTCTTGCATAGCTGATGGAACAAGATCTTTCGCCCATGCTTTCTTAAAATCCAATGCTTTAATCACAACACCAAGCACCAAACAAACAGCAATAAATATCCCTTCGAACAAGAATATCTTCTTCACTAATTGTGTTATTGGATAGGTATATTTCGACTTATTCATTGGTTTTTAATACAATGCGTTTAACAACTAAGGTGGCAAATAATAAGATTAAAGCAGTAATGATAAATGGTTCAGGTGACGTTGGTGGTTCTGAGTTGTAATTTTTCTGCTCGATTTTTTGTTTCTCTAATTTATCAATCGACTTATAAATATCACGCAAACTTTGTTCGTCTGTAGCCCTAAAGTAGCTCCCCCCGGTTATATTAGCAATATTTCTCAATGTTTCTTCATCGATTTCAACAGGTGTATCAACATATTGAATTCCAATTGGAGTCATCATTGGCATAGGGGCCGTCCCCATCGAACCAACACCAATCGTATAGACACACACATGCTTTTGTCGGGCTAAATTTGCTGCTGTTTCCGGAGAAATAGTCCCAGAATTATTACTTCCATCCGTTAGTAAGATGATTACTTTCGATTTGATGCTATCGTTTCTCAAGCGCGTAACTGCTGTACCTAATCCTGTTCCTATGGCAGTTCCACCTTCCAAATTTCCTGGTTGCGCATTTTCTATTTGCGCTTTCAATATTTCATAATCTAAGGTCGCAGGACAAGCAGTGTATGCCTCTCCTTCATAAACTACTAAGCCTATTCGATCGCCAACTCTTCCGTCGACAAATTCTTTTGCCATTTGTTTGGAAACCGCCAAACGATCCGGTTCGAAATCTCTAGCTAACATGGAAGCAGAAATATCCATTGCTAAAATGATGTCGATTCCATATTTGTATTTATGATCAAATGCTTCGGTACTTTTCCAATTATAAGGTCGCGCAAAAGCGATGATTAACAAAACAACTATGAGTGCATAGGCATAAAAAATCGCTTTACGAACCATTGCAATCCAAGGCAATTCTAAGGAAGCTTGTTCCGTTTCTGATTTAGAAAAAACCAATTCACCTTTTTTCAAGCGATCTTTCACAAACACACGCCACAAGAAAAACGGCACAAGCAAGAGTAGCCACAACCAATGCGGCGACAAGAATTCGTAATTCCCAAGTTGTATGGTTAATAAATTACTCACCGAATTTACTTGTTTTAGTGACAATATCTTTTGCACGTTGAATGCTTCGCGTTACCTCGGTAATATCTGGAGATGACTTCGCAAATTTTACTAAATCAGCTTGATTCAGCATTAAATTAATTTCAGTTTGTAAGGAATGATGCAGATTCAATTGACCCAATAATACTTCAATTTGGTAACTTGTTTTATCCATCAAGGATAACGTGTAGCGTTTCCCTAAATAGGTGCGTAGTATCAACGATAATTGGAAATAATGTTCTTTCAATCCTTCGTGTTCCCACAAACGTTTTTCAAACAAGGCATCAATTTCTTTGATAGTTGCTTCCTTTAATGACAATGTAATTTCAGGAATGATTTTTTCTTTTTTCTTTCTGAATTTGAAATAGAGAATGATTCCAAGGATAAGCAATAAACCACCTACAATCCACCCCCAGTGTTTTTGGAAGAACAGGTAAGTACTCGAAGGAACCTCTTCAAATCCTTCTTTGATGTCGTATAAGCCTTTCCCTTCTTTGATTGTTGGAGTTTTAATAAATAAATTTAGCGCACTCAATTTAAGAACGGAATCATTTACGAGGATGGTAGTTTCCGGAATTATAACGCGACCAGAATCCCACGCAGTAATGGTGTAGGATCCTTGCCAAGTAAAATCTTTACCGGATGGGATGAGCGTATCTTGAAATACTCCAATGATTTCGATTCCTTTGGCACCTGTAATTTTTTTCTGTTGTGGAATGAAAGAAAGTTTGTCCGAATTCTTGACTCCTTTCACTTCATAGATAAGTTCGGTTTGTTCACCCATTAAAAAGGAATTTCTTCGCACATACGCTTTTGGTTGCGCTACAGCAACGTAGGACAACAAACACAAAACCACGATGTAAAACCCTTTCCTCATTTTTTATGTCGTTGAAATAAGTGCACTAATTTCGGGATGTAATCTTCCGATGTATTCAACACTTCTTGTTGTACGCCAATGCGTTTAAAAAGTGCCGTCACTGTTTCATTGTGTGCTACTGCTTGTTCTTCAAACCGTTGACGTGTTTTTTTATCGGAAGTATTCACCCAATTGGTGGTTCCTGTTTCCGCGTTGTAAAGTTGAATTAAACCTAAATCTGGTAAAATATACTCCGCTTCATCTTGGATACGCAAGGCAATCATGTCGTGTTTACGTTTCAACAATGCCAAAGCACTTTCCATCGGATGTTCATCAATAAAATCGCTAATCACAAAACATACTGTGCGTTTTTTCATACAGTTTCTAAAAAACTCCAAGCCTTTCACCAAGTTGGTTGTTTTGCTTTTCGCTTCAAATTCGATGAATTCGCGTAAGATATATAAGACATGTTTCTTTCCTTTTCCAGAAGCGATGTATTTCTCTACACCATCTGAAATAAACATGGCTCCTACTTTGTCGTTATTTTCAATCGCAGAAAAAGCCAATACGGCCATTAATTCCAGTGCTAATTCTTTTTTTGTTTTTCCACCCGTTCCAAAATTGGTCGAACCAGAAATGTCCACTAACAACATCACCACCAATTCGCGTTCTTCCTCAAACACTTTCACATAAGGACTGCGAAAACGTGCTGTAACGTTCCAATCGATCGTACGTACCTCATCCCCCAACTGATATTCGCGCACTTCACTAAAGGTCATACCTCTCCCCTTGAACGAAGAATGGTATTGACCTGTAAAGAACTGTTTGGTTAGTCCTTTCGTTTTTATTTCAATACGACGAATTTTTTCGAGTAGTTCGGTTGTGGTCATGAATATTTTTAGAAAAGTAGGAATTTGTCACCCTCCTCAATCCTCCCTCAAGGGAGAAAGAAAAAGTTCATATAATTATGGTACATCCACACGATTAATAACAGCCTCTATAATTTTCTTCGCAGTCATGTTTTCTGCCTCTGCTTCGTAACTTAATCCAATACGGTGTTGCATCACATCTACAGCAACTGCACGAATGTCTTCTGGAATCACAAATGCACGGTTATTCAAGAAAGCATGCGCTTTACCTGCCAATGCTAAATTGATACTTGCACGAGGAGAACAACCAAAAGAAATCAAGGTTTCCAAATTTGGCAATCCATATTTTGTTGGATTACGCGTTGCGAAAACTAAGTCCACAATGTATTGTTCTATTTTTTCGTCTAGGTAAATTTCGCGTGTTAGTTCGCGTAAACGAAGGATATCCGAAGTAGAAAGTGTTTTGGAAATTTTCTCCAAGCCTTCTTTACGCACATTCGCGCGGATAATCAATTTTTCTTCTTCCATTTTAGGGTAGTCCAACACCACCTTCAACATAAAACGATCAACCTGCGCTTCTGGCAACATGTACGTTCCTTCTTGATCGATTGGATTTTGCGTTGCCAATACTAAAAATGGATTTGGTAAGAGAAACGTTTCATCACCAATCGTAATTTGACGTTCTTCCATCGCTTCCAACAATGCACTTTGTACTTTTGCCGGTGCACGATTGATCTCATCTGCCAACACGAAATTGGCAAAGATAGGACCTTTCTTCACGCTGAAAGTTTCACTTTTTTGGTTGTACATCTGCGTACCGCTCACATCCGCTGGAAGTAAGTCGGGCGTAAACTGAATACGACTAAACGTAGCATCCAAAGCTTGCGCCAAACTTTTTATTGCTAATGTTTTTGCTAAACCTGGCACACCTTCTAATAATACGTGTCCATTTGCTAACAACGCAATCAGTAAACGATCGACCATATACGATTGACCTACAATCACTTTACTCATTTCTTTGCGAAGCAATTGCACGATGTGATTTTCCATTTGAATTTTGTCAGCCAAAAGTCTTAAACTTTCAGCAGGACTTAAGATATCATTTTCTAACGAAGACATAATTTGGGTAATTTCTTATCGCAAAGTTGTCAATATTTGGTGGTTTTTTACTTGGTTTTGCTGTTAATTAATGTTAACATTGCATCCGTAAACGCCTAATTACCTAGTGTTATGAGTGAACGTATCTGTCTGGAATGTAAAGACAAATTACGCGGGAGAAAGGATCAAAAATTTTGTTCCGATTATTGTAGAAATGCCTTTAACAACCGTCAAAATGAGGACGCCAACAAATACGTTCGTCGAATCAATGGAATATTACGCAAAAACAGAAGGATTTTAGAGAAATGTAACCCAACCGGGAAAGTTACCGTTGATGGTATACGTTTAGCGGAAGAAGGATTTAATTTTCATTACTTTACGAATATTTATACTACCCAAAAAGGCGGACAATATTTCTTTTGTTACGAACAAGGATATCGAAAAATAGATAATGATCAGTATATATTGGTGTTGAAACAGGATTATGTGAGGTGAAATACCGCAAAAACTGATTAAGAAAATTGTATTAATTTTATAGTCAAATAATGAACCTCTTATGAAAATATTATTATCGTTACTTACATTTCTATTACTTACATTTTTCTCAATCTCTCAAAAAATTATTTCATCGTATCCTAAAAAAGTGGATTCAAAAGTAATTTCAACTATTACAGTTAAATGTGTAGATGTAGATTTTTTAAACAAAGCATATTCTTTCTCCTTTTCAAATAAGTATGGTTCAGACTTTATCGTTATTCAAAAAAAAGAATTTTTATGTAAGGATGTAGTCAAGTTAACTATTAAGAGTTCAGATTATTTTTCCTCAAATTTTTATGATTTAACTATTTCAGATAATAGTTCCAATACCTATACTCTAGAAAAGGCTTTATTAGTTTATAATGATGATCAAGCAGAACTAGTATCGATAGACAAAAAAAGTGTTAAAAAGGGGAGTAAACTAACTGTAAAATTTTCAGGTTTAAAAACTCATTTCAAATCGAGTCAGGCGAGTCAGACTGTAGTAAGTTTAAATAATTATCAAGCTAGTCCGACGATTCAAATCAAGGCCAACTCTATCTATGTAAATTCTGAGACAGATTTAGATGCTACGTTTGAAATTCCAACTGATATTATTTCTGGAGTTTATTTCCCTAGAATAGAAAACGATATTGATTATTCAATATCAATTAATGATTATAGAAAATCATTGTATATTGAAGGAGATAAAAAGGTTATGATTACTTCAGTACAACCTTTGAACAGTGCTTCGAATACACTTCAATTTCGTGTTACATTTAATCAAGATTTTGATTTAAAAAGTGCTTCAAATACAGTTGTTGGCTCTTATTTTAATGATGAGTTTTATGCTGCATCATCTACAATTACATCCTCAAATCAGTTAGTTTGCGAAATAGAGATTCCTTATTACGTTTATAATGGAAGCTATCCTCTATATTTCTTTTATAATAATGAATATGTTTATTTTGAAAATGCTATAATTATAAATTCTAATCCAATCCCTACGATCATAAATTTCCCAATTAAGGTGTATGCAGGAAAAAATAATCACATTTCACTTCAAGGCTTAAACGTTAATTTTGCGCAAGCAAGTAGTAGTTTAGCTATAAATTTTGGTCAGGGAAGTAGTACAGTTGTAGTAGAGATAGATAAATCCATGAACAATAACTCCATAGATTTTGATTTATATGTTCCTAAAAATATTGCTTCAGGATTTTACTCCTCGTCATTATTTAAAAAATATTATTCATACTATGATGTCTTAATAGGCTCGTTCAAAAATAGCATTGAAGTCATCAATGAAAATGCTCCTATTTTCTCGATTAAAGATAGCAGTGCTTTTCTTACTAATAATACAAGTAATATTAAGGTTCAAAAAAGTGGTGATATAGATATAATAAACGATATCAAGGAAATTTATGTGTATTTCGAACCAGACGTAAAAACACCAGTTTATGTATCAAATATATCGAATGAAACGATAACGTTGTCTTGTTTTATTAGTCCTCTTGTTAATTCAGGAAATTATAAAATCTATTTTGAAAGTAATAAGGATGGTGTTTTTGTTACTTCCAATGAATTTAAAGTAAAAGGTAAAAATCCATTTATTTATCAAATACAGCCTTCCATTGTTTCATCCGGTAAGTCGTATGATTTTACGTTGAAAATGGATAATGTTATTTTGAATGAAGAAAACCTTAAAGGTTTATATTTTGAGTTTCAAGATGAATGTAATGCATTAAATACGATTCTTTCTTATAATTCAGATTCTGTAGTTGTGAGAGTAAACGTTGACAAGAATGTTCTTGATGGAGATTACAAAGTATTATTAATGAATTCCAAGTATCAGATTATATCACAAGAGATTCTTTCTGTTCGCTCTGTTACTGATGTGGTTTCTGTTCCTAAATTATCGATGAATGCTGCATTGAATATTTTCCCAAATCCATCTATTTCTGGTAATTTCTCTATTACAATTGACGAAAAACCGTATTTAGGGGATTATACAATAACAGATTTACAAGGTAAAATGATATACCAGCATACGCTTGAAAATTCGGAAAACCATTTGTCTATTAATCCTGGAATTTATATCGTTTCATTGCAAATAGACAATCGAGTTTATAATGAAAAGATTAGCGTGGAGTAAGCAACTATGTTTGGGCTTAAACTAAATCATTTTCTTGTTTATTGTTTGGTGATTTCATCTTTGATAATTTCACCAAACACATTAGATCAAACGCTTACTATTCGACTTCTTTTTTTCTCCGTTTTTTTTCTAGGTATAAGTTTTTATCTAAAAAAAATAATTCTGCCAGCTAGAATAATTACAACTGTGCTTTTATTACAGTTACTATTCTTTGTTTTTTCTTTTTCTCAATCTATAAATATGGAAGAAACGTTGTTTGAAAACGTGAAGTTTTTTCTATTCGCTTCTGCATTTCTTTTAGGATATAATCTATTTAAAATCAAATTGTTGAATTTATCTAGTTTGTTGAATTTTTCAATAATTGTTACTTGTGTTGTAGCCATTATAATTTTTTTACAATTTATCAATATTTATAAAGGTGACATCTATGTTTTGACGGGTTTAAATGGTCATAAAAATTTAGCAGCCTCATTAATATTACTTCTATTCATAATAAAGGTTAGTTACCTCTTGTCAAGCTTAAAATCACAAAAGAGTTGGTATGTATATATTGCCGTATTAATAGATATATCTCTCATTTTATGCTTGCAGTCAAGAGGTGTTTGGCTCGGATTAATTGTTTCAATTATTGTTTTTTTTAGTTTATATGGATTAAAAAATCAATTTAAACGAATTAACTATATTTTATTATCAGTCATACTTTTGATTATATTGAATGTAGGAGTGTTTTTAGCACTAAAAATGGTGATAAATAAATACGAAACAGAGAAATCCGAATTTAAATTTACAAAAACAGAAGATCAGGAAAGGGTTGTTCTTTGGAAGAAAACGATGCAATTAATTGCTGAAAAACCTCTCTTTGGTCATGGGGGGGGAAATTGGCAAATTAATTTCCCAAAGACTGGACTCCATGAAATTTGGAGAGCCGAAGATTTGAATGTAACCTTCCAACGACCTCATAATGATTTTTTATGGTTTATTTGTGAATATGGGATCGTGGGATTTGAAATTATTGCATTTTTTTCAATACTGATTTTCAGCTATGTTCTTTGTTATTCGGATAAAAAAAGTATCCATTTATTGGTCATTGTATCTGGATTGGTAGGATTTTATTGTTTTGCCTTTTTTGATTTTCCCAAAGAAAGAATAGAGCATTCGGTTATTGTTTTTTTATTGCTAGGGTATCTATTATCGAATATCGAGCATGAAGAAGTATTACATAAAAAATATAATTTTCCTATAAAGATTACCATTTCTGTTTTATTGTTTGTGCTAATAGTCTTATCAGGAATGAGGTATAATTCAGAAGTAAACATTAAAAAAATGCATGAAAATATTCAGAGAAATCAGGTGTCTGAGATTATTTCATCTGTGAATAGTGCTTCTAGTGTTATCTGTTCCGTTGACCCCTATAGTATGCCATTAAGGTGGTATAGCGCCACAGCTTATGCTACATCCAATCAGAATGTTCGTGTGTATAACGAATTAAAAGAAGCTTATCAAAAGGCACCTTATAATAGGAATGTATTAAATGATTTGGGTACGATCTATACATTACAAGGTAAAACAGATAAAGCAATTGCATTTTATTTAAAAAGTCATGCTATTAGTCCAAGATTTGATGAACCTCTACTTAATTTAGCGGTTATATATCTCAATTTAGGAAAGATTAAGGTTGCTAAATATTATATGAGTCAACTGCTATTAGATTCTCCTCGACGAGAAGAGATAGAGTCAGTTTTAAGCCTAGAAACAAATTAATCAGAATATTGTGGTAATTCCTAACGCTATTTAATTTAACTTATTATTTTTATAATCAATATTTTATAATCGTTTTCATGAGTCCATTTCTAATCGTTTTACTTCCAGTCGCTGCGCTAGTAGCTTCTTCTTTTGTTGTCGTACAACAAGGAACCATTTCTGTCATTACCATGTTTGGTAAGTACCGTCGTATACTTTCTCCAGGATTGAATTTTCGTATTCCATTGATAGAGAAAGTTGCAACAAAAATTTCCATTCAAAACCGCTCCTTAGAAATGGAGTTTCAAGCTATTACGCAAGACCAAGCAAATGTTTATTTCAAAGCGATGTTGGTATATTCTGTGTTGAACGCAGACGAAGAAACCATCAAAAATGTAGCCTTTAAGTTTGTCAATCAGCAAAACTTTTCTCAAGCCTTGATTAGAACGATTGAAGGTTCGGTACGTGGTTTTGTAGCTACTAAAAAACAAGCAGAGATTTTATTATTACGTCGTGAAATCGTGGACGACGTAAAAGAAAGTTTAGACCAAACATTGGAAACTTGGGGGTTTCATTTAATTGACTTACAGTTGAATGACATTACCTTTGACGAAGAGATTACAAATTCAATGGCGAAGGTGGTAGCTTCAAACAACTTGAAAGCTGCAGCTGAAAATGAAGGTCAAGCGTTATTAATTACTAAAACAAAAGCAGCAGAGGCGGAGGGAAATGCGATTAAAATTTCCGCAGAAGCAGAACGTCAGGCCTTACAATTGAAAGGTCAAGGGATTGCCTTATTCCGTGAGGAAGTGGCACAAGGGATGAGTGATGCTACACAAAAAATGCGTGATGCGAACTTGGATCCATCGATGATCTTGTTCTCCATGTGGACGGAGTCTATCAAAGAATTTGCAGAAAAAGGAAAAGGCAATGTAATCTTTTTAGATGGTTCTCCTGAAGGTATGGAGAAATCGTTGGACCGTATTATGGCATTGGATCAGTTGAAGGTTACGAATAATAAATAAAAATAGTTTGGAACAAGATATTCGGTGGGAGCAGCGCTTTTCAAATTATGTAAAAGCGTTAACAAAATTAGAACAAGCAGTAGTTCAGATTACGACAACCTTTGGTTCGGATACTTCGCAATTAGGGGAGTGGCTGGATGAAATGATAAAAGAGGCATTAATTCAACGCTTTGAATATACACATGAATTGGCTTGGAATGTCATGAAAGATTATGCACATTTTCAAGGAAATTCTGAAGTTGCTGGTTCTCGTGACGCGACAAGAGAAGCATTTCAGTTACATTTAATTACCGAGGCTCATACTTGGATGGATATGATAGCGAGTCGAAATAAATCTTCTCATACCTATAATGAAGGTACCGCGAATGAAATTTACGCTAAAATTTTAAATGAATATTTTCCGCTTTTCCTTGATTTTAAGCAAAAAATGGAACAAAAACTAAACTAATGCAATTTGGACTTTCAACGGAAGATATCAATAAAATCAAAGAAGTAATAGTACGTTTTCCAGAAATTGAACGTGTAATCATTTATGGTTCAAGGGCTAAAGGAAATTTCAAACCTTCATCAGATATCGATTTAACTCTGGTAGGTGAAAAATTAACCCTCACACTATTACAGACCTTAGAAAATGAAATTGATGACTTATTGTTACCTTATAAATTTGATATTTCTATTTTCCATCAGATTTCAAATCCTGATTTAATAAATCATATTGAAAGGGTTGGGAAGGAGTTTATTTAACGTTTGAACTTATGAGCGCACTCTTTAAACCGACTAATAATTAAATAAAAAGAGATGTATTTTTCTTTTTCAATAAAAATCATTAAATTTAATTAACATTTAACTGAACGAATATGACTGTCTCTATGATTTGTCAGGTAAACAATAATCAGATTATTGTTACTTTACCACCTGAATTTGCTTCACATAAAGAAGTTCATATAGAAATTGATGATTTAATTTCTGAAAGAGATCGTAAGTTGGAAATCATGCGAAATGTAAAATCAGATGCTCTTTTTTTATCCGATATAGAAGAAATAAATCAAGATTTTAAATTTATTGATGGAGAAATTTAATAAATGGTCCATTTTTAGGGCAAATTTAGACCCTGTGATTGGCTCAGAGCAAGGGAAATCAAGACCTGTCTTAATTATTTCAGAAAATGAAATCAATGAATTGTTAAATACTATTAATGTTATACCGTTAACATCCAAGAAAGAAGGTAGAACGATTTATCCTAATGAATCTTTTTTATCGAAAGATTTAAAAGGTTTATCTATAGAATTTGATTCAGTTATACTTTGTCATCAAATTAGAACGATTGATAAAAGAAGATTATCAAAAATGTATGAAAAAATTGAAGATACTATTTTACAAAATGAGATAGAGGAGGCACTTTCATTTCAGTTAGGTTTATAGAATATCCTTTATTTAAACCAACTCTAAATTATACCTTTTTTGTGGTATAGTATTTCCCTTTTTTTCAACTTATGTTTGTAGTTATAAAGTACAAACCATGAAACAAACCTTGGCAACAAGCAAGCGCGGAAACATATTGCATGTGCTATCCGTTCAACAATCAGCAATTTCAGCGAAGTTGATTGAAATGGGTTTGTATGTTGGTCAAGAAGTAGAGATACTTTTTCGTGCTCCCTTTGGTGATCCAATCGCTGTCAATGTGGGCGGATATGTCTTATCACTTCGACTCAATGAAGCAGCTTTGATTGAAGTAGCCTAGTGTTTTTCTAAAACTATTGTATTTTTGTTGTAATCAAGAAAAGATGAACGTTAACAAAATTGCTTTAGTTGGTAACCCGAATACTGGAAAAACTTCCTTATTTAATGCCTTAACGGGATTGAATCAGCAAGTGGGGAATTTTCCGGG